>CAYNBE010000154.1:0-9104 GCA_964395045.1 uncultured Prolixibacteraceae bacterium | reverse complement strand
GGTGAAACCTCTGGGGAGTAACCCCTACTTTTTATTTAGTCGGACAGTAGTGATATTTAATGAAGCTGAGATAGTGTACGTCTGCGGCATTAAGGGCCATAAGGATAGCATCGAAGGGATACCGCCGGATTGCGTCCAGCAAAACCAGAGGTTCAAAATGACCGGTTATTCCTACAAATTGAACGACCCCTTCCGATTTTGCTTTTTCCAGTGCTTTGATCGCGCCGTCGGGAGCAAAAATCTGATCGATCTGTGACGGGTGTTGTATGTTATGCAATTGCCAGAGGTTAAGGTGATCGGTCTGTAGGTTTTTTAGGCTCTCCTGGAGAAGACGCATCGAACCGTCGTATGTGCGGTCGTGTGTTTTGGTCGCTAGAAATACTTCATTCCTTCGCGTTTTCATTACCCTTCCGATGTTCAGCTGACTGACACCTCTGCCATAAGAGGAAGCTGTATCAATGTAGTTGATTCCCAGATCAATGGCCCGGTGGATGATTTTTTCCGACTCTTCTTCCATTCCTGCTATCTCAAGAGTTGCCTGACCGCCCAGGCTAAGAATTCCGGTTTTATAACCGGTTTTTCCGAACGAACGGGTCGGCATTGCCCTGAAGGTACGGGGATTGAAAGGAAGATTGCCTGACGGACGTTCAACTTCAAAAGTCTTTTTTTGATCGCCGGCCAGAACTGGCGCAGCCGCAACCGCAGCTGCCGTAAGTCCCGTTCCTAAAAATATTCTTCTGTTCATGGTTTTGTTTAAATAACAGTTGAGGACTCAAAAAGTTGAAATGACAAAATTTTTGCTGCAATGACTTATTTTTCTATTTTTGCACGACTTATCAAAGGCCTCATAGTTCAACGGATAGAACGGCGGTTTCCTAAACCGTAAATCCAGGTTCGATTCCCGGTGGGGCTACCAAAACACTGCCTTCACAGGCGGTGTTTTTTTTAACTATGTTCAAACAATATCAATTTTTCACTTAAAATCATGAGTAAATTTACTCAAAATGATTTGGTTTATAAAAAATTCTTTTTCTCGGTTTGTCAAAAAACACCATAAGGTCGACGGAGAGATAAAAAAATTTCGTGAATCAGATAAATATGGTATTTTCGCCCATGATTTTTGAACATACTTTATGTGGATCAAGGTCTCCCGTATTATCCTCCGGAATAAAACCGTCCTTCTGGGAATTCTGATAGCACTTACAATCTTCTTCGGTTATCATGCCCGAAACGTGGAGATGTCGTATGAATATGCATCGCTTTTGCCACAAAAGGACCAGGCATATCAGGATTACCAGGATTTTGTCCGCATCTTCGGAGAAGAAGGAAATCTGATTATGCTCGCTATCCAGGATTCATCTTTTTTTGAACTGGATCATTTCAATAAATGGAGGAACCTTTGCAATGACCTCAGGAATGTGGAAGGGGTTGAAAACCTGCTTTCGGTACCCAATTCGTATGACCTTTTGAGAGATACCGTTGAAAAGAGGTTTCTGATCCGTCCTGTTTTTCCAACTGTTATTCCGACACAGGTTGAACTCGATTCTCTTACTGCCCGTTTTTATAACCTGCCTTTTTACCGGAATTTCATATACAATGATTCAACCCATACTTTCCTCCTGGTAATCACGGTCAACAAAGACAGAATGCACAGCAGGGCAAGGGAGGAGATGGTGAAATCGATCAAAAGGATAGCCAATCAATTTGAAAGGACAAACAAGGTTAAGCTCCATTATTCGGGATTGCCTTATATCCGGGTGATGACCTCCCTGAAGATCAAGCGGGAGATATACCTCTTCAGCATCCTGGCAGTGGTTATGTGTGTGGTGTTCCTGTATGTTTTTTTCAGATCGGTAAAAGCAGTGGTGATTCCCATCTGCATTGTGCTGGTTCAGGTGGTCTGGGCTCTGGGGATGTTATCCTTGTTCGGTTTCAAGATCACGATACTTACAGGGATGATGCCGGCCATCCTGATTATCATCGGCATTGAGAACTCCATTTACATGCTGAACAAATACAATTTTGAATTTGCCCAGTACGGAAACAAGATAAAAGCACTGCAGCGGGTGATTATCAGGATTGGCACAGCTACGTTTATGACCAATTTAACCGCTGCCGCCGGGTTCGGAACCAACATCATCACCAAAAGTCAGATGATGATAGAATTCGGGATCATTACTTCGTTGAATATCATCTGTTTATTCGCGCTGACCCTCCTTTTGATCCCGATTGTTTATTCATACGTAGAGCCACCAAAAGCAAGACATCTGAAATATCTTGACAACCGTTTTATGACCCGGATCATCGATAGATTGATCCTTGTGACAAAATTAAGGAGGAAAGTAGTATATATTGTGACGGGTTTATTGGTTGTAACCGGGATTTACGGTGCAACCCGGATTAAAAGTTCGGGTTACATGGTGGATGACATTTCCAGAAAAGAGACGATATACAAGGATCTAAAGTTTTTTGAACAGAACTTCCAGGGTCTGATGCCGTTTGAGATCATTGTTGATACGAAAAAACCCAACGGAGTTTTGCAGCTATCCACATTTGCCAGGATCGATGAACTGGAACAGCGGCTTTCGTCGTACCCCGAGCTTTCTGCTTCCCTGTCGCTGCTTAATGTCCTCAAATTTGCCAAGCAGGCATTTTACAATGGCGATCCTGCCTATTTTTCATTACCAAACAGTTATGAGAAGAATTTCATCCTTGCCTATGCCATGAAAGGGAAAGGACAGGAAAACATGCTTCATTCATTCTGGGACAGCACAAAACAAATTACGCGGATTAGTTACCGGACAAAAGATGTCGGGACCAAAAAGATGGCAGAGCTGTACGACCAGGTTAGAAACGAAATTGATTCAGTATTCACATCCGATGAGTACAAAATTGTTGCGACTGGTTCAAGTGTTACCTTTTTCAGAGGTACACAGTATTTGCTGCACAACCTTTTTACCAGTGTTGCCCTTGCAATTTTTCTGATATCGTTTTTCATGATCCTCATGTTTTCATCAGCGAGGATGGTTATTATTTCACTGATTCCCAACCTGATTCCTCTGGTCCTTACTGCTGCGGTCATGGGTTTTACCGGAATTCCAATCAAAGCTTCCACCATGCTGGTTTTCAGCGTGGCCTTTGGCATTTCGGTCGACAGTACCATTCAGTTTCTCACAAAATACAGGTTTGAGCTCAGAATGACCGGTTGGGACATCCGTCGCTCGGTGGTTCTTGCCCTCAGGGAGACGGGGGTGGGTATGATTTACACGGCCGCTGTCCTCTTTTTTGGTTTCGGGATTTTCAGCCTTTCCAGTTTCGGAGGAACGCAAGCCATGGGGGTGCTGGTATCGCTGACGTTGCTGATAGCGGTGACCTCCAACCTGATCCTGCTACCTTCGCTTCTTTCCGGTACTGAAAAACTGACCCTCCGGGAAGGTTTTGAAGCTCCGCTGCTCCCAATCGTGGACGGGGATGATGAAGTAAAAAAACTGGATGAAGAAAGCAAGAAGGATTTGTCAACTTCCGGATTATGAACAAGATATGCCATCTCCAGGAAATAATTGATGATGCCGTACGTCGTGTTCACGAAATGATGGATTCATCCGTACCTGTCGGTCTGTACCGCCCCATTTCCTATTCCCTGCAGGCGGGGGGAAAACGTTTACGGCCCATGCTCGTTCTGGCAGGGTACAGTTTGTTTGGCGACAAACCGGAGGAGGCCATTCCTGCAGCCTTGGCGTTGGAAATCTTTCATAATTTCACCCTTCTTCATGACGATATTATGGACAAGGCAGAAGTACGGAGGAACCGACCATCTGTTCATATTCGTTTCAGCGAAAACAACGCCATTCTTTCGGGCGATGCCATGGCTTTTCTGGCATATCGTTATTTGCTCCAATGCAGAACCGAACGGCTTGATAATGTCCTTTCCCTTTTTACGGAGACTGCCATCGGGGTATGTGAAGGTCAGCAAATGGATATGGATTTTGAAAACAGCATGGAGGTATCGCCTGATGAGTATCTGGAAATGATCAGGCTTAAAAGCGCTGTTCTTCTTGCATGTGCATTAAAGTCAGGGGGGCTGCTCGGAGGATGTTCCGAAAGCCAGGCTGAAGTGTTGTATAATGCCGGGATCAACCTGGGCCTTGCTTTTCAGCTCCAGGATGACCTTCTCGATACTTTCGGTGCAGATGAGGTTTTCGGGAAAAAAACAGGCGGGGATATCGTTTCAAATAAAAAAACCTACCTGTTGGTTCAGGCTTTGCTGCTTGCCAGTCCCGGGCAAAGAAACGAACTGGAATCATGGATCAAACGCCCTTTGTTCGGGAGAGAAGAGAAAATCGGTGCATTTAGGGAAATTTTTACCCAACTTGGTATTAAGGAGCTGACGGAAAATAAGATACAATACTATTTCGGAGAAACGGTAAAACTGATCGAATGCCTTGGTGTTTCTACCAAACGAAAGAAACCTTTGCTTAACCTGGTTGAGGCGCTTCCAGGCCGTCAAAGCTGAAAAAGAAAGAGAACAGGGTATAGATTTTGACTTAAACCATTACATTTGTTTCTTTATTCATCATTTTCCGAAAATCAGAATAGCAAAATGGATCAGAAATCCGGATATGTGGTACAGGTGATCGGGCCTGTCATCGATGTTAGTTTTGAGAATGAAGACAGTGAAATGCCAAAAATAAATGATTCACTGGAGATATTTCATGGTGAGGGGAAGCTGGTAGTTGAATGTCAGCAACATATCGGAGAGAACACGATCCGGTGCATTGCCATGGACTCGACCGATGGAATCAGGCGCGGAATGGAAGTGATCCCTACAGGCAGTCCGATCAGGATGCCCAAAGGGGAGGTCTCCCTTGGCCGATTGCTGAATGTTACCGGGGATCCGGTCGATGGATTGGGAGCACTGCCGAAAGATGGGCTTGAGATACATCATGAACCTCCCAAATATGAGCAGCTGACAACAGAAACTCAGGTTTTGTATACCGGGATAAAAGTCATTGACCTGATAGAACCTTATGCAAAAGGGGGAAAAATAGGTTTGTTCGGTGGGGCCGGCGTAGGCAAAACGGTTCTTATCCAGGAACTGATCAACAACATTGCACTAGCGCATCACGGATTGTCCGTTTTTGCCGGAGTGGGCGAACGGACCCGGGAAGGAAACGATCTTCTACGTGAAATGATTGAAGCCGATATTGTAAATTACGGAGAAGAGTTTAAAAAGTCGATGGAAGCTGGAAGCTGGGATTTGTCAAAAGTTGATCCGGAGGCAGTAAAAAAGTCAAAGCTTGCCCTTGTTTTTGGCCAGATGAACGAGCCTCCCGGCGCCAGATTCAGAGTTGCCCTTTCGGGGTTGACTATTGCGGAAAGCCTTCGCGACGGGGATGGTTCGGGAGGAAGGGACATCCTGTTCTTTATCGACAATATATTCCGTTTCACACAGGCCGGATCGGAAGTATCAGCCCTTCTAGGCCGTATGCCTTCTGCTGTGGGATATCAACCCACTCTGGCTACGGAAATGGGAACCATGCAGGAACGCATCACTTCCACAAAAACCGGATCCATCACTTCGGTGCAGGCAGTTTATGTGCCCGCCGACGACCTTACCGATCCTGCTCCGGCCACTACTTTTGCACATCTTGATGCCACAACGGTCCTGAACCGGAAAATTACGGAACTTGGAATTTACCCTGCCATCGATCCGCTCGATTCCACCTCCAGAATTCTTACTGCCGACATTGTCGGAGAAGAACATTACCGCTGTGCTCAACGGGTTATTCAGATTTTGCAACGTTACAAAGAATTGCAGGATATTATTGCGATCCTGGGAATGGAAGAACTTTCGGAAGAGGATAAGCAGGTAGTTCACAGGGCCCGCAGGGTGCAGAGATTTTTATCGCAACCGATGTTTGTTGCTGAACAATTCACAGGAATACCGGGCGAATTGGTGGGGATAAAAGATATCATCAGGGGATTTAATTTGATTCTGGATGGTGAATGCGACCAGTATCCTGAAACTGCATTTAATATGGTGGGAACCATTGAACAGGCAATAGCAAAGGGAGAAAGGTTGCTTGCCGAGCAATAGCGAAGGAATGTCGACAATTTAAATTAGTGGTCATGTTTCTCGAAATCATCACTCCCGAAAAAAAACTATATGCTGGGGAAGTAAAGCTTGTGCAACTTCCCGGCAGCAAGAGTTCATTTGAGATACTGGCCCACCACGCTGATATTGTTTCTACCCTTGAAAAAGGCGTTATCAGGCTAATCGATTCAGAGGGAAAAGAAATTACAATACCGATAGGCGGAGGTGTCATGGAATGCAGAAAAAACCGGATAGTGATCCTGGCTGACCGGATGTGAAATTTCTTTCGAAATAAAGCCGATTTGCCGGACTCGCTGATGCAGGAAGACTTTCATGAAAAAGAAGTATTTGGTCATACGCTTTAGTTCGATTGGCGATATCGTACTGACGTCACCATTGTTGCGTTGCCTCAAGAACCAGGTGGAGGAAGCCGAAATTCATTTTGTAACCAAAGCAAAATACCGCGACCTACTGGAAGCCAGTCCTTATATTGACAAACTTCACTTTCTCAATGACCATTTCAACGAAATGGTGAGAATCCTCAGGGAGGAAAATTTCGATTATGTCATTGACCTTCATCAAAACATCAGAAGTTGCAGGATTAAAAATGCCATCAGGGTACCTTCGGTTTCCATCAACAAGCTGAATTTCAGGAAATGGTTGCTGGTAAATGTGAAAATTGACCGGCTACCTGAAAACCATGTGGTGGAGCGTTATCTGGATACCGTATCTTTTTTCAATGTGGTTTACGATGGGCAGGGACTTGATTATTTCATCCCCGAAGGGCAGGAGTACCAGGGGAATCTGCCTCCTCTTTTCAGGGACGGGTATATTGCGTTCATCATAGGAGGAACCTATACTACCAAGAGGTTACCTGCCGGAAAGGTAGTGGAAATCTGCCAAAACTCCGGATATCCCTTCATATTGATCGGCGGGGAGGAAGAAGCTTCCACCGGTGACCAGATCGAAAAAATGGCAGGAGACAAAGTCCTCAATCTTGCAGGGAAGACCAATATCAATGGTTCGGCAAGTATTGTTAAAAATGCAAAGCTTGTGCTGACCAACGACACCGGCATGATGCATATTGCAGCAGCGTTCGGAAAAAAAATTCTCTCATTCTGGGGCAACACGGTTCCCCGGTTTGGCATGTACCCTTATTTTCCCCATCCTTCGTCCCGGATACTCGAGGTGGATGGGCTCAAATGCCGTCCCTGTTCGAAACTGGGATTTAAAAGTTGTCCCCAGAAGCATTTCCGCTGCATGAACGACCTGGATACCAGGGAAGCTATCGATTGGATTCGGGCTAATTATTACGGCGGGTGATATTCTTTCCCATTGCCTGAAAATTCCTGTCATTCCGGGCCTGTTGCCACAAAACGGGCTAGCAGTACATCTTTACTGTACAACTCAAGGATAAGACCATCAGTGATATACCTGTCCGTTTTTAAAAGTACCTCCAGAAGCTGTTTTTCGGGGTTCATTTGCAGACAAGCCATTTTGGTACTTCCGATCCGGATGAATGAAATGCTGCCTCCTTTTCGTAAGTTATAACTCCCTGACAGGCTGTTGCATCCCCCGCTTCCGAAAAACTTTTTATCCACTTTTGTCAAAACGATATGTGGTTGTCTGTTTATTTCCCCCTTCCAGTCGACAGGTTCCCCACCTATCAGGGAGAGGTTCCAGCGCTTTTCAGTGATTTCCTTTCCGGAAACCTGGTTTGAAATACGTTTCCCATTATTATTGGTACCTTCTCCTAAAGTTCTGCATGATACGGCAAAAACAAGGGAGAGCAGAATCATACAGCTGATTTTCATATCAGGTTTGTTAACCGTTCTGTTATGCAATCCGTAAATGATTTAAAAGAAAATCTTCAGAGAGGTGCAAAAACTTCATATATTCTCTCCAGGACTTCTCTCAGGATTTTTCTCGGACATCCGATGTTGATGCGCTGAAATCCTTCTCCTCCAGTTCCGAAACGTGCCCCGTTGTTCAGGGCGACTCCTGCTTTCATGACAAGAAGGTTGGTCAGTTCGGTGTCGCTCAAACCGTATTCCCTGAAATCAAGCCATACCAGAAATGTAGCCTCAGGCCGGATAGGCTTTACCTTCGGAAGAAATGCTGCCAGGAAAGTTTCTAGGAAGTTATAATTTTCCCCGACATATTCCATCATTTGTTCCAGCCATTCGTCACCATGGTTGTAAGCTTCCTGCATGGCAACCATACCTGCAATATTTCCCGCATCGAGGTGCAGCACCTGGACCGATTTTCGGAATGATTTCCGGAGTTCAGGATCGGGGATAACGACAAATGATGTGGCCAGCCCTGCAATATTAAATGTTTTGCTGGGAGCCATGCAGACGATGCTGTTCCTGGCTGCCTGTTCCGAAACCATCGCCCATGGAATATGTTTTTGCCCGGAAAATAAAAGGTCGGCATGGATTTCGTCGGAAACCACAAGGATGTTTTTTTCTGAGCAAATATCTGCTAACGCTTCCAGTTCATCCCGCTTCCAGACCATCCCGCCTGGATTGTGCGGACTGCATAGGATCAGCATCTTGCACCCCTCATTGGTTTTTTTCTTCAGGTTATCCAAATCGAAATGAAGACGTGATCCGATGATTTGTAAAGGATTTTCTACCACCGTCCGGCTCTGTCCCCTGATACATCCGAAAAAGGGGAAATAGACAGGCGGTTGTACGACCACTTTATCCCCTGGAGCAGTAAAGGTCATGACGGCAATTGAAAGTGCTGAAACCACCCCGGGAGTGAAGAGAATCCACTCTTTTTCGATATCCCAGTAATGGTGTCTTTTTACCCATTTCACAATCGCATCGGAGATGGATTCATTCCAGAATGTATATCCCAGAATTTCGTGATCAAGTCGCCCCCTGATGGCTGACAGGATAAAATCGGGTGTTTTGAAGTCGGCATCCGCCACCCAGGCCGGAATAATTCCTCCCTTTCCAAAATACCGGGGGAGTGCATCATATTTCACTGAATCAGTACCGGT
>CAYNBE010000153.1:0-9138 GCA_964395045.1 uncultured Prolixibacteraceae bacterium | reverse complement strand
TAGGGGAGTTGAGCCTGCCTGCTGAATACGACCGGATGGACCGGGAGTTGCTTCTCACTAAAATCGCCGGGAACAGGCATTTGCTGGAAGTGGCAGCAGAAGAAGAGGAACATCCCTCCGGTATTTTCCGGCCTGCCCAGCGGATACAGAACAGCATTGTGCCGGATAAAAAAGCTGAACCGGTCCCCCATCATTCCCGGCAGGAAAAACAAACCGTGATTCCCGTCCGGGAAGAAGAAAAATCAACCCCCGACATTCAATCAAAAGATGAAAAACCGGACATTCCTGCAGAAAAACCGTCGCAGGATGCTGATTTTCAACTACATGATGAGCTCGAATCACATGAGAAGAAGGAATTACATCCTGAAAAACAAATCCTTGGAGAAAAATTTGTCGCAGGGAAGTCTGTCAATGACCTGCTGCTTGAAAAAAGCAAATCCGATTCCAGGTTTTCACACCTGCCTGTGAGCAATCTAGGAAATGCAATCACCACCAACGACAAATTCCTATTCATCCGCGAATTGTTTGATGGAAATGCCGATGAATACAATGAGACCATCCGGAAAATCGATGCGATGGATTCGATTCATGAAGCAGCTGCATTTCTCAGGGACCATTGGGGTTGGAAAAAGAGTGAAACTAGCCTCAAATTCATTGACCTTGTAAAACGAAGGTTTATCAGACAGTAAATCAAAGGTGCCGGCAAGCCCCAGAATTTAACCGCGATGGATCAGAAAGGAAAATTATATATTGTTCCGACCCCGGTGGGCAATTTGGAAGACATGACCTTCAGGGCAGTACGGATTCTGAAGGATGCCGACCTGATCCTGGCTGAAGATACCCGGATTTCTTCCAGGTTGCTCGACCATTACGGCATCCGGAACAGGATGGTGGCACACCACAAATTCAATGAACATTCGACCGTGAATTCGATCGTTTCAAAAATCGCCGGGGGATTGTCTGCAGCCCTGATATCTGACGCCGGAACTCCGGGAATTTCTGATCCGGGTTACCTGCTGGTGCACGCCTGTGTCGAAAATGGGATTGATGTTGATTGCCTTCCCGGGGCAACTGCGTTTGTACCTGCCCTGGTCAATTCGGGATTTCCGTCCGACAGGTTTGTCTTTGAAGGTTTTCTCCCTCAAAAAAAAGGCAGGAAAAAGAGACTCATGTCTCTGCAGGATGAACCAAGAACCATCCTTTTTTACGAATCTCCTTTCCGGCTCCTCCGTCTGCTCGATGAACTGGCAGAAACCTTCGGAAGTGAACGGAAATGCTGTGTCTGCAGGGAACTCAGCAAAATGTTCGGTGAAAATGTCAGGGGAACTATTGCCGAAGTTACAGCCCATTTCACAGAAACTCCTCCCAAAGGTGAAATTGTAGTCGTGGTAGAAGGCCTGACAAGAGGACAAGGACAAGAACAAGAACAAGGACAAAGACGAGGACAAGAGTAAATAGCAGCAGGAGGCAGGATGCAGCAAAAGGCAAAGGCAATGCGGTGGCGAAATGGTCCTTCATGAAAAAAAACATCTCCCGGAAAGGTTATTATTTGTGAAAAATGAACACTCCGGAGGAGTGAAATCTTTGTAGAGAAGCAGTCCCCCCCGATTCCTGTAAGTAGCCAAAAAACGACAAATGGAGGGATGTTGCCAAAAGATTTCCCAAATCCGCAATCCGAATTGTTATGGTTGTCGTGGTTGTCATTTGCTTCCATCCTTCGCATAAGCTTCGGATGGCGAAGCGCGTCATTTCGCTACCTGGCGAACGCCGGTATGCGATCCCGGCACGCTTTGTCGTCGCCGGGACAATCGTCATTTGCCCTGCGGGCGTCATTCATTGTCATTCCGCTACCTCGCGAACTGTTTATCCCGTACTGAAAGTCGGGACGGGTCCCGATATTCTACGCTCTCGGGATTTCGGCGGAGTTTATCCCGCAGAGCGGGGCCTCAATATGCGGTCCCGACACGCTTTGTCGTCGTCGGGACAATGGTCATTCAATAGTCATTCAGCTATTTAAGATTCTAGGATTAAGAATAATTTGTGCTATTGTGTCTTATTGTTTAAAAATATCATTGTTTTGTTATTCGTCGTCATTTTCAAATTTCCAAATTATCTCATTTTCAAATTGTTTTATATTGTATTATGAACTGTCAATCCTTTGTGTACTATGTTCGCCCCTTAAGCCCATTGTAGTAAAATTGCATAGGGCACAATTTTGATTATTTTCGGAGAATGAAAAAATACCATGATCTTTTTTTTGACCTTGACAATACCCTTTGGGATTTCGACCGGAATTCCCGGCTGGCACTGAGAGAAACGTTTTTGAAATACAACCTCGGGCTTCATCACTTTGACCACTTTTTCGAAGTCTACAGTAAACACAACGGGCAACTTTGGGAATTATACAATAAAAACAGGATCACCAAACAGGAACTCATCCATTCACGTTTTGACCTTTCCTTCCGTGAAACAGGCATCAACGGTATCGACGGTGAAGATTTCAACAGGGAATATCTGGCCTGCCTGCCTGACCAGACAGCATTGTGCCGGGGGGCACTTGATGTTGTTAAAAAGTTGTCGGTTCAACACAGACTGTATATAATCACCAATGGTTTCAGCGAGGTCCAGATAAAAAAAATGGAGAACAGCGGATTGACACCCTTCTTCAGGAAAATATTTACCTCTGAAGAAATCGGGATCAACAAACCTTCTCCGGAGATTTTCAGATATGCACTGAAAACAACCAATGCGCGGAAAAAAGAATCCTTGATGGTCGGCGATTCCTGGGAAATCGACATCGCTGGGGCCAAGGAGGCCGGACTGGACCAGGTCTGGATTCAACACAGCCGGCCGGAGCAGGACAACACGTCAGATATACACCATCAGCAAGGCATTTCCCGCACAAAAACATACAAAATACACAAACTGGAGGAATTATTGAACATAATCCTTCCTTGATATAAAGTTCAACGCCATTGAATGATTGACAGGAATTATCCGGAGCACATATCACAATTTCCTGTCATTTAATCAATTATATATACCTACAGCTTTCATAATATTTTATTTGTTAATATTAGTTAATTTTTGTGAAAGATATTTAATTGAAATTTGCATGTTTGAAATTTCTTTTTTTTACATTTGTGTAGATCGGATTTTGAAAGCAGAAGGACCATTTAACTTTCAAAATCAGAAAAAGCGTGAAGACCAGAGGATGGAGCTCTTTTCTGTCGAATAAAAGAGAAAGACGGAAAGTGAGATTTTGTGGTCTGGTTTGAAAAAGCTAACTCTATCTTACTGTATTACTAACTTAAAATTACTTCTATGAAACAAGTTGTGCTACTCATGGCATACCTGTTAGTTATAGGTGTGTCGCTTGTTATGGCCCAAACCAAACCGATCGGGGGGAGCGTTACCTCCGCCGGTGACGGAGCTCCCATTCCCGGGGTTTCTGTTGTTGTGAAGGGTACTACCATTGGTACAGTGACTGATATCCACGGTAAGTATCAGATGAACGTTCCTGAAAGTGCCACCACCCTGGTTTTTTCCTTTATCGGGATGAAAACACTGGATGTGACCATTGGCAACCAATCCACGATTGATGCGCGGTTGCTTGAAGATGTATTCGGAATTGACGAAGTGGTGGTTTCAGGGGTTGCTTCTGAAACTCCCCGTAAGAAACTTGCGGTATCGGTTGGAAAGGTTGACGAGAAAGATCTGAAACAGGTTCCCGCCTTTTCAGCAGGATCAGCCCTTCAGGGGAAAATGGCCGGCGTGACTGTCATCAATTCAACGGGCGAACCCGGCATGAGTTCGACCATCCTGGTGAGAGGCGCCACACAGCTGGCCGGCAGCCAGAATCCGCTCATCATTGTCGACGGTGTCAGGATGCAGGGTACCATGGCCGACATCAATGTTGACGACATTGAATCGATCGAAGTGGTGAAAGGTGCCTCTGCCTCCGCCTTATATGGTTCACAGGCAGGGAATGGTGTTGTCGTTGTAACTACAAAAAGGGGAAAAGATACCGCCAAAGGCCAGACTACTGTAACTTTCAGGAATGAATACGGAGTCAACAGGGTTGACAACAAATATAACCTGTCGGAAAGTCATGCTTACAAACTGGCCACCGACTGGGAAAGTGTTACCAACTACACCAAATATGCCGGGGTCACCTACCCATCAGGTTATCAGGGAGGCACCCAGGGCCTTTCGGGTGCAAGGTCGCTGGAGCCAGACCATTACATGGACAATCCTTACGGAAGGCTCCTGGATCACCAGAAAGATTTTTTTGTCGGGAACGATTTTTACACCAACTACATCAGCGTCCAGAACAACTCCGGGAACACCAACTTCCTGGCCTCTTTTGAAAATTACGCCAACAGCGGGATTCTCTTCGAAACACAAGGATACAACCGGAACAGTTTCAGGCTGAATATCGACCACCGTATTTCCGCGAAATTATCATTATCAGCCAGCAACCTCTTTGTCAAATCACATCAGAATTATCCTGGCGGCGACAGCAAATACAACGGCGGCGTTTTCTTCAATATCCTGCTGCTCGAACCCGATGTGGACCTCGCCCTGAAAAATCCCGACGGCCAACCTTATCTGTTCATTCCCAATCCCTGGCAATCGGAACAGGAAAACCCGCTTTACAACCTTTGGAAAATTGAAGACAACCTGGAAAGGGACCGTTTCCTGGGAGCCTACGCCCTGAACTGGGAGATCACTTCAGCCCTGAAATTCAGGGCTGAGTATTCGTTTGAAAACATGACGAACCTGAACACCACATTCACGCCGTACGACACCTATGCCAGGGCAGGCGGTGCATCGGTCTATTCCGAAGGCTCCTACTACAAATACACCTCTAAGCTGTTTTCCGAAAGAGCTCAGGCCAACCTGATGTATTCAAAGAACATCGGGGAATTTCTCATGAGGGTAAAGCTGAGTTCCTTGTACGAAAATGAAGAATTCCAGAGCTACTCCGGTACAGGGTATGATTTCGGCGTGAAGGAAGTTCCGAGCTTTGATGCCATTAAAGGGAACAAATCGCTCACATCTTACCAGGACCAGGTGGTGGCATATAACTATTTCGGTATACTTTACCTCGACTACAAAGACAAATACATCTTCGACGGAATGTACCGCTATGACGGATCCTCCCTGTTTGGGTCTGAAGAAAGGTGGCAGCCCTATTACCGGGTTTCTGGTGCATGGCGAATTACTGAAGATTTAGCATTACCGGGCATCCAGGAATTAAAACTCCGCGCAGCTTATGGTACTGCAGGACAGCGTCCTCCATTTGCGGCACAGTACGAAGTGATGACCGTCAGCAACGGTGTTTCCTCAAAAAGCGCAAAAGGGAACAAGTTCTTGAAACCTTCGCGAACAACTGAATGGGAAGTGGGTTTGGATGTAGACTTTCTCAATCGCTTTTCTTTCATCGGGACTTATGCCAAGGGGGTGACCGAGGATCAATTTCTCCAGGCTCCCCAGGCATCCTATTCCGGGGGATGGAGCACCCAATGGGTTAATGCCGGAACATTGGAAACCACTACATGGGAAGCATCTTTAAACGCCAAAATAATCACGGGTGACAAATTTAACTGGACAGCCAACCTGGTATTCGACAGAGGCAGGAATAAAATCACAAAGCTCAATATCCCTCCCTATCAAACCGGACCGGAGGGTCAGGATGCATATAAAGCTTTTTATATCCGGGAAGGAGAAACCTTCGGGGTTATGTACGGAACCCATTTCCTCCGTTCAATGGATGAGCTTGAGGCACAGGCTGGGGTCATGAAAACCACAGTTGACAAATACACCGTCAATGCCGACGGGTTTGTCATCCTAAAAGGAACGGAAGGCACAGTCAAAGAAGCCGGTATTAAACAGCTTGACGAAGAAGGCGGGATCAAATTCACCAAGATCGGCGATGCCAATCCCGACTTCAAAATGGGTATTGCCAATACCCTCAGTTATAAAAATCTGTCGCTTTATTTCCTTTTCGACTGGAAACAGGGAGGCGATATTTACAACAAATCGGCCCAATGGCTTACCCGTGACGACCGCCACGGCATGATGGACCAGGCAGGAAAACCAGAAAACCAGAAGAAGACCATTGACTATTACAAGTCGTTCTATGATGTAAACGAACAAAATGACTTCTGGGTGGAAGACGGAACCTTTGTAAAACTTCGTGAATTATCTCTTTCCTACAACCTGAATGGCAAAGGATTCCGAAACCTCACCGGCGGATTCCTGAAAAGCGCCAGGCTTTCGGTAATGGGTAGGAACCTGCTCACCATTACAAAATATTCAGGGTACGATCCCGAAGTAGGAACTACCAACGGAACACAAATCTTTGCCTATGACTTTATGGGGTATCCCAATTTCAGGTCGTTCTCGGCATCGCTTGAATTGAATTTCTAAAGATTAATCATGATAAGATATGAAGACATTAAGATATATTTTTATTGCACTCTTCACTGCTTTTTCTTTGATAAGCTGTGAAGACTTGGTGGTTGAAAATCTGAATGATCCCGATTTTAAGACCGCCTTTTCAAATCCTTCCGACATCAAGGGTGTAGCTGGAGGGATGCTAAATACATGGTTTCAGGTCACCCAGGAATACGACGGCCCAGGCCTTGCCCTTTGGGTGACTGCCGATGCAGGGACCTGTTCACATGGTAATGCAGGGATGAGGGTGTTCGGGAATGAACCCCGGCTGGAGTTTAACAACAAACCATCGTATACCGATGCCATCATCACGGAGAACTATTACAATACCTTGTATTCGGTTGTATCGCAGGCGAATGACGTTCTTGCCCAGACTGAGCTGAACAATGTTAAGATGGAAGACGGTTCAACCGATATGGTGAGGGCAATGGCCTATTTTATGCACGGACTCAGCCTTGGATATATCGGATTGCTTTACGACAAAGCATTTATTGTTACACACGAGACCGACTTGACTTTCGCCGTGGAACCTTCACCCTACAAAGATGTGATCGCTGCAGCAGTGAAGAGTCTCGATGAAGCTATTGCAATCAGCAAAGCCAGCACTTTTACCATCCCTACCGAATGGCTACCGGGTGAGTCGTGGAGCAACATTGAATTTGCACAGCTTGCCAGTTCTTTTGCCGCCCGTTTGCTCGTGTTCAGTTCCAGAAACAAAACCGAGGATAATGCCACCGACTGGAACAAAGTTTATACCTATGCTAAGAACGGGATTCAGAAGGATTTTGCACCTCTTGCAGATGATATTACATGGTACTCACTGTACCAGACCTATTCGGTTTATGCCGGTTGGGGTTTTATCGACATGTATGTTATTAACCTGATGGATCCCAACATGCCGGCCAATTTCCCCCTGTCGGGCAGTTTCGACGACCTCCCCAACAAGGGAAAAGCCACTTCTGTTGATGCCAGGCTCGAGTCTGATTACCAGTATATGAGTTCCTGCCCTTTCAAACCGGAACGCGGGTACTATCATTTCTCATCATACCGGTACAAAAGACTGGATCAATACCTGAAAACCTGGACCGAACCAATGCCCGAATTCAGAAAGGCTGAAAACGATTATCTGCTAGCTGAGGCAGCTGCCCGGACCAATAAGGTCGCAGAAGCAGCCAGTGTCATGAATGCATCGGCAAGGGTAACCCGTGGAAAATTGTCACCTCTCGCTGCCGACCAGGCCACAATCCTGAAAGCGATCCATTACGAAAGGATTGTGGAACTGATGCTCTCAGGCATGGGTATCCAATACTTCCAGATGAGAAAGGAAAACCTTCTCCAGAAAGGCACCATTCTTCATTTCCCGATCCCGGGTGCACAGCTGGAGGTGATGCAGATGGACTATTACACGTTTGGAGCTACCAAGGGAGTTGCAGGAGTTGATTACAGCAACGGAGGATGGAAATAATGCATTTCCATCTTTTCGTAAAGGGAATTGCTTTTCAATTTGATAATAGCCAAATATAAAACAGGAATTATGAAAAATACATTAATGAAAATTTCCGGATTGACCCTAGTCATGGTGCTCATGGTTTCTTCCTGCATGGAAGATTCTATTAAGGAGGCACAGGAAAAATACAATTATAATGCAATAATCCCTGCAGTCATCGATGGGATTCAGGGACCAACTATCGCAATCCAGACTTTTACTGCGAACTATACCATTAATTATTACAGGGGAGGTTCTTCGTGGACATGGAGCGCCAAGGATGCAACTGTCAAAGAGGTCTCAAAAGATACCCGTACTGCAACCATACTTTTCAATACATATCCTGTAGGAGATTCAGCCACGGTTATGGTGACCGAAACAACCATGGGAGGTGTAACTTCTCCAGTGGCCTCCAAAAAGATCAGGGTTAAAAAGTATTGTCCCCTTGCCAACGGAATTAACAATCTGGTTGGTTCCTGGGAGGGTACCGATGCCAACTATGCCAGTGTGATTACCACTGCCGTAAAAGGTACAAAATTGGCCGTTACAGGAATGAACAAGGGATTTATGGAAGACTGGTGGGGAGAAATCATTACTGCGGGCGGCACTTATGATATGACGGTGAATATCGACGGAACCATCGATATCCCTCGTCAGTATATCTTTACTACGGTATACAAAGGTGTAAACTATGATTATGAAATCAAAGGAAGCGGAACGTGGGACAACTGCGGTGCCAAACCTGCCTTCACGATTACTTACGATATCTATTATCCGGGCGATGCAAAAGGTATAGCGGCCACTTATGCTTCCTACCTGAACAACATTCCTTACCTGTCGGCAAACATCACCCTGAAATAGCCTGACGACAGGATTTTGGAAAGCAATATGAACATTTCGGCATCAGATGTACCGGAATTTTAAACATCAATGTTATTGCCGGATGATCCAGACGAACCTGGTAAGAATTTTATTTGGAAATATTCGTTCAATACGGTAATAAATGAAGAAACGAAGGAGCCGAACAAAAAATCGGGGAAAATAATTACAGGGCCCGGAGGATCATTCTCTACTTTCTCCTTCAATCTTTGATTTCAAAACTACTTGGTCTCCGGCCCTTTTACAAAGAATTAAAAATCCGGCAAAATAGCCGGATTTTTTGATTTTTTTTCCTGCATGTTAAAAAATGT
>CAYNBE010000152.1:0-9179 GCA_964395045.1 uncultured Prolixibacteraceae bacterium | reverse complement strand
TATTATTTTCATAGTCTTTCATTGAATGGGTGGGCCATCAGATAGAATTTCTCCATTTGTTTTGAGAATTTGGGATAATTGGTAAAATAACAAGTTAATGATGATGAAAATAGAGAAAATAACCGTATTGCCCCTGTTTTGCGTTTTGCGCAAAACGAAGATATGGGTGGTTGCCGGCCTATTCATTTTTGCAGGTGGTTTTGTCTTTGCCTAATCGAAAGAAGAACCGGTGATTAGCCGTGACGATTTGCTCTTTTTGGAGCGGATGACAAAAGATGTATTGGAAAGTTCCCGTATTTATCCGGGACAGGTTGTTTCCGCCGATTTTGGGCCCAATAATACGGGCGGGACGCTCATCCGTCCCGGAGGCCGCGATTGTTACCCTTCATTTTGGGTCCGTGATTATGCCATGTCGCTCGAATGCGGGTTTATTACTCCCGAAGAGCAGAAACATTTGCTGAAATTGACGGCATCAACCCAGTGCGACCAAACCATGATTACCAAAGAAGGTTGCATGATACCGCAGGGGGCTATTGCCGACCACATCCGGATTGACGACGGGCTGCCCGTTTTTTTCCCGGGAACATATAGTTACGAAGACCAGGGGTCGCCGCGTTGGGGAACGTTCCCTCCCTATTGCGATCAGTTTTGTTTTATCCATCAGGCTTATTTTTATGCAGAACAAACAAGTGATTACCAATTTCTTTTATCCGAAATTAAAGGCCTTCCCCTTATTGCCCGCCTGGAAATGGCATACAGGGTGCCGCCAACCAGAATAGGCAATCCACTCGTCTATACCACGGAAAACCTTCGCGGAGTGGATTTCGGGTTCAGGGATGCGATTTTAATCACCGGCGACCTTTGTTTTTCGTCTTTGCTGAAATATCAGTCATCGGTTGAGCTTGCCCGTCTTTTTGAAAAAATCGGCAATGCCCCAAAAGCAGAAGAATACCGGCAACTGGCAGAGGCATTGAAAACCAATATTCTGGCCTTGTTTTACGATCAGAACGGTATGTTGGCCGCTTCAACAGGGCAAAGCAGCCAACCGGATGTGTGGGCGACGGCATTTGCTGTTTACCTGGGTATTATGGAAGGGGAAAAGTTACAAAAAACCTGTACCCGTCTGGCTGGGGCTTTTCACGATGGCACGTTGGCTTACAAGGGGAATATCCGCCATATTTTAACAAGCGACGATTACAGTAGCGCAACTGCATGGGAGCGCTCCCGTGCAAAAAAGGATACCTATCAGAATGGGGCATACTGGGGAACTCCTGTTGGTTGGGTTTGTTACGCCATTGCAACGGTTGATGGCGGCGCTGCACGCAAACTGGCCGGGGAATACCTGGATGACCTGAAGATGAACGATTACAGGAAAGGGGAAGAGTTTGGGGCGCCTTACGAATGCTTTCACCCCTCGGGAAACAGGCAAAACCCGGTTTACCTCACCTCGGTTACATGTCCGTATGCCGTATTTTTAAAAATGATAAAATAGTGAAATTATGAGACTTTTTTTGATGTTTGCCGTTTTGTTTTGCTCCTGCATTAACCCGGAAAAGCAGGAGAATAATAGGTTGTGGTACACACATCCTGCTGCCAACTGGGACGAATCGCTCCCCATCGGGAACGGACGCCTTGGCGCGATGATATTCGGCGGTGTGGAACAAGAGCAGCTTCAGTTTAACGAAAACACCCTGTATAGCGGGGAACCCGGTGCTACCTTCAGTAATATAAACGTACGCGATGGTTTTGACGAAACTCTTGAAATGCTCCGTCAGGGGAAATATGAACAGGTTGAGGCTTATGTCCGCAAAAACTGGCAGGGGCGACAAGCCCAGCCGTATCAGGCTTTTGGCGATTTGTTTTTTAATTTCAACAACAAAGGGGAAGTTTCAGGCTACAAAAGGGAGCTCGACATTGCCCGGTCGGTACACACGGTTTCGTATATCCAGAACGGCATTCATTTCCGGAGAGAAACGTATGCCTCGTTTCCCGATCAGGTGATAGTGGTAAAAATTACAGCCGACCAACCGGTGTTGGATTTCGAGGTGTCAATGAGTTCGCCCCACCCAACAGCACAAGTTTCTGCATCGGTGAATATGCTGGCGATGAAAGGCCAGGCTCCCGGGCATGTATTGGCCAGGTCGTTGGAGATTATCGAAAAATCGGAAGAGCAGCACAAGCACCCTGAGCTGTTCGACCAGGATGGGAAACGGAAATTTGAAAAACAAGTTTTGTATGGCGATGAAATCGGGAACAAAGGAATGTTTTTCGATGCACGGCTGAAAGCTTTTTTGAAAAACGGGAACATTCAGGCCGGGGCCGACCGCCTGCATATCAGTAATTCCAACGAGGTGGTACTGATTTTCTCGGCGGCGACTTCGTTCAACGGTTTCCGAAAAAGCCCAAGCAGCGAAGGCACCGACCCTTCGGAGAAAGCAATGAATATTCTGGCAAACGCTGAAAAGAAAAATTATAATAGTTTGAAGAAACGGCACATTGCCGACTATCAGAAGTTGTTTAACCGTGTATCGCTCGAACTGGGCAGCAGTGTTCAGGCGCAGCAAACGCCGACCAACGAGCGTATTATACGTTTTGCTGAAGACAACGACCCGGCCCTGGCAGCTTTGTTGTTTCAGTTTGGCCGTTACCTGATGATTTCAGGCTCCCGTGTGGGCGGACAGCCCATGAACCTTCAGGGAATATGGAACGACAAAGTGATGCCCCCCTGGAATAGTGGTTATACGATGAACATCAATACACAAATGAATTACTGGCCGGCTGAAAGCGCTAATCTTTCAGAATGTCACGAACCTTTGTTCCGGCTGGTGGGAGAACTGGCTGAAACCGGAAAAGAAATGGCAACCCGCATGTACGGACTGGAAGGATGGGCAGCCCATCATAATTCATCGATATGGAGGGAGCCGTACCCCACCGATGGAAGCGCTTCTTGGGCCTTCTGGAACATGTCGGGCGCGTGGCTGTCGTCTCATCTATGGGAACATTTTCTGTTTTCGGGAGACACTCAGTTCTTAAAAGAAAAAGCGTACCCGCTGATGAAAGGCGCTTCGGAATTTATGTCGGGTTGGCTGGTTAAAGATGAAAACGGGAAATGGGCAACCCCTTTCGGCACGTCGCCCGAGAACTATTTTTTTACTCCCGAAAGAAAACGTGCGTGCGTGAGCATGGGGCCAACGATGGATATGGCGATTATCCGTGAACTGTTTGCCTCGACGGTCAGGGCTGCCGAAATTCTGGAGACGGACAAAGCGTTTCGGGAAGAACTTTCTGCGAAGCTGGATCGTCTGGCCCCGTACCGGATTGGCGCAAAAGGACAGTTGCAGGAATGGGCTCACGATTTTGAAGAACCCGATCCACGGCACCGGCATTTGTCGCATTTGTATGGCTTGCACCCCGGCAGCCAGATCAACGCATTTACTACTCCTGAACTGTTCCGGGCTATCCGGCGTTCGCTCGAACTTCGCGGCGACGGGGCTACCGGATGGTCGATGGGCTGGAAAATTAATTTCTGGGCCCGGATGCTCGATGGCGATCATGCCTTTCTGATTATCCAAAACCTGTTTACGCCCTGCGGTTTTGGCGGGGAACAAAAACCCGGTGGCGGCCTTTATATGAACATGCTCGATGCCCATCCCCCGTTTCAGATTGATGGTAATTTCGGATATACGGCCGGTGTTGCCGAAATGCTCGTGCAAAGCCATACCGGAGCAATTCATTTGTTGCCGGCGCTTCCTTCTGTATGGTCCAACGGCAAAGTTTCAGGATTAAAAGCGCGCGGCGATTTCACGGTCGATATGGAGTGGAAAGACGGACAACTTGTATGGGCAAAAATCAAATCGGGTGTGGGTGGTTCGTGCCGTTTACGCACCTCTGTTCCTGTAAAAGTCAAGGGAACCCGCTATGCACCTGCCATAGCCAGGAATCCAAATCCTCTGTTGTACTTCACCGAAGTTGCAAATTCCGAATTACCAGTACATTCAGTAAAAAATGGGGAAAGATTTCTGATTGAATATTTTGAAATAGATTTTGGTACAGAAAAGGGAAAATCATATCTTGTTACGGTCCAATAAACCGATATGTAGTATGAACCGATGGAAAATATCCGGAACACCCTTTTTTGTCTTGCTGGGGTTCACATCTTTGTTTATTTTTTCATTTACGCAGCCCCGGCAACCAATCACCATTGAAAATGACCACTTCAGGTATGAAATAGCAAATAACGGGAGGAACCTGCATTTCACCGATAAAATGAACGGAACCGATTACCTTTTTACAGATTCCGTTTCATATTGCGCTTCCATCATAAAAGATGGCAAAGAGGGTAAGGTTTCTTCCGTAAAAATGGAGAACAACAGGCTGTATCTCGGGTTCGGCGACTCCGGAGTAAGTGTTGAAATCAGCCTGGAAAATGCTGGCGATCGTATCATGTTTGAGGTAAATGCAATAAAAGGGGATATTGAATCACTGACCTTTCTCAATGTGCCCTTAAAACTGGAAGGGATGCCGTATGAGCCATTTGCCGCCTGCGTGTTATCGATGAATCTGTTCACACATGTCCGTGAGCTTCCGGCGTTGCAAAACCATTTGTGGGCAACCTGCTACCGTCGTTTTGGTTTAAAGGGAGCCAGGGTTGCGTTGATAGGGGTTCCTCAGAAAGAGATACTGCCGGTGATCCGGAGCGTAATGGGACATGCCGAAGATATCCCTTTTTCAGACCAGGGAGGCGCCTGGGCGCAAATGCAGAAGGAAGGATTTGGGTCCTATCTCATGAATTTCGGGACGTTGAGAGAGGAAACCGTTCCGGAATGGATTGAAATGTGCCAAAGTCTTGGTTTTAACCAGGTTGACAGTCATGGAGGGGACAAAGATTTTTTTTCATTCGGCGATTTTGAGCTGAACCCTGAAAAATGGCCGGATGGATGGGAACACTTCAGGCGAATTAATCAGCGGCTTCATGAGGCAGGCATATCATCTATTTTTCATACGTATGCTTTTTTTATTGACAAAAAGTCAAAATATGCTCGACCGGTCCCCCACCCTGATCTGGGCTATTTCCGGTCATTTACACTGGCCGGACCGGTCGACCCTGATGATGTCGAAATCAGGGTAAATGAATCGACCGAAGGCATTTCGACTATTACCGGATTCTTTGTCAGGAACAGCAATACTCTCCGCATCGGGGAAGAATTGATCCGTTTCAGCGGAGTTACACACACACCGCCATATAAATTTACCGGATGTACCCGGGGAGTGAACGACACAAAACCATCCTTCCATACAGTTCAGGATAGTGTATTTCATCTGAGGGAGATGTTCGGACGGTTTGTCCCCGGTGCAGAAACTCCGCTGTTCAGGGAAATTGCAAAAAAAACCGCCGAGATTGTCAATGAATGTGACTTTGACGGTATTTATTTTGATGCAATTGACGGGGCCGACATTCTCGGTGACCCTGAAGATGCCTGGTATTACGGAACCTGGTTTGTTTTCGAAGTGGCGAAACACCTGAAAAGGCCGGTTGGCATGGAGATGAGTTCAATGAAACACCACTGGTGGCATTACCGTTCCCGCTGGCAGGCATGGGACCGTCCGGTCCGCGGATATAAACGTTTTATCGACATTCATACAGCTGCCATTAAAACCAAAGAAATGGAACATGGCGTTTGGAATGGCCACTTGCCGCTGATCAACCGATATGCCAAAGCCGAAAACGGGGGATTGCTTCTTCCCCTTCATTTAGGCTGGTGGGGAAACCAGACGTGGGATCCGCCGCAGGTTGAACCGACATTTCCTGACGATATCGAATATTTATGTTGCAAAATGATCGGGAACAATGCCGGTTTGTCGATGTTGGGAGGAGCCGATAAAAAGACCGTCGAAAAGACCCCGCTTTTAAACCGGTTATTCCCTCTGATAAAACAATATGAGACAATGAGGCATCAGAATTATTTCAACGATTCGATACGTGCTCTCCTGCGTGTACCAGAAAAAGAGTTTACGCTGTTCAGGGGAAAAGAGGGAACCTGGGATTTAAGGCCAATTGTTTATGAGAAACATAAAGTAACAGGATTAAATGACCCGACTTCGCACTGGAAAATCAGGAATGAATTTGCCTCCCAGCCCGTAAGATTGCGGATTGAGCTTCTGATGTCGGTGAAATCGATTGACGATCAGCAGAATATTATATTAACAGGCTTTCACGACCAGAAGGAATTTGCATACAACAAAGCAGCTGAGGGAGTGACAGGAAAGATCATGATTTCAAAGGAAAAGCTGAACAACAAGGGTGCTGTAGCTGTCTTTTCTGCCCGCAGCACAGGGGCTTCTCCACGCGAAGGATCCTGGATATGTATGGAGAAGAAATTTGAACCGTGGCTAAATCTTGAAAAAAACCAGGCGTTGGGGGTATGGATTCATGGTGACGGGAACGGGGAACTCCTCAATTTAAGAATCGAAAGTCCGGAGCATATTTCTTATGGTGCAAGAGGCGATCATTTTGTCAAAGTCGACTTCAAAGGATGGCGTTGCTTTGAACTGGTCGAGTTTGAATCCTCTGAATTCAGCAACTATATGTGGCCACAACAGGCAGCCAGCTTTTACGTATACGACTCGTACCGCCACAGAATTGATTTTAAAAATGTAGACAAACTTCAGCTATGGTACAACAACCTTCCAGCAGGGAAGGAAATCAAATGCATGATCGGCCCGGTCAAAGCTTTGCCCATGGTGCCGGTAACCATTGAAAATCCATTAGTCAGTATCGGGGAAGAAAAAATCGTTTTTCCGGTCAGGATGGAATCAGGAATGGTTCTTGAATTAAACGCTCCTGACGATTGCAAAGTGTATGGCCCCAAAGGTGAACTGCTGGAAGAAGTCATTTTAGGAGGAAAAATCCCTGATCTGGTACCGGGTGAAAATGAAATCACTTTTTCATGTATCGGACCGGAAGGGATGAATGCACGGGTTCAGGTTACCGTCATTCGGTCAGGTGAACCTCTCAATATAAGTCAGTAAGTAATCAGAATCGATTTTTTACCAAGACTTTATAAAATACTATTCTATCCCAACATTTCTATTCTACTGATAAACCAATAGAGTACAATGAATTCTATCTTTGATGATAGAATAGAATAGAACGATGCCCGACATTTTTGATTTGATCCAGACTGAACAAAAGGGATGCTGCTCCAAAAAGGACGGGATTGTAGCCGGGGTTCTGGCAGCAATCGATCAAAAGATACTCTCAAAAGGCGATCCGCTTCCCTCGGTTAATTTGATGATCCGGAGGCTTGGAGTTGCCAGGATGACCATTGTGAAGGCGTTGAATACCCTAAAAGAGCGAGGAATCATTGTGGCAGAGGACAAAGTAGGTTATTTCGTAAAAGATGTCGATATAAAACGGGAGTTGAAGGTATTCTTGTTTCTGACCGGATTCTATTCCTATCACGAGGTTTTGTATAACAGTATATTGGAAGGGATCCATGATCCCGGCATTTCAATCGATCTCTATTTTCATCATTGTAATCCACGGATTTTTAAATCGGTTTTGATTGAGAACCTGGGATCCTATGGCCTTTATCTAATTACCGGATTTGATCATCCGCAGGTCAGGTCGCTGCTGATGAGAGTACCTCATAGAAAGCTACTGCAGATTATCCGGCCTCCTTTATTGGATGGTGTTTCTTTTGTTTCTCAGGATTTTTATACCGGACTGAAAAAATCACTTGAAAAATTGAAGGATCAACTGTCTAAATATAAAGAGTTTATTTTGGTTTTCCCCCCAGAAATGAGCTATCCCGGGGAGATCAAAGAGGCTTTCACTGGATTTTGCTCAGAAAACAGGATTACCTGTCGGGTTGAAGAAAAATTAAACCGCGAATTCATTGAGAAAGGGCGTGCATTCTGGGTAATCGAGGACAGTGACCTGATCACATTGATCAAAACCGGCGAAGAAACCGGATTGCAACTGGGAAAAGAATTGGGAATCCTTTCCTACAATGAAACCCCAATGAAGGAGATCATCCGGAACGGGATAACGGTAGTCAGCGCTGATTTTGCTAAAATGGGACGCATCATCGCCCGTTTTATCATGGATCCTAAATACACAACTGAATTCTTCTATCCCGAAGTCATTATCCGGAATTCATTATAGAGACGGAACGACATAATAAAATTCACCTGTCATGAACGGTTCAATCAAAGGAGAGCAAAAAGGGAGACCAGACACCGGAACAAGGAAACCGGAACAGACCCGTTTCCGCTGGATCATTCTCACTTTTCTGTTTATCGCAACAACGATCCTTTACATTGACCGGTCGGCATTGGGAATTTTGGCTCCGGAACTGCAAAAAAGCATTGGCTGGTCAGAAGAACAATATGGGATTATCAACAGCGTATTCATGATCGCCTATGCTGTTTGTTTTATCTTGATGGGAAAGATCATTGACACCATCGGAACGCGGAAAGGATACCTTCTTTCAATCGGAATCTGGAGCCTGGCCACTTTGGGGCATGCGCTTTCCCGTTCGTGGATCGGTTTTGCAGTGGCACGTTTTAGCCTGGCAATCGGACAATCGGGGAACTTCCCTTCAGCAATAAAAGCTGTTGCCGAATGGTTCCCGAAGAAAGACCGCGCACTTGCCACCGGGATTTTCAATGGCGGCGCCAATATGGGAACTATCCTTTCGCCGCTTGTCATTCCCGTGCTGGTGCTGAGTTTCGATAATTGGCGGGTCGGTTTTCTCTGGACTTTTCCGATCAGCATCATCTGGGTATTGCTCTGGTTGAAATATTTCCGGATACCCGAACAAAGTCCGCAGGTGTCAGAAACGGAACTTCAATATATTAATTCTGACAGCAACGAAACAGAAAATAATGAGCGCATTGGCTGGAAAGACATTCTTCCCCACCGCGGTGCGTGGGCCATTGCCATTGCTAAATTCATGGCCGACCCCATCTGGTGGTTTTACCTTTTCTGGGGCGCTAAATTCCTGAACGAAAAATTTGGGGTCAACCTGAAAGATATCGGGCTTCCGTTTTTTACCATCTACCTGGCATCGTGGGCGATTGGTATTTTTCTGGGATGGCTGTCGTCCGAATTCCTGAAAATGGGATTTGGCCTGAATAAAGGACGAAAACTTGGTCTGTTGGCCTGCGGATTATTT
>CAYNBE010000151.1:0-9281 GCA_964395045.1 uncultured Prolixibacteraceae bacterium | reverse complement strand
TGTATTCATTTGAATTTCACAACCCGGTAAAAATCCTGTTTGGGAAAGGGCAGATAGCAAAGTTATCTGAAGAGATCGGCAGGGATCGGAAAATTCTCCTTACTTACGGAGGGGGGAGCATTTTCAGAAACGGAGTATACAGACAGGTCAGGGATGCATTGGAGGGATATGATATCCTCGAATTTGGAGGGATTGAACCCAATCCGATGTATGAAACCCTGATGAAAGCGGTTGATTTAATTAAGAATGAACAGATTGACTTTCTGCTGGCAGTTGGTGGCGGATCGGTTCTCGACGGTACCAAGTTCATTGCTGCGGCCGCAAAATGGGAGGAAGGCGATCCCTGGGATTTTGTAACCGGAAAAAGCCGGCGCAACATTTCTGTTGCGGTACCCTTGGGGACTGTCCTGACATTGCCGGCCACTGGATCGGAAATGAACGATACGGCTGTCATTTCAAGGGGCAGCACAAAAGAAAAACTGGCATTTGCCTCCCCGTATGTTATGCCATTGTTCTCCGTATTGGATCCCGAAACTGTTTTTTCCCTTCCCGACCGGCAGGTTGCAAACGGAATTGCCGACGCATTCGTGCATGTCATGGAGCAATATCTCACCTTCGATGTCAATGCCCCTTTACAGGACCGGTTTTCGGAGAGTATCCTGCTAACCCTTATTGAAGAAGGGCCAAAGGTTCTTGAAAACAGGACAGATTACGATGCTGCTGCAAATTTCATGTGGTGCGCGACTCTTGCCCTTAACGGGCTGATCGGGAAGGGAGTACCCCAGGATTGGGCTACCCATCAGATCGGCCATGAGCTGACAGCCTTTCATGGCATTGACCATGCCAGGACTCTTGCCATTGTCATGCCCGGCATCATGAACCTTTACCGCTCCGGAAAACAAAAAAAACTGCTTCAGTATGCCGGGCGTATTTGGGGAATTACTGAAGGATCAACCAATGAAATCATCGATAAAGCCATTGCCCGCACTACCAGATTCTTTGAATCGATGGGCATTCATTGCCGGCTGCACGATTACGGTGTATCACCCGAAACCATCGATAAAATAGCAGAAAGGTTCAGGACAAGGAATGAACCTTTTGGCGAACATGGGGACATTGATCACCATGCTGTCAGAAGAATACTGGAAGACAGGCTGTAACCATTATCTTTCTGATCTGATAAGTATCATTGTTGGAGTATCCGATTCATGGGACCGGTTACGTATAACCTTTATACCTTTAATCGGCGGGGTGGCATACATTGTACATTATTTCATCGCAAACTGATTTTGGTACCGTAATTATTTTGATTTCACTCGTAAACCATTTAAATTGGTTTAAACATTCAGGATGCTTATTTGTTATTTATTTTTGATTATAAATGAACTTGTTAAAACAATTATGTATGAAAGCAAAATTTTACTTTTTATTACTCTTCGGGTTCTCCCTGCCGGTTTTGTTGTCGGCTCAATTTCCTGAATTCAGAACAATGACTATTGAAGACTGGCACAAGGACAAATGGGTCAATGATTCAAGGATTACCAACGATTATGATTCCAAAGGAAACCTGATCAGTCATTTAACCGAGGATTGGGACTCTATAAAGGGTTGGCAGAATGTGTACCGGACGAAGCAGGAATACAACAGTGGCAACAAACTGATTAAATCGACAAGTTCAGAATGGGACACCCTTACATCCAAATGGATCGATTATTCGATTACCACGTATGACCTGAATGCGGACGGGACTGTCAAAGAGAGCCTGACCAAAATGTGGGATGACGAAGAAAACAAATGGATGGACATGTCGAAAGTACTTTTCACCTACGATGCAGCAAAAAATATTCTGACCGAGACAACGCAGATGGATATGGGGTTGGGATGGATGGACCTCAATAAAACCACATACACTTATAACAGCAGCAATCAATTGATCAAGGAATTATACCAGGGGCTCAATATTATGACTATGCAAATGGTCGACAAAACACAATCGACCTACGAATACAATCCCGACGGAACCGAATACAGGGTCACCGAAGAGAGAAAGGATAACCCGGCAGGACCATGGATTCCCAGTTTGAGGACAACCAACACCTATATAATTGTAAACAACTCCCGCCAGTTACAAACGACCATCGGAGAAAAATATGAACTCAATGCATGGATTTCAGATATCCGGTCTACTTACTCATACAACAACGACGGTACCATTAAAGAGTATCTTGAAGAAGAATGGGACCAGGGTGAATCAAAATGGGTCAATTCGTCGAAGGATATGGTCTCATACAAGAATGGAAAAATGTACCAGATCACCGGCCAGGAATGGAAAAAAGAGCTGAACCAATGGGAAAATTCCTCCCGGATAACTTTTGACCTTTTTACATCTTCGGAAGCAGTCTCCCCTGAAGAAAGGCAGTTTGTCAGGGCATATCCGAATCCTTTCAGTAGTGAATTGACCATTGAAAGCAGCGCAAAAACGGGAGTTCAATATTCCATCATCACTACATCAGGTCAGATTGTTCATTCTGCTTTTTCTACCGCAACAAGGAGCAGGGTCGCTTTGGGGCACCTTCCTGCAGGAACATATTTTCTGATCGCTAAATATGGGAACGCTGAACAAATTCTTAAACTGATAAAAAGGTAGCCGTACCATGTTACCGGTTCTCAGTAACTGGACAGGTGAGTATACCAAATTTTCACAATGAAATCATTACGTTCGTTTGTTGGCTAAAACATAAAATAAATGCAACCGGCCTGGTATACACTAGTGCCGGTTGTTTTTTATGTATGTGTCGATCAATTGGTCGTATGCACGAATGAGCCATCTGATTTCAGTATGGTCAACTCTGAACAACTGTTCCACGATTTTCCTGACCGGCAATATTTTAGGAGATGTCCCGGTCAGAAAAACTCCGTCTGTAGAGGGAAGCTCCCATACCTGCCTATTTTTCATGATCACATCGAGTCCGCCTTCCTTCGCCAGTTCGAGCACTTTATGCCTAGTGATTCCCGGCAATACCTCCTCTGTAGGAGCGGTATGCAAGACACCATTTACCAGGAAAAACAGATTTGAGCGGCTGCCTTCCGTAATCTCATCCTTTCTGTTGATAAGCAAAACCTCATAGTACCCCATTTCGCGGATCATGGCATCGGCAGCATCACGCAGGGCTGTCTGAACGACCTTTGCATTGGGATCGGTGCGTTCAGCTTTGAATAAGCCACACTCAACCCCGTTTAAGATCATTCTGTTGTCCGGATAGCGGTGCGGAATAAAATAAGCATGAAATATCCCCTTTGGCCTGAAACAGTACGAAAACCTGATATTACCCTCTTCCACGCCGTTGATCCTGATCAGTTGTCTGAGATATGACAAGATTTCAGTTTCATCAACCGGTATCTCAAGGTGACACAACAATGCCGAATGGAAAAACCTGTTCATATGATCTTCAGCAAACAGCGGCACTCCTTCCTGTACCCTGATCACTTCATAAATTTCGATACCCGTGTTTGGCCTGAAATCTTTTATATCCCTAATAAACCCATCCTCTATAAAAAACTTGTGAACCGGCATTTTTTACTGATTAAAGTTAAGCAGATAAAATTGAAATTTTTCAAGTAGTTGAAATTATTACATTTACAACCTGAACTTTGTAATTTTTGTGCTCTTTTCTGGTTTTTCTATGCTGCAAACCATAAAAATTTACCAGGAATTGAATGTACAAAAAAACACAAACAAAAACCTATTTTCGTACTTTTACAATATACAAACAATAATTTTTCCCCAAATTCTGCAAAGTAGTGTTCAGGGGACCTACAAAAGATCGTTTTTATGCAGGAAGAAGTTGATCCCTTTCCGGTTTTGTTTAGAAGCATTTCGTGTATTTTTTTACTTTCGGATCACGAATGAACAAATGGATCACTTATGGTTATAAACATCGTTCCTGTGAGGTTAAATGCCCTGAAGCACCACGCCCGTTTCATGTTTTCTCAGGTAGCGAGATGGAACAGTTCCCCATGGGAAACGGTGTACAGGGAACTTCAGGAATTGGGGAACAACCAGTTTGATATGTATCTGGGAGAGATTTCACCTGCTGAAATCTGCGCCTTTATCAGACAACAACTCGAACAATCCGGAATCCGGTCAAGGGAAGAACTGAAATCATATCTGGGAGTGAAAGAATACAAAACCCTTTCCATCCCGGATGGTTCTTTTTGGGTCGTGAGGGAAAGTGAATCCGGACCGGAATATGCACATATTCATCCGGCCCGCAACCAGAAGCTGGTCAGGAGAGTGAAAGCAAACCACCTGAAAACAGCCGTTGCCTGGTTGTATGAAAACAACAGGTCTGATAATGCCATCATGGAGATCACAACCCTCAGAATCAACGAACTACGTATCCGAAAATTGGAACTTTCACCCGTTAAATCTCTTTCAGAGAGCAGAAGGATTGCTGAAACCATCGGATTCCTGCTGGATTGATCAGAAACGAAGCAGAAACAACAAGCAATTGAAGCTTTAATTATTACAAACCTCTTTTCATTCTTGCTTTGGCTTTTTGATGATTGTTTCAAATAAATCCTGAAAAAATTGTATTTTTCACAGGAATTGAAAAAGATGATCATGAGGATGTAGTTGTATCCGGAAATGTCAGATCTATCCTTACCACTGAAAGAAATGATGAATTCGCACCTGATCCTGCGGAGAATGTCTACCCTGAAAAGGAAGAAAACACTCTTCGTACAACCGACGTTGCAGGGTGTCAGGTATTTTACCATTTCTGTGGTTGCATGGGTTTTGTTTACCATCTCTTGTCACGGACAGGGCAATACATTCAGTTTTGAACATTTTTCGCAGGAAGACGGGCTTTCAAACAACCAGGTACATTGTTCATTCCAGGACCGGAGGGGATTCATGTGGTTTGGCACAAGCCAGGGAGTTAACCGGTTCGACGGATATCGCTTTGCAAAGTTCCTCAACGATCCGGATGATTCGAGCAGTTTACGCGGTAATCTTGTCAGGGTGATCTTTGAAAGTGAAGCCGGGAAGCTATTTGTAGGCACTGAAAACGGGGGATTGAATATTTTCGATCGCAACAGAGAGGTTTTCAGCCATGTTTTTGATCGGTTCCCGGAATTGAGATTGAACAATGCATCGGTTAACGACATCAGGGAAGACAAACAGGGCAGGTTATGGATTGCAACCAATGAGGGAATCCTTCTATTAAAAGAGGGGGTATCACTCGACAGGGTTGATCCATTGGAAGATGATCCTAAATTCCGGCTGGCCCGTCAGTTTATCAGGGTCCTTTCGTTCGACCATTCAGGGAACCTTTGGTTGGGCACCAACCAGGGCCTGTTTCTACTCGATACGGCGCTCAACCGGGTAAAACCATTTCACTTTGACTTGCCTGTCCCCGAATCGAAAAATGAAGAAATCTGGGAACTACTTACCGATTCTGATGGGAAAATATGGGTCGGGACGTACGATAACGGAATATTCGTTATTGGCGATTCAGGAAGAGTGGAGAACCATTTTTTTCCAGATCCGGAGAATAACCGGAGCAGGACAGTCCGTTCTATCACACCCGATAAGAAAGGCAATTACTGGATCGGAACCAGGGGCGGGTTGTATGTATACAACATCCGGGAAGGAGTTATCAATTATTATTCGCATGATGAGAGAGAAGCCCGGAGCCTGTCAGGAAATTCGGTTCTCGACATTTTCCATGACTCACGCGGAGACACATGGATCGGAACACGAACAGGGATTAATTACCTGATCCACAGCAAACAGCTTTTCCGGAACTACCGTGCAATGCCTGGCGACAACCATTACCTGAACAGCAGCGAAATCTGGGCTTTCTGGAAAGACGAGAAAGGAAATATCTGGGTTGGCACAGAAGACGGTGGTGTAAATATCTTTGATCCTGTCACCAATACTTTCCGATACATGGTCCATGAACCGGGCAATCAGGGTTCGTTGTCATCCAATTGCATAAAATCGTTCCTGGACGATGGAAACGGGAACCTGTGGATAGCCACCTTCAGGGGAGGCATTAATATCTGCTCGCTGCGGAATGGCACGATCAGACATGTCAGGAACCAACCTGAAAATCCTTACTCCATTTCGGATGACAGGGTTTGGTGCATTTTTCGCGACAGCAAAGGCAAAATCCGGGTTGCTACTTCTGCAGGTTTAGATACGTACGATGCCTTGAACAACCGGTTTCTCAGAATGGTTGAAATTCCCCCAAATACTCAGGTCAACTGGATCAATGAAGATAGGGACGGGAACCTTTGGATCGGCGGCAGGGATGATCTTTATATTTTTAATCCCGGAGATGGTCAAATTATAAAATATCCTGAATATACAAGAGCTTTTCACCAGGATGGAAAAGGCAGGATCTGGATTACCACCCTGACCAAAGGATTGGCGCTTTATTCAAAGGACAGGGGTGCCATCCGATATTTCGGGGAAAAGGATGGACTTGCAAACAACCAGGCAGTCAGCATCCTGGAAGATGATAACCATTTCTTATGGATTGGCACTACCAACGGACTGTCCAGGTTTAATCCCGAAACGGGCTACTTCAGGACTTTCTCGGGCAAAGACGGGTTGCAAAACAACCAGTTCAACTATGGGGCTGCTCTCAAATTACCTTCAGGAGACCTGCTGTTCGGTGGAATTTCAGGATTTAACCAATTCAATCCCGGTCTGATCGGAACCAATGATTTCATAGGCCCTATGGTATTGACGGAATTGAGAATACTGAATAAAAAGGTGGAGATCGGGAAAAACAGTCACTCCGTTTTATCCAAAAGCATCACCGAAACGGAACGGATTACCCTGCCTTTTGACAAAAAAGCCATCACCATTGAATTTGCCGCTTTAAACTATTTCAATTCGGGGAACAACCTTTATTCCTATTTTCTGGAAGGATTTGACAACGGATGGACTGATCCGTCGGTAAACAGGTCAGCGACTTATACAAACCTGAACCCGGGAGAATATACATTCTGGGTGAAAAGCGTCATTCCGGGAATACCAGATACACATAATGAGATATCACTGGGAATAAAAATTCTGCCCCCTTTTTATAAATCCTTGCTATTTAAATTGCTGCTGTTTCTAATCATTTCCGCAATGTTCTATGCCCTGATCATGTTTCTTCTGAACCGTGAAAAGTTAAGAAATGAGTTGCTTCTGGAGCGGATAAAAGCAAAAAAACTGCATGAATTTGATATGATGAAGCTGCGTTTTTTCACAAATGTTTCACATGAAATCAGGACACCCCTTACGCTTATCCTTGGTCCTCTCGAAAAACTCAGAAACAAACAGGTAGCCGATAACCAGGTTCAGCCGATGCTGGATATAATGCACCGGAATGCAAAGCAGCTCAACCAACTGATTAACCAAATTCTCGATTTCCGGAAGCTCGAAACGGGGAACCTGAAACTGGAGCTCACCGACGGGGAACTAGTCGGATTCCTGAAAGGAATCAAAATTCAGTTTGACCACCTGGCAAAAGAAAAGGAGATCGTGTATGAATTCAATTCCGTAGTCGATAAGGTTTTATGTAAGTTTGACCCCGACATGGTAGAAAAGATCCTGACCAACCTGCTTTCGAATGCATTTAAGTTTACCGGCAAAGGAGGAAAAATCAGCATGAATCTCTCACTGGTATTCGACAACAGGAATGGTAAGACATTTGCTCCCGATATGGAATCACGCACTGTTGAGATATCGGTTAAAGATACCGGGCGCGGGATACCGGCTGCCAATCTCGACAAAATCTTCAACCGTTTTTTCATGACAGGAGAGAAATCAGATCCACCCGGAACAGGAATTGGTCTGGCGCTTGTCCGCGAACTGGTAAAACTGCACAACGGGACCATTGAAGTCGCCAGCAAGCCCGGCCGGGGTTCAAAGTTTACAGTCAGGCTTCCGTTGATTGAAACCAACTTCGAGGAAGAAGCCAGGACACCGGCCGGAATGACCGGAAATACACCGGCACCGGTTGCCGAACAGCTGGAACATCCCATGGCATTCCAGCAAAAAATCATGCTCATCATTGAAGACAACCCGGACGTCAGGTTGTTCATCAGGCACCACTTCGACAATTCGTATCAAGTACTGGAAGCTGCCGACGGAACAGAAGGATGGAACCTTGCCGTCAAAAACATCCCTAACATCATCCTGTGTGATGTTTTAATGCCCCGCATGGATGGCTATGAACTGGTCAAAAGGCTTAAGAATGAAGAAAAAACATCTCACATCCCAGTGATCCTCCTGACGGCTCTTGCATCAAAAGAGCATGAACTGGAAGGACTGACATCAGGAGCAGATGACTACATCACCAAACCATTTGATCTGGCCATCCTTCAGACAAAAATCGAAAACATCCTGGCCATCAGGCAATCGCTGAAAGAAAAATATTCAGGAGAGATTCTCCTCCAGCCAAAGAATGTTCTGATTACCCCACCTGATGAAAGGTTCCTCAGACGTGCCATTGAAATCGTTGAAAACAATATGGCCGATCCCGACCTTGATATTGAAAAGTTCGCTTCAGGAGTAGGGGTCAGCAGGATGCAATTGTACCGGAAACTGAATGCACTTACCGACATGACTGTCAAAGAATTCATCCGCGACATCAGGCTAAAACGGGCTGCACAGCTCCTTCGGCAGAAAAACCAGAATGTTTCAGAAATTGCTTTCGAAGTGGGATTCAGAGACCTTTCTCATTTCAGAAAATGCTTCAGGCAAAAATATGGCGTCAGCGCCTCTGAATATTCGGAACGCGAAACCGGAAAATTCTGATACAAACAGAACAGAATAAAAAAGTATTCTTACTCCCAACTTCACCCTGAATTGGTTGAATCAAACAGGAATGGGAAAAATTAACCCGCTCTTTGGGAAAAATTTCCCCTTCAGGGAAAATTCTGCCCGCTGGATGGGAAAATGAAAATCCTCTTTATTATCCGTTCATGTTACCTTTGATAAGTTGTTCCGGGTCAAACTCATACTCTATGAATATCAAATCAAAAGAAGAGAGACGTCTTACCATTATCATCTCCCTGATTTCGGTTGGCTTGCTTATCATATTGCTGGCCCTGATCATTTTCGGTCTTTAGTTACATAAAAATGTGGTATTAAACTGAATCATCAGAACAGAATTCTATGACAGCAAAAAAAACCGAATTGAGTAAAATCATCTTATTAGTATCTGACGTTTCCCAAGTATGTTAAATTATTGATAATCAGATTAAAAAAAGCATGT
>CAYNBE010000150.1:0-9291 GCA_964395045.1 uncultured Prolixibacteraceae bacterium | reverse complement strand
CTGCATGGGATCGATCTACACCGCCCTCGTAAATATCGGCAAAGCTGTGAAGGCAACCGATCCTGAAGGGGCTTTTTTTTTCCTGAAGCTTTTTACCGCTTCCGATGGCACCATGCCCTCTTTCTTTGTTTTCATCAGCTTTCTGGGGCCGCTGCTGGGGATCGGTCTCGGATTCGATGCAATCAATTCGGAACAAAACCGGGGTACCCTCAGCAGGATGCTTTCGCAACCTATCCACCGGGATGATGTGATCACTGCCAAATTTGTGGCGGCCCTGCAGGTCATTGCGATCCTGTTTTTTGCACTGGGTTATCTTGTTTTGGGGTTCGGTCTGGTTTTCACGGGTATTATCCCAACGGTGGAAGAATTCGTGAGGCTCAACATCTTCATCCTTTTCAGCATACTCTATATCGCATTCTGGTTAAATCTCTCCCTGCTTTTTTCAGTTAGATTCCGGCAACCTGCCACATCGGCACTGGCGGGAATAGCAGTCTGGCTGTTCTTTACGGTTTTTTACCCGATGATCGTAAACCTGATATCGAAAGCGCTGGAACCGCCTGCTTATGCACCCGGACACGTCATGTACCTTTATGAAAAATTCAGGTTTCTGCTTGTTCAGATCATGCCTAACGAGTTGTTCAGCCAGGCAACCACTACCATTCTGATGCCTTCGGTCCGTAGCCTCGGACCACTGACCATGGAACAGGTCGACGGAACCATCCCCGGTCCACTTCCGCTTGGGCAGAGCCTGATGGTCGTCTGGCCGCAGGTTACAGGGCTGATAGCTGCCACCATTATCTGTTTTGCGATTTCCTATTACCTTTTCATGCGAAGGGAAATCAGGCCCAGGTAATCCTGTTAAAGAATGATCTGTCAAAATTGTCTTCTGTTTTGACAATGTTTCCTGAAAAAGCTGTAATATTGGAAGTATTTCCGGCAGCAGGAGCAGGGATGGACTAAAAATGAGTGATGCACATCGTTGAGCCGGTAGATGTTTCGTTTTGTTCATCAAACATTCCTATTTTGCTATGAAAAAGTTCATCATTGTCCTTCTGACCGCGTCGGCATGGTTTGCCTGTTGTAAAAACGAAGAAAACCAGGAGGATGTGGACGCCGATTATATGGTCCCTGTTCACGGTCGATTCCAGTTGCTTTTTACTTCAAATCCCTCCACCGGATTAAGATGGTACTGGATGAACCGGTCACAGACATTGTCGGTTGACACCGTAGGGTATGAGTTTGTTTATTCAAAGCCTGGCGTGCCGGGAAGTCCGGGAACCGAGTTCTGGTTGTTTGAAGGAAAGCAGCCCGGCATTGATACCCTGGAGTTTCAGTACCGCAGAAGCCTCCTGTCAGGCGAAGTTTATGATACTACGAACATCGTGGTGATGGTGAAATGAACTGGAAAAACGTAGCCGGTAAAAAATGTGAATATGACCTGGAGATTGAATTTTAGGAGAAAGTGGATGATTCTTGTCGTTTTTACCGGATGTGCCGGGATATTGGCGGCACAAACTGCTGGTTATGAGATAACAGGCAAGATTGAAGGTTCTGACGGGGAAAAATTTATACTTCAGCGTCTTGTAAACGGCAAACCCGTCAGTATCGATTCAGCCCGATCGGTCAAAGGTGTTTTTGTGTTGAACAAAGGGTCGGTTGAATTCCCCGAAATGGTGAACCTGTTGGTGCCGGAGAGACAGCAAAATGTGATGTTTTTTGTCGAGAACACCAGCATCCTGGTTGAAGGAAGCATCGATTCACTTCAAATGGCCAGGGTAACCGGTTCACGGACTCACGATGAACTGATGGAATACCGTGCATCCCTCCGGCCCTTGGATGAAAAAAGGATCAGACTGACGAATGAGTTTCAGGCTGCTTCAGCAGCTCTCATGAATGAAGTAAAAGAGGTCCAGATCAGATTTGTCAAGGAACATCCCGGCTCTTTTGCCGTGCCTCAGTTGTTACGAAGTCTGTATGATGATATTACTGCCGAAGGAGTGAGTGAGATCATCAGCAGGATGGATTCAGCCGTAAAAGTTACCCCTGTGATGAAGGAGGTCATATCAAGAATGAATGCCGACCTGGCAGTATCTGTCGGTAGGAAAGCTCCCGATTTCACACTGAATGACCTGAACAATGTCCCCGTAACCCTTTCTTTGCTCAAAGGGTACAAACTACTGCTCCTCGATTTCTGGGCTGCCTGGTGTAAGCCGTGCCGTGTTGAAAATCCGAATATTGTAAGAATCTTCCGCGAATTCCATTCCAGGGGATTTGACATTCTCGGCATATCGCTCGACCGTAAGAAAGAGGATTGGAAAAATGCAATTGTGGCCGACAGGCTCACCTGGAAGCATGTTTCCGATCTGAAATATTTTAACAGCCCGGTAGCTAAATTGTACAATGTAACCACCATCCCTGCTTGTTTTCTCCTGGATGAGAATGGCGTAATCATCGCCAAAAATCTTAGGGGTGAAGAACTCTATCAGGCAGTCAGGTCACGCCTGGGAAATGAGTGAGCTGCCTTCCTTTTCACTTTGACCTTATCCCCGACCACTCATTTCGGATTTCGGATTTCGGATTGCTGAAGACAATACCCTTTTCAACCACCTAAAAAGGAAACAATCATTGAAAACAATACCAGGCTAAAGCCCGGATAATACTAAATGACTGAAGGATGCTGGCTTATTGCTTCGGCTTATCCGCAACGCGGGTGCTGTCGCTCTTTACAGTTTCCTTTTTTACGGGAGGTTCCTTTGATACATAGTGATAATCGGATTCCTCTCTTTCCGATTTTGATGCTGGGGCTGAAATTACCGACTGCACCGGATGGATGATCCGTTTAACCACTTCAATCGTATTTCCTGCTTTTAATCCGAGAAGATAAAATACAGACGAAAAAAGAAGCACTGTTTTCATGGCTCATTTGATTCAAATATAAAACGAAGGTAACTGATCATGGATAACCAAAAGAAATTAATTCTGCGAATATCTCCCAATTTCCTGTGAATGGCGGAAATTTGCCTGTGAATATGGACATGTTTCATCCGGATATCCTGTCAGTACCCAAATTCCGGATGAACTGACATGTTCAGACACAGGAATTCATCAATCTGCTAAAAAACGGAACAAAAAACCTCCCTGCATATACAGGAATGGCCTGTTCTAGATGTTCATCGTGTGTTAACCAGTAGACGTTAAGTGTTTTCATTTTGTTTTAAGTTCAGAGATTTGCTGAGCAAATTTACGGAATGGTTTTCGAATTCTCTATTTTTGGCGCAATTTGTTTTCTCTTTGATCGAGACTTTTATGTTTATTATGTAAAAGGGAATGGGTCATTGTAAAAACCTGGTCTTACGATGTTAATGTGACACCCGATGATCCGGATAGTGAATGGATGGTTCAGGGCAGAAATAAAAAATAGGCATGTATGGTTGGGAAACGATGTGATTTTGTATAATTTGCCAGAGAGTTATTTTATTGATTTTCCCAGATTGTGGTGTAAAGTATTATAAATTGATGGCAATGAAGAAAGGGCGGATAAACCTGGTAACCATGGGATGCTCGAAGAACCTTGTCGATTCGGAAGTTCTGCTGGGGTGGCTTGAACGGGGTGGCTGGGAGGTTTTTCACGATGCAGAGGGGGCAGGATTCGATACGGTGATTATTAACACATGCGGGTTTATCCACGATGCCAAAAAGGAATCGGTTGACATGATCCTGCAATATGCCGGAGCCAGAAAAAGGAGGGAAATCGGGCAACTGTTTGTAATGGGGTGCCTTTCGGAGAGGTATCAGAAAGAGCTGAAAACTGAGATACCTGAGGTAGACCGGTTTTTTGGAAAATTCGACCTGGAGAAAATTGCCGGAGCATTGAAGGTTGTTCCTGATCAGGAGCGGATATATGAACGAAAAATCACCACCCCTGCGCATTACGCTTACCTGAAGGTTTCAGAAGGATGTAACCGAACCTGCGGATTTTGCGCAATACCTTCCATGACTGGCCGTTACACTTCCCGTTCCATTGAAGAGCTGGTTTCCGAAACCCGTTTTCTGGCTGGCAAAGGGGTAAAAGAGCTGCTGGTTATTGCCCAGGACCTTTCGTACTATGGAACCGACCTGACCGGAACGAGTTTGCTACCTGCACTGACCAGTGAAATTGCCCGCACGGAGGGAATCGAGTGGATCAGGCTTCATTACTTTTATCCTTCGGGATTTCCTGCCGGGATACTCCCTCTCATGCGTGAAAATCCGAAAATCTGCCGCTACATCGACCTGCCAGTACAGCATATTTCCGATCAGGTGCTGAGGCGGATGAAACGTCGAATCACCCGTACAGAGACAGAATCGCTGATTGAGCGGATCAGAAGGGAAGTTCCGGGCGTAACCCTGAGAACCACCCTATTGGTGGGTTACCCTGGTGAAACAGAGGCCGACTTTGATGCCTTGTGCCGTTTTGTGGAAGAAACCAGGTTTGACCGACTGGGAGTCTTTACCTATTCGCATGAGGAGGGAACCTATGCTTATCAGAAGCTAAAGGATAACATACCGGTCAGGGTTAAGAACGAACGGGCGACGCGCATAATGGAGATTCAGCGGGGTATTTCGCGTGAGTTGAACGAGGACAGAATCGGACTGAAACTTACCGTATTGATCGACCGGAAGGAGGGGGAGTATTATGTCGGGCGCACCCGGTCAGATTCTCCGGAGGTTGATGGTGAGGTAATGGTAACCTCTGACAGAGAATTGACACCGGGGGAATTCGTCAAAGTATTGATCACTGATGCCGAAGAATATGATTTATTCGGGAAGGTGGTCCAGTGACCATTTGATGCTGACAGCCTGTGCTTATTTCCCTTTTCTCCACCTCATGCTTTCCGGGCGGATCGGGTATATCCCCTGGCTGACAAACTTCACATCTTCGATGGAGTAGAATGCCCGTGGATTGTAACTTCGGATAATTTCTTCGACCTTCGTCAATTCTGAACGTTTGATAATACTGTAAATGATGCTTACTTTTTCGGTGCTTCCCTGTGCTTCTTGGTGAGTGATCCCGTAACCTGCTTTCTTTAAAGCTTCAATCAGCAGATTTGCTTCTCTTGCAGTGATAATCTGTATCTTGACAATTCCCATGGCCAGTTTTTCCTCAAGCAGCAGTCCAACAAGGTTCCCAGTGGCAAAACCTCCTGCATACCCAATATAACACAGGAAGTTATCAAGGTTTTGCATAACTTTGCTCATGGTGATGATCCAGATGAACACTTCGAAGAAACCCATGACAGGGGCCCAGAATTTCTGTCCTTTGGCGACCATCACGATCCGCATGGTTCCGATGGTCACATCGCAGATTCGTGCAATGAAAATCAACAATGGCAGAATGAAGTATGTAAACAATCCGCTTTCGTAAAATGTTTGCAGGTTGCTCATGTTCTGTCAGAAAAGCGAAAAGGTGTTATAGAATGATGTTTTTTGCGAAGGTATCTCCCTGCCGGATATCCCCGGTCTGAATTCCCTTTCGCAGCCAGTTTTTCCGTTGATTACTGGTTCCGTGTGTAAAGGAGTCCGGAACCACATATCCCTGTGTTTTCATCTGGATCGTGTCGTCACCAACGGCAGCAGCAGCGTTAAGTGCTTCTTCCAGATCGCCATGTTCAAGCATGTCGTTCATTTGCTGCGATTGGTTGATCCAGACACCGGCCAAAAAGTCAGCCTGCAGTTCCAGTCTCACGGTCAATTCGTTCACTTCGTCCTGGGTTCGGGCCCTGGCCTGGAGCTGATGCATTTCATCCATGGTTCCCATCAGTTTCTGCACATGATGACCCACTTCGTGGGCAATGATGTATGCCACGGCAAAATCGCCCGTAGCCCCCAGCTTTTTTTGAAGGAGTTCGAGGTAATCTAAATCCAGATAAACTTTTTCATCGCCCGGACAATAAAACGGACCGGTGGCAGATTGGGCATATCCGCAGGCTGATTGAACAGCCGAACGGAACAATACCAGTTTGGGTTCGCGGTAAGTTGCCCCATATTCACTGAAAATCTTGCTCCAAACTTTTTCGGTGTAACGAAGTGTCACACTCACAAATTCGGTCATTTCCTGTTCTTCAGCAGAAAGCTGAGTGTCGCCTGTTGACATATTTTCGTTCTGGCCGGCCATCTGAAGCACTTCCAAGGGATTCCCTCCCAGGAGATAGACAATCAGTGCAATGGCCAGCGTGCCGATGAGTCCTCCTTTCAGTCCAACCCTCCGGTTGCTGCTTCCGCGCAAGTCCTCTACATTGCGGCTTTGTTCCCTACCTTTGAATTTCATGGTTATGATTTTTTAATAGTATCGTGTTTGACCGGTTATCATGGGTGAAGGAAAATAAAGCGGATTTCGCTTTATAGTCTTGTAAATTTACAAACTTTTCAGAATTCGGAAGAAAAATGAAATATTATTTCCCTGAATTCATCCTGTGCCATTTGAAGGATAAATGCCGAATCGGCCATAAAAACGTCTCTTCCCCGTTTGTCGATGCACATCTTCTGGTATTTGCGTTTTTTGAATTCCCCCAGGATTTTCTGGTCGTTGCATTCAATCCAGCAGGCTTTATACATGGAGATTGGTTCGAAACGGCACCTGGCCCCGTATTCATGCTCCAGCCTGAACTGGATTACTTCGAACTGCAGTTGTCCGACCGTACCGATGATTTTCCGGCCGTTATATTGACTTACAAACAATTGTGCCACCCCTTCATCCATCAACTGGTCGATCCCTTTGGCCAGCTGTTTCGATTTCATTGGGTCGGCATTTTCGATGTACCGGAACAATTCCGGTGAAAAACTTGGAAGCCCTTTATAATGAATGATCTCGCCTTCGGTCAGGGTATCGCCGATGATGAAGTTCCCTGTGTCGGGGACCCCGATGATATCACCGGGCCAGGCTTCTTCGATGATCTCTTTCTGATCAGCCATGAAAGCGGTAGGGCTTGAAATCCGGAGCGTTTTTCCAGTCCTGACATGGGTATAGAACCTGTTTCTTTCGAAATGGCCCGAACAGGCTTTCACAAAGGCAATCCGGCTCCGGTGGTTCGAGTCAATGTTGGCATGGATTTTAAAAACAAATCCTGAGAATGCATTTTCTTCGGGATAAACCAGACGTTCTTCACTTTGGCTGGGTTGGGGAGGAGGGGCAATTCTGACAAAGGTTTCAAGCAGTTCCCTGATCCCGAAATTGTACAGAGCACTGCCGAAGAACACAGGCGCAAGAGAACCCGAAAGGTACGATTCTTCATTGAAGGCCGGGTATATTCCTTCGACCAGTTCCAGCTCCTCCCGCAGCACACCGGCATCGTTTCCGATTTTTCTGTCCAGTTCCGGAGAGTTCAGGTTGTCGAAACGGATTCCGGGCTGGATTTCCTGGATGCTCGGATTGAAGAGCAGCAGGCTTGAATCGAAAAGGTTGTAAACCCCCTTGAAGTCGGGTCCGTGGTTAACGGGCCAGCTCAGTGGCCTTACCTTGATCCTCAGCATCTTTTCCACTTCGTCGAGGAGGGAGAAGGGATCCCGGGCAGGCCGGTCCATCTTGTTGATAAACACGATAACAGGGTAATGCCTCATCCGGCACACGTTCATCAGCTTTTCGGTCTGTGGTTCCACACCTTTGGCCGCATCGATCACAATGATCACACTGTCGACGGCTGTGAGGGTACGAAACGTGTCTTCCTGGAAATCCTGGTGTCCGGGAGTGTCCAGGATGTTCACCTTGTAGCCGTTGTATTCAAAACCCATGACGGAAGTGGCAACAGAAATACCCCTCTGGCGTTCGATTTCCATGAAATCGGAGGTGGCGGTTTTCCTGATCTTGTTGCTTTTAACGGCTCCGGCCACGCGGATCGCTCCTCCGAACAGGAGCAATTTCTCTGTGAGGGTGGTCTTTCCGGCGTCGGGATGGCTTACAATGGCAAAAGTGCGGCGCCTTCTGATCTCTTCAATGGAATTCATCTCTTCTGATCATTTTTGAGGGCGCAAAAATAGGAAAATAGAAGCAATTTACTCTTTCCAATCCAAAATCCTTCTCTCGCCAGTCAGCGACTGGATGGAAGTGATCACCTGCGACACTTCGACAACCCCTTTGTATGTTCCCTGTCTGTCGCGGCAGGCAAAATACTGGATCAGCACTGTCTCCTCACCCATCCTGATCCAGAAGGTGGCCGAATCTCTGTCACCCCTGCGGAAAGCGTTCAGGATTTTTTCCACCTTATGGACGCTTTCAGGTGGGTGACAGTTTCTGACATCCCTTCCGATCACGGCTTTGGTACGGGTGAAAATACGATCGGGTGGGGTAGAGTAATATTGAACCCGGTCGTGTTCATCGATAAAGGTAATATCGACAGGCAGATGGTTAAAAATCAGCATGATCTGATCGGGTGTTAAAATACCGGTACCCAGGTCAACTTCAATAGACAGGTTATCGGGGCTGCATTCTCCGGTTTCTTCTGGTATCTCCGGATTGTAATATGGGAAACCGATCTTTGCACACTGAGGAAGCAGGGCATCGACCGTTGCTTCCGGTATGGTCCTACAGATCACCGGAAAAAGAATTCTTTCCTCCCTGAAGCGGATGGCTTTCATGTGGGAAAAGAGTTCCCCTGCCAGCCGGTTGAACATTGTCAGTGAAAAACCTGGTTCGCTCAGGAGGTCTTTCATCTGGCTGATCTCCTTCCGGATGTCATCGTGGAGTGACCACATGATCTTCACACACCTGTGATCTTTCCAGCTTTTTTCCAGCAAAGGGAACAGGATGTTCTCCTTGATCAGGTAATACCGTTCCATCTTGGCGAGCCCCCCGAAACAATCGTTCAATTGTCCGATTATCTCAGTCGTAGCAGCACCCGCGTTCATCATTTTGATGAGAGGCCGGGCCGATTTCAGGAGATCATCCATTCCGGTGTTGTTCCGGAGACACCAATCCAGCGTCCCTCCCGGGGCAACAACAGGTGGCTCAAGGGCCATCAATGGTTTGTACACCACATTCAGGAACTTGTTGATGGCGGTTTTTAATGGTGCCATCGGGATGTTGTTCCGGATCAGCTGATCGGTGATCCGGATGATATCTTCCGGTTTTGCCTGCCCGATATATTCCTGGTTCTGTCTGATCAGCTGCAACCCATACTTTCCGTGATAGATAGCGTAAAATACTTCGGTCAGCTTCTGTATCCTTATTTTGTCTTCCATACTTTCCATTTTCATTCGTATAAATTTTCAATGTCAATCTCTACAATTTTCGTAAGAACTTTTGCTTTTCAAACTACA
>CAYNBE010000149.1:0-9319 GCA_964395045.1 uncultured Prolixibacteraceae bacterium | reverse complement strand
CTGGAATTTTTTTCTTTCAAAAATTGTCTTAACATTGCTATATTGAATTAATTCAATATTGTTGAATATAAATTTATTCGAAATTTATGATTCAGGTTCTAAACAGGGCATTCGACATACTGGAAATGTGTGCAAAGAATTCTGAAAAAGCTTACTCCTTGCGTGAGATAGCAGATCAACTGCAACTGAACCAGACCACCTGTGCCAATATTGTCAAGCCGTTGGTGACCCGGAATTACCTGGAGCAGACCGGCTATAGAGGAGGGTACCGCCTGGGGTCGAAGGTTTTCCATCTTGCCGGTAATTTTTCTTTCAGAAAGAACCTGGTGCAGGTTGCCAAACGCCAGATGGAAGAAATGGTGGATGAACTGAATGAAACCTGCATGTTGTCAGTTTTGCGCAAAAACGATATGAAGCGGATTGTGCTATATGAGGTTCTCAGTCACAATGAATTGTTTGTTCGTACGGATATTGAAAAGAGTGCGTATAGCAATGCGTCAGGTCGTCTTTTACTGGCTTATTTGCCAGATAAGGAATTGGAAACACTGGTCGACCGGTTTGGAATGCCGGGTGTTGCTGAATGGCCCGGAATCACCACAAGGGAAAAACTTTTCAATGAGTTTAAAAAAATTCGGGAGAGTGGAATTTCCCTGAATAATAATCCAAGCCATATAGTGGGGATTGCCGTACCTGTAAAAGATGGTGATGAGGTGATCGCCAGCCTCGGATTGTATATGCCTGAAGTACGTTACCGCGACAACATGAAGAGATTTGTTACAAACCGCATGAAACAAGCGGCCGACAGGATCAGTTTCGATCTTGCGAATTAGCTTTTACAACCTCCACTCCCGGACGGTTATCAGAAGTTTGCCAATATTTGGAAATTCAATCCCATGTAAAATAGCATGAATAAATCAAACCATAAACTCACCCTCTTCCCCTCTCTTCGCGAAGAGAGGGGTGGTGCCCACAGGGAGACGGGGTGAGTTAAAATTTTCATATATAGAAGATTAAACAAATTTCATAAAACAAGGAACAGGAGGGATATTCTTAAGAAACGAATCAATCAAAATAATCATGAAAGGTTTACTTCTTTTTAAAGAAAGATTCTATAAATCAGAAGAAAGTGGAAAGAGAATTCAAGGGTTGCTGGCTGTATGCCTGTTTTTGTTCATGATGGTTGCATGTGTTTCACCGCACAGCGGAGGCAATCAAAGTGGTTTACAGGTCACCATGAAGCTGAAACAGGTTTCCGAAGAAAGGAAATTATCTGTTTTGTTAAAAGGATCTGACCGGAGCTGGGATGCAGATACGTTGGCAATTTTATCCTGGTGGGATGCTCAGGGGAAGGTGCAATCACAGGCTGTGTTGGCTGTAAATGGCTGGGAAACAAAACGAAAGTCCATTGAGAATGGATATCGTTTAACCTGCAGCCAGTTTTCGGTAGGACTTTCCTTTCAACTTGATCTGACCGTGAAGGGGGATGTCATGACGGCTTCTGTTCCAATGACAGGGATCATGGAAGATGGAGAGGTTCGTCTGAAATCAATCCGCTTGTTGCCCGGTTTTGGTACGGCTGTTGAAGGGGAAGAAGGTTATATGGTCATACCCAAAGATGTGGGGCTGCTATGCAAATTCAGGAACAAGGAGCCGGGGAAATATGAAATCCCGGTATATGGGTTTAACAATTGCAACATGCCATTGTTTGGCATCGTGAGGGGTGAAAGCGGCTGTGCAGGGATCATTACCGGCGGGCAGTTCGATGCTAAACTAAATGTTGCACTGAACGCAGGGGCACAGGGTGTCTATTCCATTGACCCGGTCTTTACATTTCGCTCCTTTGCCAAAGAAGACCGCTTGTCTGAAGATATATCGGTTGAATATCATTTCCTCGGTAAGGAGGAACCCGGATGGCTTGGCATAGCCAAAAAATACAGAAACTACAATACAGAATGCCGTAAGTTACAACCGTTAAGGGAGAGGGTGAAAAGCTCCCCTGAACTTGCCTATTCAGCTGAGGCACTTGAGGTAAGGATACGGATGGGAGTAAAACCTGTGCCGACCCCTGTGTTGGAGCAGACACCTGAGAATGAGCCCCCGATCCGTACTTTTCTGACTTTTCAGAAAATGCGGGATATTTTTGATGAATTCCATGTCCAGGGGATTGACAAAACCGAATTCTGTATTGTAGGCTGGCACAGCGGTGGGCACGATGGCCGTTTCCCGCAATTGTTCCCTGTCGAAGAAACATTTGGTGGCGAAGCAGAATTGAGAAAGTCGATCGCGCACGGGCAGTCGTTGGGATATCAGATTGTTTCGCATGATTGTTACGAAGATTCGTACCGCATCTCGAAAGACTGGAGTGAGGAGAACGTGCGTAAGAAACCTGACGGGCAATTGTGGAAAGGTTCCCAATATGCGGGGGGGCAGAGCTACAATCTTTGCAGGATCCAGGCTTATGAAAATTTTGCCAAACGCGATGAACCCAGGGTGAGGGATCTTGGGTTTAAAGGGGTACACTATAATGATGTGCTTTCAATTGTCGGTCCAAATCCGTGCTACGACCCCAAACACCCGGCAACACGCCGCCAGGACGCTGAAGCCAGCAATAAAATTCTGGCACTGTCGAAAGAAATATTTGGCGGGGTGCAGTCGGAAGGGCCCCTGGATTTTGCAGCAACGGTACTGGACAGGGTATTGTATATCCGGATTCATCTGGGATCTATTAAATCCACATTTACCTTTAATCCTCTTGATAAATCCGCAGAAATGGGATTTCCCTATGCCGATGAGATAATCCCATTATACCCGGCTGTTTACCATGGAACAATGCTCTATAATATCTGGAATGATTGTGTCAATACCGGGCCTGGAAATAAATTCTATTTAAAGAATATTGAATACGGCGGTATGCCGGTAGCTTATTTCTATGGGCATTTCTGGCTTGATCCGGATAAAAACTGGCTGGGTGAGCGGGACTTACGTTATGATAATAAAGAAGGCCTTCAAAAAGCTGTTGAAAGTTTACGTCCAGTATACGATGATTTGCAGAAGATAAAACATCTCCAGATGGAGTTTATTGAAGGACATTCTCAACTGGCCCCCGGGATTTTTGAAACGGTTTACAGCAATGGTGAAAGGGTTGTGGTAAACTACACCGACACTCCGTATCGTGTCGCCACAGGAGAAGAGGTGCCTGCAAACGGGTTTGGCTTGTTGCCAAAAATCAACATGTAAAATAATATCATGGAATTTCAGACGATTTAAAGAATGAGAAAAATGAAGTACTTAACAGTAATTGTCTCTTATGCAGTTTTATTTCTTGGTATCTGCATGAAATCGGGTGCACACGAAAATGCAAACCGAACCGGAAATTGTCGGGATTTTAACGGACAGGAGAAAGGTCAATCGGATACTGGCGCCCGAAAAAGCAAAAACAATCAGCTCACGAAACAGGAAAAGAAGGAAGGTTGGGTGCTTTTGTTTGACGGTAAGAAACCTGATCAGTGGAGAGGGATCAATAAGGAATCATTCCCTTCGATGGGGTGGGAGGTGAAAAACGGAGAACTGGTAGTCTATGCGGAAGATGGGGCGGATTCCATGTTAACCGGCCATTACAGAGCACCATTTACTTTGCCCGAAAGAATATAAAAACAAGAACAAGATTAATCTTAATCCGCATCGTACATGAATACCAATTTCTGCCTTACAATGGGCGGTTTATAATGTTTCAAAGTCCTTCATCATCATGGAGAAGGATTTAGGATGAGGTATTAATAAACGGGCAAACAATTCGAATTATGTTAAATAACTCATTATGCAAATTAAAAAAACCAATTATCTTTTACAATCAATCCATAGTGAGCAAATTTTTGAAGACCGGGGATGGCTGCTGGATGCGCCGGAAGAAACAACCCCTTCGCTTTTAAGGGCGGTTTATGAAGCGAAACAAATCTCCGTGAAAGAAGATGGATACGGGTTGTATAAATATGCTGACTGGCTTCCGGTAAAGCGAATGCTTGAGGGATCGTCAGCCCCTGTGACCTATAAAAGTGAGGGGCTGGGAAAATATTTAGACCTCTCTGAACTGTGGATCACTTTCAATGGTTACTGGCCCGAACGGGGTGCATTTATGAAGAGCTGTTCCTTTAAAGAAACCGAAGCATATTCGGTTTGTGCCCGTCTTGCCCCCGATTGTGGAAAAGTATTGGTGGTTGCTTCGGCTGGCAATACAGCACGCGCTTTTGCCAAAGTATGTTCCGACAACCACATTCCGCTGCTTTTGTGTGTGCCTGAAGGGAACCTCGATTCTCTGTGGTTTGAACAGCCGCTTGACGATTGTGTCAGGCTGGTTGCCACAGCCAAAGGGAGCGATTATTTTGATGCCATCCGGATTTCCAATATTGCTGCCTCGATCGATGGATTTTTTCCGGAAGGAGGGGCAAAGAATGTGGCCCGCCGTGACGGGATGGGCACAACCGTACTTTCGTCAACAACAACCATCGGTCGCATCCCGGATTATTATTTCCAGTCAGTTGGGAGCGGAACCGGTGCTATTGCAGCCTGGGAGGCCAACCTCCGGCTGATAGATGACGGCCGGTTTGGCAGCAACAAAATGAAACTGGTGGTTTCACAAAACAGCCCGTTCACCCCCATGTATGATGCCTGGGGAAAAGGCTCACGTGACCTTCTGCCCATGGATGAAGATTCCGCCCGCATTCAGGCCAATGCGGTGTATGCCAAAGTCCTTTCCAACCGAAAACCTCCATATCCTATTGCCGGCGGCTTGTACGATGCATTGATTGACACAGATGGAAGTGTAATTAAGATCACCAACCAGGATGCACGCCTGGCCGGACAAATCTTCGAAGAAACCGAAGGCATTGACATCCACCCGGCAGCCGCGGTGGCTGTCGCATCCCTGATAGAAGAATCGAAAAAAGCTCTTTTCCCGAAAGATGTGGTCATTATGCTGAACATTACCGGAGGAGGGGAGGATCTGTTCAGAAAAGGCAAAACCCTGACGTATCTGAAACCGTCGCTGGTTCTTGAACCCTCCTGCTCCGAGGAATATGCAAAAGAAAAAATCAGTGCGCTTTTCCGGTTCCCATGATTTGATCATGACAAAACACAAAAAAAATCAATACTGAAAAATTATGCAAACGATAGACTTTGTAATAGTAGCCATTTTTTTTGCAGTGCTCCTTTTGATAGGCTTTGCCACATCAAAAAAAGCCGGTAAAAACGCTTCGGAATTTTTCCTATCGGGCAGGAATATGCCGTGGTGGCTGCTTGGTATATCCATGGCTGCAGCTACCACTTCGACCAATTCGGCCAACCTGTTTACCGAAATTATCCGGAAAAACGGCCTGTCAGGAAACTGGGTCTGGTGGGCATTCCTCCTGACAGGGATGCTTACAGTTTTTGTCTATGCCAGGTTATGGAACAGGACAAAGGCCCTGACAGATATTGAATTCTACGAGTTGCGTTACAGTGGCAAAGCAGCAACCTTCCTGCGTGGTTTTCGCTCCATCTACCTCGGTGTGTTTTTCAATGTGATTGCAACAGCCTTGGTCATCCTTGCCGGGATAAAGATCGGCTCTGTCATGTTTAACGTATCCCCGTCAACGATTGTAATTGTAACCGGGGTTGTGGCAGTCATTTATTGTATGGCGGGCGGTATGAGGGGCATCCTCATTTCTGATTTCTTCCAGTTTGTCGTGGTCCTGGCCGGTGCAATTCTGGCGGCAGTTACGGCAGTGAGACTGCCCCAGATAAATGGATTGTCCAATCTCGTACACCATCCTGAACTCGCCGGGAAACTCCGGTTTTTCCCTGATTTTTCCAATACCGATTTACTGGTGGGGATATTTATTATCCCGGTTGCCGTTCAATGGTGGAGTGTATGGTATCCTGGTTCCGAACCCGGAGGAGGGGGGTACATTGCGCAGCGGATGCTTTCTGCAAAAAATGAAAAGAATGCGGTAGGTGCATCACTTCTGCATAATATTGTCCATTATGCATTGCGCCCCTGGCCCTGGTTCATTGTGGGGCTTTGTTCCATCATCGTTTTCCCGACCCTGGATTCTCTCAGGAGTGCTTTCCCGAATGTCGATCCTTCGGTGATAGGCGATGACCTTGCCTATCCTGCCATGCTCACATTCCTGCCTGCAGGGGTCATGGGTCTGGTTGTTGCGTCCCTGTTCGGCGCCCTTTTGTCGACTGTAGCATCGCATCTGAACATGGGTGCGTCGTATGTAGTCAATGATTTTTACAAGCGGTTTGTGAAACCCGGTGCAACCGAAAAACAACTGGTGTTTGCAGGGAAGATTGTTACGCTGTTGCTGATGATTTTATCCTGCTTATTGGCTCCGTTTCTGGAGAGTGCCAAAAGGGTGTTCGACCTTCTCTTACAGATCGGGGCAGGGACGGGGCTTATTTTTATCCTGCGCTGGTTCTGGTGGCGGATCAATGCCTTCAGTGAAATTTCAGCCATGGTGGTCTCCTTTCTGGTAGCGCTTTATTTTGAACTGATCCACCCTCATACAGGATTACCGGAACTGATGCAGTGGCAAAAACTGCTTATCGGGGTTGGTATAACGACTTTTTCATGGATTTTGGTAACCTATCTGACCAAGCCATCAGATGACCATACCCTGTTTGGCTTTTGCCGGTTGGTAAAAGCAGGCGGGCCCGGATGGAAAGCCATTGAGAAAAGAGCTGAGCTTGCAGGAACACCGATCCCCGGTACCGGCGAAAGATGGGGGGTGCCGTTTGGCATCCTGTGCATGGTCTTTGCCTGCCTTGCTGTTTATACTGCCTTGTTTGCCATAGGCTCCTGGATCTATGGCTGGAATATCCAGGCATCCCTGTTAACCATTGTTTCCATCGTTGCAACACTGTTCCTGTTCAAATTCTGGGGAATGATCTATGGGAAAAAGGGGAATGCCCCGGCAAACGGAAAATAATGCCAAACGAACCTGCGTTCTATATGAATGATAAAATTTTCATCCATCACAATCTTCCGGCAGGGCGGAATAATCTCTTTATTGAAAGTGAAGAGATGAACATTAAATACTTTGAATTCCTTCTCCATCATGGAGAAGGATTTAGGATGAGTTATTTCAATATTCACTAACAGTGAAGGATAAAAAGTGTTGATTATGAAAACATTGGGAATAGGCACAGTAGTCTGCTAATCTCTGGAGTTTCAGCTCCATAATTAAAACATGAATAAATCGAAACATAGACTCACCCCCGCCCCCTTCCGATAAACCGGAACAAGTTCTCCTCGTGAAGAGAGGGGTGAGTTAAAATATTCATATATAGAGGATTAAACAAATTTCTTATAACAAATTACAGGAGATAAACAAGATGAATTCAAAAGAAGTTAAAGATTATGCAAAAATGCTGGGTGCCGACCTGGTGGGAATTTCTCCGATGAGCCGTTTTGAAGGGGCTCCCAAACAGATGGATGCGAGATATATTTTCCCCGGTGCCAAATCGATGATCGTTTTGGGATTTCGTATACCGAGGGGGTCTTTCCGAGGGATTGAGGAGGGTACCCTGTTCAGCAATTACCTTACCATGGGCTACGCTGCTCTGAATCAGGTTTATGGTCCGATGGTGCTGTGGAACCTGACCCGTTATATCGAAGACCAGGGCTATGAAGTGATCCCGATGCTGAATATCAATGGAGGGGAAGCAATCAATACAGTAACCGGGAAATTCAGGAAAGGATGGAGCCGCCCGGCGAAAGAAGGCAACCCATACCCTGATGTGCTGGTCCATTTCCGGATAGCAGCATACCTTGCAGGTTTAGGCGAAATCGGCTGGAGCAAGGTATTTCTCACACCTGAATTCGGACCCCGCCAACGGTTTGTAATCCTGCTGACCGACGCAGAATTGGAACCGGACCCGATTTATGAGGGCAAAATATGCGACCGCTGTATGTTGTGCGCAAAATATTGTCATGGGAATGCCATCAGCAAAGATGAATCGGTAAAAGTAACCATAGCGGGCCATGAACTGGAATGGAATAAACTTGATCCCTTGGCATGTGAAAAAGGGATTCAGGGGGGAACCAACAGGGAACTGAACCCATTTGACGGAGAATATCCGCGCATGTACGGATACGGAAGGGCACTGGAAGGAGCATGTGGTTGTATGCGTGCCTGTATGGTCCATCTTGAAGAGCGCAGAAAAATCAAGGCTCAGTTTATAAACAAATTCAGCAGCGGCAAGCAATGGGAGATCGACCGTTCCAAACCCTATGAACTGACGGAAGAGGTCCTTGAATATTATGGGAAGAGAGGGATGATTGAGGATTTTGACGAGTTCATTAAGTACAACGAACGGGACAACTATGCTACTGCAAAAAAAATAAATATCATTAATCCACAGATAGACTGAAAATTAAAAGAATTTATCTGTTTCAAAAAAATGCATGAAATGATCCAAATATTATCAACAACAGATAAAAAACTCACTGCCTTTTTTTATTGATTTTATTGATGGGCAATGTATCCCATTCTCAAACAAAAAAATTGGGTAATGAAACAGATGCCCGTTTGGATGTAAGAGAATATGAGGATGGTTGGGATTTATTCACCCCGGAACAATATTAAATGGACTGAGGTGAACCGAAAAAAAGTTCCCTGGGAAGCCTGCCATACATTCAGTGGCTCCCGGGGATATCACCGGGATGAAACTACCTTGAAAGACACTAGACAACTTCTGGGGTTATGATTGAATCGGTAAGCAAAGGGGGAAATATGTTGTTGAATGTCGGGCCTACAGCAAGGGGAAAATTCGATTGCAGGGTTGATGAACCATTGAAAAAATTGGAGAATGGATGAATTTCAATAGCAAATCCATTCATGGCTGTACCTACACCTCGGATGGTTTTGATGCTCCTGAAAACCGCAGACTAACGTATAATTCTGAAAAAAAAAGGCTATATATCCATCTGTTTGACTATCCGGTGAAGAACTTAAAGTTCCCCGGCTATGGAGGAAAAATCAAATATGCCCAATTTCTTCATGATGGATCTGAAATAAAATCGGTAAAGGATTTGGATACGGAACCATTGAAGAAACAAATATGAACGATATCTATTTAGAAATACCTATAAATAAGCCCACTTAGACAATCCCTGTGATCGAGTTGGTTTTATACAAACAATCCCATCAGGAAAAATCTGAAAATTAGCCGTATCTTTATAAACCTCTTAAATCCGGTAACCAATGGGAAAGTTGAAGATCAAATCCATTCCGAATATTTCAAACAACGGACTTGGTTTTGGGTTTGTGTTTGTTCT
>CAYNBE010000148.1:0-9326 GCA_964395045.1 uncultured Prolixibacteraceae bacterium | reverse complement strand
GGTCCAGCCTTTCAGCCAACTGTTGAATTCACCAAAGGGATTTTCACCATTGGGGCTTGGGGATCTTATTGTTTTTCAGATAATGAAGCAATGGAAACAGACTTGTACCTTGGGCTGACCACCAGTTCAGGATTGAGATTCAACCTTACGGACTATTATTTTCCGGCAACAAAGGTATTTTCGAAATCATCACATTTCCTGGAACCAACAGTTTCATTTGCTACAGAGAAGTTTTCGCTTCTTGCTGCTTATATGATGGGGGATGAGGTGAATGACCTCTATTTTGAGGCTGGTGTGACGACCAAGGTGGTAAATCTAACCCTCGGGGCAGGCGACGGTGCCTACACCAGAAATGGCAAATTCAATATCTGTAATGTAGGAATTAATACGGTTAAAGAGGTAAAAATTACCGACTCATTTTCTCTCCCTTTGTCCGGATCATTGATACTCAATCCATCGTCTGAACAAATGTTCATTGTGTTTGGAATATCCCTTTAAACGTGAAATAAATAAGACAAAATGAAAAAGGTTGAAGCAATCATTCGCAAGACAAAATTTGAAGAGGTTAAAGAAGCTCTTAATGCGGTTGGGATCGAATTCTTTTCGTTCTGGGAAGTAAGAGGTGTCGGACAAGCACGTGAAGAACGCTTGTACAGGGGTGTGATTTACGATACAAGCAGTATTGAAAGAATCAAGCTCTCCATTATTGTACGGAACAAGAATCTTGATAAGACTATTAAAGCAATACTTAACGCTGCATCAACTGGCGAAATTGGTGACGGTAAAATATTCGTCATTCCCATAGAGCAGTCTTATCGGATCAGGACGGGCGAATCGGGTGATGAGTCTTTGTTCATCAAAGGACTGGAGGAATAAATCAGCTTAATAAATCAAATACATTTTATTATTATTTATTATTATGGAAGAGACTTTAACAATTGATGCACTTGCGAAAACAGCAGAAGGGATGACATGTTCCATCGATACAATTTGGGTATTAATCGCAGCTGCACTGGTTTTCTTTATGCAGGCAGGATTTGCCCTGGTGGAAGCAGGTTTTACAAGGTCAAAGAATACAGTGAACATCCTGACAAAGAATCTGATCGATTTTGCTGTCGGATCACTTCTTTTCTGGATCATAGGGTTCAGCCTGATGTTCGGATCAGATATTGTAGGATTTATCGGAACTCCCGATTTGTTTTTTCTGAAAGGATGGGAGGGGGCAATCCCTGCCGGGGCTTTTCTGATTTTCCAAACAGTTTTTGCAGCCACTTCTGCCACTATTGTATCAGGAGCCATGGCTGAACGAACCGAATTTAAAGCCTATTTTTTTTATTCCATCGCGATCTCCGCTCTTATTTATCCGGTTTCAGGCCATTGGGTCTGGGGAGGAGGTTGGCTTTCACAACTCAGAATCCCCTTTCACGATTTTGCTGGCTCTACGGTGGTACATGGAGTGGGAGGAATGGTTGCCTTAACCGGTGCTATGGTTCTAGGGCCTCGACTTGGAAAATATTCACCTAAAAAAGTAAATGCAATCCCCGGACATAATTTGACCTATGGCACCCTGGGAGTTTTTATCCTTTGGTTTGGATGGTTTGGATTCAATCCCGGCTCACAACTGGCTGCATCAGGCAGCGAGAATGCCAACGCCATTTCCCATATTTTTGTCACTACTAATCTTGCTGCAGCAGCCGGAACTGTTGCTGCCCTGATCACCAGCTGGCTGAGATATGGAAAACCGAGCTTAAGTTTAGCTTTAAACGGTGCATTGGCCGGATTGGTCGCAATCACAGCCGGCTGTGATGCTGTTTCAGAATCCGGAGCTGTAATCATCGGGCTTATGGCCGGTATGTTGCTGGTTTTTTCGGTTACTTTTTTTGATCATTTTTTACATATCGACGATCCGGTCGGTGCAGTTTCCGTACATGGAATCTGCGGATTGTTCGGTACGATTATGGTTGGTTTCTTTTCCACAAGTGGAGGATTGTTTTACGGAAATGGAGCTGGTTTGCTTGTTTCCCAGCTTCTAGGTGCTGTAACTGTGGGCGGATGGGCGTTTATTACAGGTTTCCTGCTTTTCAAACTGTTAAAAAACAGTGTCGGACTCAGGATTCCAAAACGTATCGAAGAGGAAGGACTTGACATTTACGAACACGGCGAAACGGCTTACAACTGACCATCCTTTTCAGATTCTGGTGCTAAACGGCCTGCGGGAATGCCCGCAGGCTTTTTTATTCCGATCCTTCCTGTCCGAATTATTGATCTTTTTATTATTTGCGCTACATTTGGGAATTAAAACGAACAACAACTACCATAAAAAACTTTTACCATGGCATCAAACAGAAGAGATTTTTTAAGGAACAGCCTGATCGGGGCAGGGATTCTCAGCACAGGGCTGGTTTCCTGTACCGGCGGGGATAAGAAAAAAGCAAAAGAAGAGCAGCGTTCACATAGCGGAACCCAGCAATTCAATATGTGCGGATTTGCGGCCCCGAAACTCGACAAGGTCAGGATTGGCTTTATCGGTTTGGGATCACGGGGTCCGGGCGCTGTTGAAAGGATGTCGCGCATCGAAAACGTGGAAATTGTGGCTTTGTGCGACCAATACCCTGACAGGGTTGACAAATGCCAGAAAATTCTGGCCCGCAACGGATTGCCGGAGGCAACCGGCTTCTCGGGATCTAAGGAAATCTGGAAAGATTTGTGCAACCGGCCTGATATTGACCTTGTTTACATTTGCACTCCCTGGTCGTTGCATACTCCCATGGCGGTGTATGCCATGGAACAGGGCAAACATGCTGCCTCGGAAGTTCCTGCAGCAATCACCCTCGACGAATGCTGGCAGCTGGTGGAGACCTCTGAAAAAACAAAAAAACATTGCATGCAGCTCGAAAACTGCTGTTACGATTTCTTTGAGCTTCTTACCCTCAATATGGCCCGGCAGGGATATTTCGGGGAAATTATCCATGGAGAGGGTGCCTACATCCATAATCTTTTGGAATATAACTTCAAAAAAGACGGATATGCCGAAATGTGGAGGCTGAAGGAAAACTACACCCGAAATGGAAATCTTTATCCGACGCATGGACTCGGCCCTATCTGCCAGATCATGGACATCAACCGCGGCGACCGGATGGAATACCTTACTTCTTTACAATCGGCTGATTTCCAACTGGCTGCAGAAGCAAAGAAAAGAGCGGCTGTGGATGCATTTTACAATGAATTTACAGAGAATCATTACCGGGGAAACATGAACACCACTCTTGTCAGGACTTACAAGGGCCGCTCAATCATGATCCAGCACGATGTGACCTCTCCCCGCCCCTATTCACGGATTCACCTGGTCAGCGGCACCAATGGAATTGCCTGTAAATGGCCTGAACCGCCAAGAATCTCCACCGGCCATGCCTGGTTAAAACCCGAAGAAATGAAGGAACTGGAAGAAAAATTTACTCCTGAAATTGTCAGGCATGTCGGGGAAATGGCAAAAAAAATCGGGGGACACGGGGGAATGGATTTCATGATGGACTGGAGGCTGATCGACTGCTTGAGAAACGGACTACCTCTCGATCAGGATGTATATGATGCCGCCCTCTGGAGTTCCATAGCCCCCCTCAGCATCAGTTCGGTAGCAAACCGATCGGCATCGGTCGATATACCTGACTTTACCCGAGGCGCCTGGAAGACCAACTCTCCGGTGGAACTGACCCTGAAAGGTGGAGGTACAACGGGTGTTAAGGTGGAAAAAAAAGAAACGAATAACCAGCTGAAGGTGGGATAATTTGAAGGTCTGAAATGAAAAAATCTGTTTTTGCTTTATTTGTTCTGGTTGTATTGGGGACTTCAGCCAGAGAAAACTGGAAACCTGCCGGCAATAGGATAAAGACCTTATGGGCCGGAAAAGTGGATCCTTCCAATCCCCTTCCTGAGTATCCAAGACCCCAGATGGTAAGGGAACAATGGAAAAACCTGAACGGATTGTGGGATTACGCAGTACTTCCCAAAGGCAGTTACATCCCTTCGTCATACGATGGTACGATTTTGGTACCCTTTGCCATCGAATCAAGCCTGTCAGGAGTGATGAAAAAAGTTGGGGAGAACAAGGAGTTGTGGTATCACAGAATATTCACAGTCCCTGCGGAATGGAAAAACAAAAAGATCCTGCTACATTTCGGTGCAGTTGACTGGAAGGCAGATATCTGGGTGAACGGGATCAAAGCTGGCTCCCACAGCGGGGGCTACACCCCCTTTGCCGTTGACATCACTTCCTGTCTGACAAAGACAGGAGACCAGGATATCGTAGTCAGGGTATGGGATCCTACCGACCGGGGATATCAGCCGCGTGGCAAACAGGTGGACGAACCGCGGACTATATGGTATACATCAGTGACAGGAATCTGGCAGACAGTATGGATAGAACCTGTCACTTCTGCTTACATCACCGGGTTAAAACCGGTTCCCGACATCGACGGAAACACGCTTTCCGTGAGGGCAGAGACTTCAGGCACGCAAGCCGGGGACATTCTTGAATTCAAGGTTTTTGAAGAAGGGACCCTCATTGGCACAGCAAGAGCCGCCGCCGGACAGGAGGCTTTGGTCAGTATTCCGGATGCCCGGTTGTGGAGCCCCGAATCGCCTTTCCTTTACGACCTGGAAGTTTCCCTTCTTCAGAAAGGAACCATCTCCGATCAGGTGAAGAGCTATTTCGGAATGCGGAAAATTTCAACCCGCAGGGATCAGAACGGAGTGGTCAGGCTTCAGCTGAACAACCGTGATTATTTCCAGTTCGGCCCCCTCGATCAGGGTTGGTGGCCCGATGGACTGTACACTGCACCCACCGATGAGGCGTTGCTTTTCGATATTCGCAAAACCAAAGATTTCGGGTTCAACATGATCAGGAAACATGTAAAGGTGGAACCTGCACGCTGGTATTATCATGCCGACCGTACCGGGATCCTTGTATGGCAGGACATGCCAAACGGAGATAAATCACCCCAGTGGCAAACACGGAATTATTTCAACGGAACGGAACTCCAGCGCAGCCAGGCTTCGGAAGAAAGCTTCCGGCAGGAATGGAAAGAAATCATCGACCTTACCTGGTCAAATCCTTCCGTGGTGGTAAGGGTTCCTTTCAATGAGGCATGGGGGCAGTTTAAAACTCCGGAAATCGCGGAGTGGACCAAAAACTACGATCCTTCGAGGCTGGTTAATCCCGCCAGCGGAGGAAACTTTTATGATACGGGCGACATGCTTGATATACACAACTACCCTGATCCGGTGATAGCTCTTTTTGATTCAAAAAGAAGCTGTGTGCTGGGCGAATATGGCGGGATCGGGCTCGTGATTGACGGACACCTTTGGGAAAGCGACCGGAACTGGGGGTATGTTCAGTATAAAACTCCGGAGGAAGCTACCCGGACATACATAGAGCTGGCACAAAAACTAAAAAAACTGATTCCCGGTTGTTATTCTGCAGCCGTTTACACCCAGACCACCGATGTGGAAATCGAAGTAAACGGATTGATGACCTATGACCGGAAGGTGATCAAACTGATTGAAGATAAGATCAGGGAAATCAACCTGGAGATTTGTAATTCACTTGCAGAGTAATTATCAGAAAAATCCGAGCTCAAGCCTTGCCTCCTGGCTCATCATGCTTTTATCCCATGGCGGATCAAAAACAAGTTCCACGTGGGCGTTCTTCACCCCTTCGACAAGAAGGGCAGCTTGCCTGGCCTCCCCGACAAGCATGTCTGCCACCGGACAGCCGGGAGCAGTTAATGTCATAACAATGTTTGCCTGGTCATTCTCATCGACGTCAACATTGTATACCAATCCAAGGTCATAGATGTTCACCGGTATCTCAGGATCATATACATCTTTCAGATTGGCAATAATCTGGTCAATTCTGTTGTCCATGTTCAATCTTTGTTTTCCTGAATCTTATTATAAGCAACAGCGTAAAGCCTGATTTGTTTAACCATCGAAAGCAATCCGTTAGCACGTACCGGCGACAGATGCTGTTTCAGCCCGATCTCGTCCAGTAAACGGAAATCGTAGTCAAGCAGTTCTCTGGGTGTTCTTCCTGAAGCCACCCTTAACAGAAGTGCTATCAGTCCTTTTACAATAACAGCATCGCTTTCACCCCTGAAATAAATCTTACCTTCCCTGAATTCAGGCACCAGCCAGACACGCGACTGACATCCCCTGATCAGGTAAGATTCCTTTTTCTCGGACTCCTGTATAGGCGGAAGTTCATTCCCCAGTCCGATCAGGTAACTATACTTGTCAATCCAGTCGCCGTACGATGAGAACTCATCGATTATTTCTGATTCTGTCTCGTCGATCGTCATATTTCCCCACAAATTTTTCAGGCAACAAATGTCGGAATTTTTCCAGGTTTATCAAATTCTGATATATAAGAAACCCATCCTGTAAAATATCAGGGGAGGATCATTTCAATAATTAGCTATCGTGCGGTTTTCATTCCAAGTTTATATGTACTTTCGTACCCTGGAATACTAAAATCACAGAAAATATGGAAACGCTTGCTGGAACAAAAACCGAGGAGAACCTGCTGAAAGCTTTCGCAGGGGAGTCGCAGGCCCGCAACCGGTATGAATTTTTTGCCAAGGAAGCCCGCAGGGAGGGATTGGAGCAGATAGCCGCCCTGTTTGAAGAAACAGCACTGAATGAAAGGGCACATGCCAAAAAATTCTTTCGTCTTCTGGAAGGCAGGATGGTAACCATTACCGCCACATATACGGCCGGGAAGATAGGAACAACCCTCGAAAACCTGAAAGCGGCAGCAGAAGGTGAAAATGAGGAATGGGAAGTACTCTATCCGGAATTTGCCAGAATTGCCGAAGAAGAAGGGTTCAGGCAGGTTGCGGTAATCTTCCGGACCATTGCCAAAATTGAAAAGGCACATGAAAACAGGTTCATAAGACTTTATCAGAACCTGGAAGAGGGAAAAGTTTTTGAAAGAAACGGAAAAGTAATCTGGAAATGCCGGGTATGCGGATTCCTTCATGAGGCATCCAAACCACCCAAAAAATGCCCTGCCTGTGACCATGACCAGGCCTTTTTCGAGCTTGAGTGCGAAAACTATTAATACACCCGGATAACCGGCAGTGATACCGGCTTTGGGAATCCTGTCCCCCTTTCGAAAATAGAATGTCAATTGCCATGAAATGGTATTTCACTTTGACAGTGATATTTTTATGCAGCTGCTGGATTCTGCGGGCGCAGAAAACAGGTACCGGCCAGGAAACCTTTTCGAATTACAGAGGCCCGGGTCTCACACCCTTTCATGAAGGGTTAATTGAAAAAAACATTTTCATTTCACCTGAAATTATCAGGTTAAAACCCTCTCCATTCCTTTCGCTGAAGAATAAAATCAATACCTGCCTTTCTTTTTTTTCGAACGATACCCTTTACGGTTCAATGAAAGGTGTGAGAATAACTTTTACGGGAAGGGCAACCTTATCCAAAGACAAAAGCTCACCTTCTCACTTCCCTGTTTTCGGGATTGAAGTTGGATTCCACACTATCCATTCAGGCGATTCCATTCCTCTTTGGTCAGGCGATCCGGATGCATGGCTGACTGTCACATTCAACAATCCCCTGAAACTTACAGGATATCCTATTATCCAGGATATCTATGAAGAACCACTGGTGACCGGTGATTTTTTCGGACACCGGGAATACCACCGAATCTCAGTGCCACACCGGATGGTTGCTGTAAAAAACAACCCCGGAGCATTTTTCGACCCGGTTACCAGGGAGGATTTTCTGCTTACTCTGATATCATATTTTCAGATGTCACTTGATAAAGTAGAAAAACCGCAGACACAACCTTCAAAGGAGCCTGTTTTACAAGCTACGCAATGGAACAGGGAAAATGCCTTCAAAAAGTTTGAAGAACACCTTAAAGAAATCAGAAAATATGATCCGCTGCTTGCCCAAAGGCTTGAAGCAGCTTACAGGGAGGAAATCTCGGCAAAGGGAATTCAACCTTTACCTGGAGATATAAACAAGGTTGACCGAATAATTGCGCTTGCAACCTGGCGGGAGGCAGTTAGGAAACTGAAAGCAGAAATGAATGCCATGTCCCCTCTTGAACGAAAATCACAGGCATGGTGGTCAAACAGCGAAAACGCAAATGTTTCAGGGCTTACCCCCGCCGGCTATTCAGGGTCGCGTCCGTTGGTCAGGATCAATAAGAACCTGGTCGACAAAAGCCGCTCCCCTTCCGATATTCAGCTGATTGTAATTGAATGGCCAGAAATTCAGGTTCCGGAAACTCAGGATCAGACAGGATTTAATCCTGCCAGTTCAAAATTATTCCGGATTTTGGAAAATGAAACCCTTTGGAACCAGGTTTTCACTATGCTGAACAGATGATTTTCCCTGGCGTGAATTCTTTTTGGTATGAATAGTGAGAATTCCGGAATTACAGAAGAGAATCCAATAATTGGCCTGAAATCCTGAAACATCTTATTTATTGTTATAAATTGCACAATGAATACCATTTATCTGTTTGTCATGAAAAGTATTAAGTATTTCATTCTGAATATTCTGATCCTCACCTCGTTTCAGGCATTCCCGCAGATTAACCTGAAGGAAAAAATCAAAAACCAATCGAACAACAGGGCCAACGAACGGGTTGACCAGGGAATTGACAGGGGAATGAACAAAATGGAGGAAGGGATCGGTAACATTTTCAGAAAGAAGGAAAAACCGGAGAATCCTGGTGAAGAGTCAGGAAATGAAGCCGGGGAAAATAAAGACCAAGGGGATGGGAGTCAGACCGAAGAAACCACGAATCGTGTGGCTGAAGGAAATACGGATTCACCCAAGCCGCAGGACAGGATTCAATCCTACACCAGGTATGATTTTGTCCCCGGTGACAAGATTCTGTTTTTTGATGATTTTTCACAGGATGCAGTGGGAGACTTTCCAGCCATGTGGACAACCAACGGCTCCGGAGAAATACGAACACTTGCCAGTTATCCGGGGAACTGGTTGTATGCTTTGTCCGATGAACATGTTTACTGTCTGATGAAAGACCTGGAACTTCCTCAGAATTTTATCCTTGAATTTGATGTACTACCCGAAGACAATCCGGATAATGAAGAACAAACCGGTTTCTATCTGACATTTTTTAATTCCCAGGAGGACTTTCTGAATGATGAATTGTATCCCGGGAACGCAGGGTTTCATGTAGTCATCAACAACGGAGGCTGGTCAGCTTATGGGTACAAAGACCAGGAAACGTTTGTGGCATCAAGCAGAGAAATTAATCCTATCAAAGAAATTCA
>CAYNBE010000147.1:0-9429 GCA_964395045.1 uncultured Prolixibacteraceae bacterium | reverse complement strand
CACTATCTCAAAATTCAGGCAATGAATGAACCAAAAATAAACCTTTAATTATTCACCAATTAAAAATTTATGACTATGAGATTGAAACTTCTACTTCTTCTATTGTTTGCTTCATGCATGATTTATGCTCAGGGCCCTTACCGGAACCTTATTTTTTCCGAGGTCAACATATCGGAAGCCCATTGGTCCTATTTTGAGCTGACCAACATGGGCGAAAAGACTGTTGACCTTTCCGAATTTGAGGTAGGTATGATTACTCCGTGGATGATTCCATGGACCACTGCTGATTCCGTGACAGGCGGTCCTGATTACAACCATCGACTGAGATTGCCCAAGAAAATGCTGGCCCCGGGTAAGTCATTCCTGGTTTCAGTCTGGTACAATCTGAACCGGGATCTTTCGCCTATCTGGCCTGAAAAATTCCAGGGAAACCGGAGAACTTCCGACATCATGATGAAAAAAGCCGATATGCTGGTAAGTCCGGATGAAACATCATCGGGATACCCGGGATATGAGGCTTACGATACCATCACTCCCGGTTGGCAGGTTTTGGGCGAAGTGTGGAGTGGCCGAGACTGTTGGTTCCTCCGTCATTTCTACATGAATGAAAACAACCAACCCGACTCTATGGTAGTAGATGCCGTCCATGCCAATTTCAACGACCTCACCTCTTCGGGAGGTGGCCGCACAACCGACCTGATGGGAGGCGATTGCGCTGGCATCACCCAGGCTACCCGTTTAAACATCCTTGTTCGTAAGTTCAGTGTAAAACAGGGGGTCGGCGAATCCTGGACCTCATGGGAATTAACAAAAGGGGTCGACATCAACGATTCGGAATGGCTCCCCTTGCCTCTCTTCCCGACAGGTAATTCATCGTGGCTTTGGGGAAACGAAGGCAGAGAGGAGTTCTGGACATTGGGGAACCACGGCAATTTCCTGCTGAACGTCAATACTCTAAAGTCGAACACCGTAAAACAGGACTGGGTGAACGGAACACTCACTGTTGATTACGGTGCCAGGAGATGCGACGGGCTGATACGTCAGTTTGAAAAGAAAGACGGACTGGCCTGGTTCTATAAGAATGCACCTAATCATGCCGATTCAGCTTACAACTCTGTACGCACCGGTGATACGCTGATCGTATATGCAGTGGGGACAACCCTGCTTCAGAAAAAATTCGCACTGATCGCAGCAGAACCCAAACCGGATGCCAAAGTTGTAATTCCCATGAACGTATTTGATCCGGAAGACAATGAGTGGGGAGGAGCACCTTTTATTGTAACTGAAAACATGCCCGGCATGGATACCATCACGGCAAATCCGGTTGGAATTCCTTTTGCTACCAGGGTTGATACCCTGCTGAAATACCTTGAAAAACCATCCAATGCTACCTGGAAGATCATTTTTGCAGACGGCAAGGAAAGGGTTGACCTGAAACTGGGCGACATACTGAGGATAACAGCCAAAGATGGCAGCACCAAGGATTACTACCTCAAGGTAGGGCCTTATCTGCCAAGTCACAATGCTTATCTGAGTGCCATCACCTGGCCTGAAATTCCGGATTGGTTTATCGATCTCTACGGCTGGAAAGGAGATACAATTCCCGGCTTTGCTCCGGTCACTTATTCCTATAAAGTCGATATTCCTTCCGACACCGAGGGATTTCCTGCCATGGTAGCCACTCCTCAGGATCTGAACACCAAAGTCGAGGTACAACGGGCAACATCCCTGAGTGGCTCGGCTGAGGACAAGACAATCATTTTCAAAACAACCGCCGAAGACGACACCACCCTCCTTACCTACAAGGTGGAACTGAACAAACTGAAAGACACAGAAAATGTTCAACCCTGGAAGGGGGAACCTTTTATCTCCCAGTTTGTTTGGCAGGACCAATGGGCCAACGGGTATATCGAAGTAGTAAATCCGGGTACTGAAATTCTCGATCTGAGCAATTACATGTTTGCATGGGGGTATGCCAATACACCGGCTGATGCCATAGCCAGGCGTTCAGGGCCAAATGACTGGGCAAACCGTTATGCAGTGTATATTCCGGGATACAAATGGACGGCTGACCAGGCCAGCTGGCAGGCCAAGCCGCGTATGGCCATCCAGGACCTGAATGTGAACCCGATTGTCTATCCGGGAGATGTTTTTGTAATCGGCGACACCCGGTCAACCAGCCAGAGCGCCCCTTATCCACAATGGGGTGGGAATAACTGTGACATCGATCTGGCCACTGGACGTAATCCATGGGGAGAAACCGTGCCCAATTGGGAAGCCCTCCAACAATGGAACGGAGCCAACTGGTACCTATTCAGGATCGATAACGACTCTATTACCCGGGGATTAAAACCAGCCACCAACCCGAACGATTTCACCCTGCTTGATGTGTTTGGAAGCGGCGATGGATCTGCACCGGTCGTAGGAGGTGCTACCATTCAGCAAACCACCGGATACTATAGAAAACCGGAAATATACCATGGAAATCCCTACTTTAAAGGATCGTTCGGAACCGATGCTGCCACAAGCGAATGGATCAAGGTCGACAGGCCATATTTCCAGGCCAAAGGTGTAGGATGGCCACTTGACATTCTCAGCATTTGTGACGGTCTCGGCCAACATTTCATGAATACGGTCACTGTTTACAAATCGACTGTCGGTTCCCTTGAATACAAAGTCAGCGAAGGTTATTCCACGAATGAAAGCATCAGGGGGGTTAAAACCAACACCAATGTGAATTCTTTCCTATCGAAGATCATCAAAGCCGATCCCGGACAATTCCTCAAGCTGAAGAAAGCTTCCACAGGAGCTATCCTCTCCGGTACTGACATGCTAAGTCTCAACGATACCCTGATCGTGGTTTCGGCCGACAGCACCAATATGACCAAATATATTCTGAATGTCACCGAGGAAGGCCTGAGTTCGGATGCGAAACTAACATCAACCAAATACACCATTGCTATCAGCGGAACCACCGGAACCATTAGCGGATTTGATTACGGAACCACTGTGAAGACCGTATTCGAAAATGTGAAAAAACCGCTGAATTCCATCCTGACCATTGTGGATGAAAACGATGCTTATGTTGCATTCGAGAAAATGAACTTCGATACGGTCAAGGTATTCACCCAGGCAACCGACAAAATCTTCTTCGAAGTAATTGCCGAAAACGGAACAACAAAAATCCTGTATCAGCTGAAACCAAATGCCTCGGCAAGCGATGCCTTTATTGTTTCCGAGCTTTATCAGATTGATCAGGCTACAGGCCTTGTTTCTCTCCTGCCGAGGGGAACTACGGTACCAACTTTCCTGAAGAATGTCACCCCGGTTACGGGTTCTTCCCTGAAGATCATCGACAAGGCCGGATTTGAAAGGACAATGGGAGAAATGAGTCTCGATGATAAAGTAATCGTAACATCGCAGGACGGAAAAAAGGTGAAAGTATATTTCCTTTCCATGCTTCGGGAAGAATTTCTGGGAACCAAATATGCAGCCTTTGTAACTTCATCTGTTTACAATGTCGATCAAATCGGAATGGTAATTTCAGGACCAACCGGAAAAACCCTTCTTACTGATTTCTACAGCAAAATTGTACCTGCCTTTGGCGCCAAAGCTGTTGTTATCAATGCCAAGGGCGAAGAAAACAAAACCGCCGACCTGAACGGAGGTGACCGGTTGAAAGTTACTGCAGCCGATGGTTTGACTGTCGCATGGTATACCCTTCAGCTTGATCTTACCAATCTCCCGAAAACAGATGCCGCTGTTCTGTCGGTATATCCCAATCCGACCAGCGGACCTGTTAGCATCAACGGATTGTCAAACGGTAACAGGATTCAGGTATACAACCTACTGGGTGCCCCGGTACTCTCTGTTGTGGCCGGAAAGACCCTTGAAACGGTTTCTCTGCACAACCAGCCATCCGGGATCTATTTTATCACTGTCAGCGATGGAAATTCCATGAAAGGAAAATTTAAGATCGTAAAACAGTAACCTACCCAACTTCTGACAAAAAGAGCCTGGTTTCAGGCTCTTTTTTTTCATCGTTTGTCAGACCATGAATGCATTTGCCATTTTATCCCTTCGGAATTTTATGAAGAAATCTTTCAAACAGGTTTTTAGTTATTTTCTTTCTCTTATCCCACCCATATATCTTATGGCGGGGTCAGCTTCAGCTCAGATTACACCCCGGGAAGCGGTCCTTCTGATGCAACCGGGTATCAATCTGGGAAACACAATGGAACCTCCGACTGAAGGAGGCTGGAACAATCCACCGGCACAGGAGAAATATTTCGACCATTATAAAAATGCTGGATTCAAATGTATCCGGATTCCTGTACGGTGGGATGGTCATACAGGCACTTCTTTGCCCTATAAAATAAATGAATCCTGGCTTCAGCGGGTTGAACAGGTCATTGACTGGGGATTGAATCGCGGGCTGTTTATTATTGTTAATGCACATCATGAAGATTGGATCAAAAAAAACTATTCACAAGCCAACCGTGACCGTTTTGACAGCATCTGGAGTCAGATTTCGCACCGTTTCAAAAACAAGTCCGATCGGTTACTGTTTGAAATCATCAACGAACCCTACGGACTAACGAAACAACAAAACGATGATCTCCACCTACGGGTGCTGAAGATCATCCGAAAAACCAATCCTTTCCGGATTGTTGTCATCCAGGGACACAACTGGGGCGGATCGGATGAATTGATTGCCGCTTCAATCCCTGACGACCGGTTCCTGATGGGATCGTTTCACTCATACGATCCCTATCTCTTTGGACTTGAAGGGCAGGGAACATGGGGAAATCCGGCAGATTATCAAGCTCTATCCGGAAAATTCAGGAAGGTAAGGGAATGGTCTGATCAAAACAACATACCGGTCATTCTGGGAGAATATGGAGCCATCCGCACCTGTGACTACAACTCCAGAATGAGGCATTACAGCGCGTATGTTGATCTTTCGGTTCAGAACGGATTCGCCTACTGTGCATGGGACGACGGCGGAGACTTCAGAATATTGATCAGAAATTCAGGAACCTGGGAAGAAATCAAGGATATTGTCGTTGCTTCCCCTACCCTGACACCTACCTACATAAATCTACTGGTCTCCAGGGATTCAGTGATCAAAATCACCTGGACAAACCGTACCATCTACGATTCAGTATGGATTCTGCGAAGGTATACCGGGCATGCATGGTCCGCCATATCAGTATTGCAGGGTACCTCAGCGGTTTTTGAAGATATCAAACCACCGGTGGACCAAACCTATTATTATAAAGTTTCGGCCCGTGATACAGCAGGAAATATACACACCTCCTATCCCCAGAGTATTTATTTTCCGGCTTGGGAAAGAAGAGTACGTGGCTTTTTTCTGGGTAATCCGCTCTCCATTCCCGGGATTATTGAAGCAGAAGATTTCGACCTTGGAGGAGAAGGAATTGCATATCATGAGACCGACGGCCTGAATATTGCCGGCGCATACCGGACCACAGAGGCCGTAGATATTTACGACCGGAATGGTACCGGATATCATGTTGGAAATGCCATCGAAGGGGAATGGCTTGAATATACAGTCCGGGTAAAAACCGCCGGTACCTATCTGGTTTATATTTCAATTGCATCCATGTCAGGAGGGGGAAAATTTGCCATCCGTTGTGGCAAAGCAGAATCCGACACCATCATAGCTCCTGTAACAAAAAGCTGGCTGACAGCAAAAAACGTGGCAACAACCATGAAGCTTGACTCCGGACAACAGATACTCCGGTTTTCCATTATCAGCGAACCGCTTTTTAACATCGACAGGTTGACCTTTGAACTGGTTACTTCCTCGGCCGGAATTCCATTGACCGGATCTAACTTTCTTTTAGCCTGGCAGGAAATGGCCGGGGGAAATCTGATGATCCGGTTCATGAAACCGGAATCGATCAAAATACTTAGCTTTTATGATGAAAAAGGCGCGTTGTTCAGGAAAATTATTGCCGGAAAAGGCGAATCAGTGATCAATGCTGGCCGGCTTCCTCCTGGCCTCTGTATTATCAGAGCAATTACAAATAATCTCATGTTTGGCGAAAAAATAATTGTCCGTTAAATGAACTATGTTTTTGTAATGTCAGTTAGATGATGTTGCAAAATAAATTCTTTATCAACCTGTTCATCATAAAAAGAGAAGTTTCAGGGAAGAATATCCGGATTTAATTCCCTGAAACTTCAACATAAATATCCATTTATAAAAGAAACTATGAAGAGACTAATTTCAGCATGTATGATTCTTGCCCTGGGTCTCGCATATCTGAATGCGCAGCCGGTAAAAGAACACGGTCGTTTGTCCGTGAAAGGTACCAACCTGGTGAACGAACAAGGAAAAGTAGTTATTATGAGGGGAGTCAGCTATGGATGGCACAACTGGTGGCCCAGGTTTTACAACGAAAAATCGGTTCAATGGCTCCGTGATGACTGGAAATGTATGGTTGTCAGGGCAGCCATGGGAGTTGGTCCGCAAAAAAGTTACCTCGACCAGCCTGAATGGTCGAAGAAAACCATTGAGGCCGTCGTGCGCGGTGCAATCGAGAATAACGTTTATGTCATCATTGATTGGCACAGCCATGAATTACGGCTTGAAGAGTCAAAGGCATTCTTTTCGGATATGGCAGCCCGATATGGAGCTTTTCCACATGTTATCTATGAAATATTCAATGAACCTGTCCGCGATTCATGGGCAGATGTCAAACAGTACTCCATTGAAGTTATTAAATCCATCCGGGAACATGATCCCGACAATGTTATCCTGGTGGGAAGTCCACACTGGTGCCAGGATGTGCACCTTGTGGCCGATGATCCCATTTCCGGATTTGACAACCTGATGTACACCATGCATTTCTATGCCGGAACACACCGGCAGTTTCTGAGAGACCGGTGCAATTACGCACTCCGGAAAGGAATACCATTGTTTGTTTCCGAATCGGCAGGGATGGAGGCTTCGGGGAACGGGCCGATCGATGATGAGGAATGGAAAATATGGCGTGACTGGATGTTTGAGAACAATATAAGCTGGATTACCTGGTCTATTTCAGATAAAAATGAGACCTGCTCCATGCTGCTGCCCCAGGCATCCTCAGAAGGAAACTGGAAAGAATCCGACCTGAAAGAGTCGGGGAAAAAAACCCGCTCCCTGTTGCGAGAATTTGCAGGGGAAAAATGAATCGTGGGTCCCCGGAACCGGGAGAATCCTTTCTCCCGGATTTGATTCGGTACCCGCTTATTTTGTTTTAACGGACTTGGGAAAGTCCGTATCCTCTTTCCGGGACCGGGAGAATCCCTTTTCCGGATTACTCAAAATATTTTATAAACCAGTTGTTCTCATCCAGCAGGAAATTATAAATAGCTTCCCGCTTCCCTGCCGGAAACTTGGCAGAAACAATTCCTGCCAGGAAGGAAGGATCATTTCTTCGTTTAGCCACCCGCATAAGATCATAAAACCGTTCCCCTTCAAAAGCCAGTTCCCGGGCCCTTTCGTCCAGAATTTGTTCTTCCAGGTAAAGTTGCTTCCCAAGCAGGTTGTTTGTAAGATCCCTGAATCCCAAAATCTGGTTTGTAAAAGGGTGATGATTGTAAATGTAATTGACAACTTTGATTCCGTCATTGGAACCGCCGAATCCCACCCGTTCCCTCACTCCCATCTGGGGACGTCGGACATCGACATTGTAATTGCTACCATAATTGACAATGTTTACTGCATTGGTGGTATAGGTCCTCACCTGTCCGTTCTGAAAAAATGCCCACCATGTATAAATTTCAGCCATGTAAAGATGAATTCCTGCAGCACGGTAAAGATGGAATTTGGCATCCTGGTCATATAGTTTTTTTTCGTATGAGTACTTCCATACCACTGTGTCGGCACCTTCCATCATCAGGTCAGCCGTTCGTTCGTCTCCCAAGGCTTTAAGATACAATACGTTCTGGATTCGATTCGGTGGAAGAATCTGGTCATTGGCAATATATGCGTAGGATACACCATATCCCCGGTTAAAATCTCCCGGTCGGCCCATATATCCCAGTTTTGTTTTGGCAGGGAACGAAATGTTTTCAACAATTGTATAGTTATCCCAAATACATTCCCATTTCATCACACATGCCCGGGTGGGCTTTAACATATATTTATGGGGTGAAAGCGGTTCAAAAAGCTCCTGGAAATTGTTTTGCTGCTGGTTGTTTTTGTTGAACCAGATAGTGTAAATATGTTCCCTGTTGTCAATCGAAGTGATGATGTTTCTCCAGTTGCTCCCCGAAAAACTCTGATCAAGCTGATAACGCGGATTGCTGGCCGGGAAAAAGTACATGATCTTATTCCCGAAATGCTCCACTGCTTTGGCCAGATTGCCGTCGGTCAGATACATCAAGCCAAGAAGTGCATGATAGGCAAATTCATTCCAAATTGTAATTTCCCAGGTGTTGTCGTTGTTTTCCATATAATGGTTCACACCAACTGCTTTCACCTCAGTTTCCAGTTCCCTTGTAAACCTATCGATCACAAGGCGTTGGTTAAGATACTGTTTATCCAATTTGATGGCGGTATTGTAGGTTGTATCGTTGTAATAACCGTCGGTGGAGAACCGAATATCAACACTGTCGATGTAAGTTCCTGAAGAATTGACAAAGCTTTCAATCTCTCCTACCGAGGTCAGCGATTCGGGGAAATAGGGAATTCTGCCGTAAATCCTGACCGCATTAAAATAGGCCCAAGCCCTCATACAAAGCGCTTCTCCATACAGTCTGTCATAATTCGAAACAGACGATTTAGGATCCATCACTTCGGGATGCTCCTTTTTTAATATCCTGATAAAATTATTCGAAGCTGAAATCAGCTTGTAAAATTGAAGAGGTGAAGCGTATTTGTTATTCTTTGAAATATTGAAATTGTAAATTTCCACCAGATCTGCATCGGCGTTGGGCGTAATCTGAAGCAAGTCGGCTCGCAATTCTCCCAAAACAACGAGCTGTTCTACCAATTTTTGCTGCAGGCCATATAATCCCATGGCAACGGAGCGATATTCATACCAGTCGTCAAAAAGCAGATCTTCTGTGATATTTAACTCCTGTTCCGGATTCAGAAAATCTTTGCAGGATGAAAGATACCCTAGGCTACCGGCCAAAACTGCCAGAAAAGAAACATATTTAAGAAGCTTTTTCATGTTTGACATAGCATATCGAAAGTTATAAACCCAATTTGATTCCTAAAATGAATTGCCTGTTCTGCGGAGTCTGTCCGTAATCAATCCCCTGCTCAATCTGGGAATAGGAATAGGCAAATTCCGGATCATATCCGATATATTTTGTAACTGTAATAAGGTTGTTTGCAGAGATATAAAACTGGGCATTCCGGAATGCAAGAAACTGGTACGGGATGGTATAACTCAATACGATATTCTT
>CAYNBE010000146.1:0-9471 GCA_964395045.1 uncultured Prolixibacteraceae bacterium | reverse complement strand
CTGAAAGAGCAAAAACATTTCAATTTTCTCCACCAGGTTACTGAGGTTGTCATCATAAATATCACCATCAAAAGGAAGAACTTCCTGCAGACGTTCCTTTTCCAACTTCCTTTTTTCCAATCCTTTCAGCCATAAAAATCTGCATACTGAAAAAAAGTATAATTCGAAGGCCCCATTTTGTATCGAAAGCCCATTTTCTTTTAGCTTCCTGTAAATAATGATGATCGCTTCCTGAAATACATCCTTAACATCAGCACTGCTTCCACTGTTTTTTCTGACAAAAGCGTTCACTTTGTAGTAATACTGCTCATAAATGTAAGAAAGCACAAGGTTATCATGCCTCAAAATTCCATTCAGAATCTGATCATCTGTATAACTTTTCATTTCCTTATATAGTAATTCTGATTTTCAATTAAAGGTAACCCTGAATATCCGAAAAAAAACAATTATCGCAGAAAATTTCCACAACTCCAAAAATATCAACAACTTGTAACATCATACAATTGGTTTCGTAAACTACTCTAATTCAGTCACATTAATGATCCTTAGGTAAAATCCTTGACCCATTTTTCGCTTAAACCGGAGGAGCCACTTTACCATCCGGCCCGGGACTCAATCATTGAACGTACAGGGATGTAAATATAGAAAAAACAAAAGGATAGAATCAACATTCTATCCTTTCTCTTTAAACTAACTAACCTAACTAAACCTAAACTTATGAAAATAAACGTCACACAAAGATAGAAACAGAAACACTTATCAGCAAAATAAAAAAGTTAAATGTTGTTAAATAACCTTTCTCTCTGCTTATTGAGGGATAAATGTATACCGGATGGTTCCTTTCTGCTGCACAGGTGCGGCAGGGTCGGGATTGAACCGTGTCCTCTCGGCGGCTACCTCAGCATAAAGGATCATCTGCTCATCATAGGCGCCGTTCATCAACCGTGGTTTTGCAACAACCACTTTTCCTTCCCTGTCCACAACGATGTCAACTGTTACGACACCCCCCCCGCGGGCCAGATAAACCGGAACCGGCATCCGCAGGTGGTAGCGGTTCTCCAGAAAATATTCGATGTTGCTTTCCCCAGTGTGGATTACATTTTTGATTTCATCTTTCGACATTCCATCCGTTACCTGAACAGGCATTCTGATATCCCTGATATCCACCGGCTTTTTGGTCAATTGATTATTCACATCCTGCACCAGTTTTTTTGCTGCCTCAAGTTCCTTCTGATAACCTTCATCAAAAAAGCGGTCACTGGCAGTTGCCTCAGGCTCCCCTTTACTTTGAGACCCAGGCCTGCTGCTTTTTTCGGATAGATTGTCCTGTATGGAAGCAGGATTATTCGATATTAAACCGGATTGTTCATTTAATACGGCCTCCTTTTGCTCGTCCTGTTCAATGAGTTCAACAGGGATTTCCACGATCACTTCATTTTCCCTGATCTTCTGCTGAATATCTATCTCTGCGATTAAAAATACCCCAACCAGCAAAATATGGAATACCAATGTCCCGATGATGCTGTAAATATTGTGCTTATATATTCTGACCAATGATTTCACAAGACGCCAAATTTACAAATTATACACCAAAATACATGGTCAATTTTTCGGGGAGCAATGCCACGGTATCACCAAAAGCTTGTATTTCATGAATCGTGTCCAAACGCAAATTAACACAAATTAACACATTGTATAACAATATCTTAATTAAAATATTTGCAATTTAGCGTATTGGAGGTATTCTGACGAAACAAGGGGAGGTAAAAGTGCCCAACATGGATTGTTGTACACATTAACCTTCAAATTTCATCAATCCTGTCCGTTTGGCTAACCGAATGTGTTTGTACGCATCTATATGACGATTATCTCAAGCAGATATTTTGCAATCATGCTCGTTACATTCCTGATTCTGGGATTCAGGGTATCAGGGGGAATACAACTATCCGGAAATGATTCAATTACAGGTTCAGAAACAGCCAGGTTAAGATATGATTCATTCTATGATTCGCTGAAGGTCAGGGCAGGACAGATGAAATTGACCCAGCTTCTGCACAACCTGATCATCCGGAATCCGAAAACAGAAAAAAGAACGACCGATTCGCTGGAGCATTTATCCGGTTATACCGGGAAAATCATTCGTGATATCAGGATCATCCGGCTTGATGTATTTGGACCGACCCTGAAAGATACGACCCGAAAAGCTTCCATCTGGTATGAAAAAACAGGTAATTTTCTTCACACCCGGTCTGACCTCCATAACATCCGTAAAAATCTGATTATACACAAGGGAGATATCCTGAAGTCGGGCGATTTATATGAAAGCGAAAGGTTGCTCAGAGCTTTTCCCTACATTAAGGACGCACGTTTTTTTGCCGCATCCGATACCACCGATCCCGGATATGTAAATCTTACGCTGGTGGTTCAGGACCGGTTTTCGTTTGGTGTCTCGGGAGGCGTAAACAGTAGCAATTCAGCCGATGTGGTACTGTATAACCGCAACATTTTCGGAGTAGGCCATGAATTGTCGGCACGTCTGGTCGGTCATCTCATGAAGGAGCCTTATATGGGCATCGAAGCACTTTACAAGATCAACAACATCGGTGGAAAGTTTATCACATTTACATCAGGGTATCTTAACACCTTTGAAAACGAAGGGGCAGAGATGAACCTGAACAAGGACTTCCTGCGGGTCTCCGATAAATGGGGTTATGGTGCATCGGGGTATCTGATGAAACGCACTTACCATCTTCCAAATGAAAAAGCACCCCAGAATCCCGACCTGACCGGTTATGTTCAATATGGAGGCTGGTGCGGCAGAAATTTCCGGATAGGAAGGGAAGAACTGAATTCCCGGATTACGTTTTCCGGACAGTTCATCCACCGTCATTTTACCCTTCGCCCCCCTCCCTCTCCATTGGGAGATCAGCTATACCGGAACACCAATTTTATCTTAGCCGGAGTCACATGGTCCCAAAGGATTTTTAAAACCGATGAGATGGTATACAGTTACGGGATCACCGAAGACATTCCAAAAGGGTACAGGTATGAGCTTGTTGCCGGATACGACAGAAGTGATTCCGGTAACCGTTTGTATTCCCACATCCATCTTGCAAACGCCAACCTGCTTCGTTCCAGTCCTGCTCACCTTTTTTTTTCGGCAGGATTTAGCAGTTATCTGAAGAATGGACATATTGAACAGGGACTCGCTGAATTCGGTAGCCTATACATTTCACCTCTCATGCCCTTAGGCAAGGCAACCATCAGGCAGTTTTTCAGGGTGAATTACAAATATGGAATCAACAGACTGGAAAATGAAAAGCTTTACTTCGAGGACAATATTCTAATACGAGGATTTAAAAGCGAGGAAGTATGGGGGAAACAACGCTTAAGCCTCAATTCTGAAATGGTTTATTTCCTGAAAAAAGAGTTTTACAGGTTTAATGCAGCACTTTTCACTTTTGTTGACCTGGGTGTAATAGCCGGTGAGAACTGCTGGATTACAAAAGGGAAGCCTTACAGCGGACTTGGGATCGGGATAAGGGTGCACAATGAATCACTGATGCTTCAAACCATGCAAATAAGGCTTTCATTCTATCCAAACCACCCCGGAGATGTGGGATTGGTAGGTTTTCTCCTGAATGAACAGCTGAGACAAAGACTTTTCAGCTTTCAACCGGTGCCCCCTTCTCCCAGAAAATTTGAATGACCGACGCAATCTGCAGCATCCGTAAATTTCATTCATACCACTTGTTTTACCCCCGGTTCGGGCTTTTATTGCCCACCGTTTGTTAAATTACTCCCGCTTCGGGATAAAAAAAAGGGGATCGTGTTGTATTACAGAAAATAAACATACTTTTGCGCCCTATTTCAGAAACAGTTATTTAAAATGATTCTTTTCAACGAGATGGGATTAAGTCCCGCCATCCTGAAAGCCATCGAGGAAATGGGCTTTGTCTCTCCCACCCCTATTCAGGGAAAAACGATTCCACTTCTTCTTTCAGAAAATTCAGATCTGATTGCAAATGCACAGACCGGTACTGGAAAAACAGCTGCCTTCGGGCTTCCGGTCATACAGCAGATTGACCCTGCAGCAACCATGGTGCAGGCTCTTGTCTTGTGTCCGACCCGTGAACTCTGCATGCAGATTTCCGGCGACCTTCAAAAATATTCCAAATACATCCCGGGGTTGTCGGTTGCAGCCGTTTACGGAGGTGCTTCGGCAAACACACAGATCAGGAGCCTTGCGAAAGGAGCCCAGATCGTTGTGGCGACACCGGGCCGGGCCGTTGATCTCCTCAGCCAGGGGAAACTGAAGATCGGCCAAATCAGGTGGTTAATCCTCGATGAAGCTGATGAGATGCTTTCGATGGGATTCAGAGAAGATCTTGAAACAATAATTTCGGCCACCCCCGGGAAACAACAGACCATGCTGTTTTCTGCAACCATGTCGTCCGAAGTCCTGAACATTGCTTCCCGTTACATGGATCATCCCACTGAGGTGATCGTCGGGAAAAAGAATTCCGGCGCCGATCATGTCGTACATGAATGTTTCCTGGTTCACGCCAGCGACCGTTATGAAGCGCTGAAAAGAATTGCCGATGTCAATCCGAATATTTATGGGATTGTATTCTGCCGCACCCGGGCCGAAGCTAAAGAAGTTGCCGACAATCTGATCAGGGATGGGTACAATGCCGATGCCCTGCACGGTGATCTTTCACAGGATCAGCGCGACATTGTCATGAACCGTTTCCGGAACAGGCACCTGCAACTTCTGATCGCCACCGATGTGGCAGCCCGGGGACTCGATGTCAACGACCTGACGCACATCATCAATTATGACCTACCCGATGATCCGGAAGTATATATCCACCGCAGCGGACGGACAGGAAGGGCCGGAAAGAAGGGGACCACCCTGTCGATCCTTCACTTGAAGGAAAAGGGGAAAATGAAACAGATCGAACGGATGCTTGGCAAAACCATCGCATACAAATCGATCCCTACAGGACGCGAAATCTGTGAAAAGCAACTCTTCAACCTGATTGACAAGGTTGAAAATGTGGAAGTGAATACAGAAATCATCGAAGATTACCTGAAAGTGATATACAAAAAACTGGAATGGCTCGACCGCGACGACCTGATCAGACATTTTGTTTCAGTGGAATTCAACCGTTTCCTTGCCTCCTATGAAAATGCACGCGACCTGAATATCGGAACAACTTCCGGGCCAACTGACAAAAAACGACCGGTCAAAGCCAGGCGGAGAAATGGAGAAGAATCGGGCAAAAGTACTGACGGAGCAATTCGGAAAGAAAGGGGAACCTGGTCAAGAGGGAAGAAAGGAGTTTCATTTTCACGGTTTTTCCTGAACCTCGGAAAGAATGACAAGGTTGACAAGCGATCGATTATCGAAATAATAAACAGACAGATGCCCGGGAAATCGGTAGAAATCGGCGAAATCGAAGTTCTTAGAAATTTCTCGTTTTTCGAAGTGGACAACCGTTTTGAAAGCGATGTATATAAGGCATTCGGAAAGGCGAGTTTCAATGGAAAACGTATCGGACTTGAAACAGCACGCCCCCGGAGCAACTGATTCCATCCGGAATGGTTGAAACACCTCCCTGTTTATAATTCCCTGATCCAGATATTCCTGTAACTGACAGGATTCCCGTGGTCCTGGAGCATGATTGGCCCTGGGCCGTGAGGCTTCGAAAAATATTCGGGAATCCCCGTGTAAACAGTAGGCCCCCTCAGGCTGACACAGTTCTGTACCACGACTCCATTGTGGATGACCGTTACCCTGGGTGGAACCATGAAAGTCCCGTCGGCCCTGAATATGGGAGCATTGTAAATGATATCGTAGGTTTGCCATTCACCTGGTTTTCTGCATGCATTCACAAGCGGGGCATATTGTTTGTAAATACTCCCGGCCTGGCCATTTCGGTAAGTTCGGTTTTGATAACTGTCAAGCACCTGAATTTCATAAACTTCCTGTAGAAATATCCCGCTGTTGCCCCGTCCCTGGCTTTCACCCGAAACCTCTGCGGGAGTGCGCCATTCAATATGCAGCTGAAAATCGGTGAATACCCTTTTTGTCCTGATGTTTCCAGTCCCTTTTGCCACAGTCACAGCACCGTCTTCTACCTTCCAGCGGGGTTCATTCCCTTTTAAATCGGCCCACTCAGCAGCCAGGTTCTTTCCGTCGAACAGGACGATTGCATCGGAAGGAACATCACCGGGATGTTCTCCAGGATCAACCATACGCACTTCCGGATCCCAGATTTCAGTCATCTCAGGTTTCATTTCCATGGTAGGAACCTGTTGTGCAAACCCAATCGCCGGTAGCGATAAAAAGAGTACCAGGTTGACAAATATCCTAGATAGCCTCAATTTAAAAAAGAGCTGATTTGCTGTTGTTTGCATAACTTTCGTCTGTTTATTATATTTTGTTCATTAAATGCATATTGTTGAAACAGATGCCTGCCTGCCGCAGGCGGGGAATTCGCATGTAACGTATAATCATCTCAGTTTGTTTATCGTTATACATGCTCATTTCATTTTTCTAAAATTGAACTCCCCGCCGCATATTAGCGGGGAATCCCCGCCTGACTGTCGGGCAGGCGATTCCGTCAAGGACTTCCTTATTGGGTTGTTCGCTTACCCCGCGGCAAAGCCGACAAGGAATGCGCTCTCCGGAATTCAAATTGCAATGATCTTTATTGAAGGTTTTTTTCAATTGCAATGTAACCACATTCCTGTCAATCATTGAGCTCATCATGTTTTATACCATAACGAACATAAGGTTCAGGCCAGTCCCATTTCTTCCATCATCGAATCGATCAGACTGTCGGCTCTCAGTTCGGCAGCATCGAATTCTTCACGTGATTCCAGTTTTCCTCTCACTTCAAAATAAAATTTGATTTTAGGCTCTGTTCCAGACGGCCTGACCGAAACTTTGGTACCTGCCCCGGTGAAAAACTGAAGGACATCAGAGGTTGTTTTTTGTTTTATAGCTTTCTTTTCACCCGTCAAAAGATTGGTTTCCTCCAGGGTTAAATAATCCCTGATGGTCACGAGCGATGAACCTCCGAGACGCGGGGGCGGGTTTCTTCTGAAGTTCTCCATCAGCCTGCTAATCTCCTCAGCGCCGCTCCTTCCCTTCCGGACTACATACTTCATCTTCTCCCGGCTATACCCGTATTCCAGGTAAATATCCTGAAGCAGCTCAAAAAGGCTTTTGCCTTTGCTTTTTGCCCAGGCTGCAATTTCTGCCATCAGTGCACACGAACTTACCGCATCCTTGTCACGAACAAAATCGGCGGGCATAAAGCCAAAGCTTTCCTCTCCGCCCCCGATATATTTCAGGACACCTTCATTCTCCCTGATTACTTCGGCGATATATTTAAATCCGGTATAGACATCGAAAATCCTGATCTGGTTTCTCATGGCAATTTCGGAGATCAGTTCAGTCGACACAATGGTTTTCACGAGAAATTCATTCCCCTTCAGTATATTCTTTTCTTTCATCCGGGTAATGATATAATAAATGAAAAGCAAAGCCGTCTGGTTGCCATTGAGGATGACATACCTGCCATGGTTGTTCTTCACTACCACTCCGATTCGGTCGGCATCAGGATCGGTAGCCAGCACCAGCTCGGCATCCGTTTCCATAGCTTTGGCGATAGCCATCTCCATGGCAGCCGGTTCTTCAGGGTTTGGTGAAACCACTGTGGGGAAATCCCCGCTAACCACATCCTGCTCCGGAACATGGATGATGCTGTTAAAGCCAAAAGCTTTCAGTGCTTCCGGAACCAGCCTGACCCCTGTCCCATGGATCGGAGTGTATACAATTTTCAGATTGGCATACCTGCTGACGATTTCCGGTGAGAGGGAGACCGATTTCACCTTCTCGATAAACTTCATGTCGGTCTCCTTTCCCAGGATGGTGATCCGTTCCCCTGGTCCGTTGAACAGGATATCCTGTGGCCTGATTTTTTTTACTTCCCCGATGATGTTGACATCATGGGGTTCCACAATCTGTGATCCATCTTCCCAATATGCTTTGTATCCATTGTATTCCTTCGGATTGTGCGATGCCGTGATGATGATTCCGCTCTGGCATCCGTATTCGCGGATGGCGAACGACATTTCAGGGGTTGGGCGAAGATCGTCAAACAACAATGCCCTGATCCCGTTGGCAGCAAAAATGCCAGCACTGCTTTCGGCAAACAGCCGGCTGTTGTTCCTGCAGTCGTGCCCGATGGCAACTTTTATTTCAGGCAACCCGGCAAAATATCGCTTCAGGTAGTTGCACAATCCCTGAGTAGCAGCTCCGACCGTATATATGTTCATCCTGTTCGTTCCCGCCCCCATGATCCCCCGCAGGCCTCCGGTTCCAAATTCCAGGCCCTTGTAAAATGAATCGATCAGCTCTGCCCGATCAGGATTGTCAAGCATTCGCTGAACCTCTTTCCGGGTGTCTTCATCATAGGTTGGTTCCAGCCAGGATCGTGCCCTCGAAATGACACGCTCCAATAATTCATTCTTTTCATTCATATCAGTAAGTTCAAATTCGTTGAATGCAATCCTTCAGGCTGTCCATCCAATACGGGATTTCAATCCCGAAGGTTGATTTGATTTTTTGTTTGTTAAGAACAGAATAATGAGGACGTACCGTGGGAGTTGGGAAATCTTTTGATTCGACCGGAAAAACACGGCACGAAATCCCGGCCATCCTGTGAACAGCCAAAGCAAAATCATACCAGCTGCAGACCCCTTCGTTTGAATAATGATAAATGCCAGGCGTCCAGGCCGATTTTCCTTTCCGTATGATATTGAGAATGGCGGCAGCAAGATCGTGCGCATAGGTAGGGGTTCCCACCTGGTCAAACACCACATGCAGGGTTTCCCGCTCTTTTCCCAAACGAATCATGGTCTTGGCAAAATTGTTTCCGAACGGGGAATAGAGCCATGATGTCCTGATCACGATAGTTTCAGGATTTTCCAGGACAACTACTTCTCCCTCCCGTTTTGTTTTGCCATACACCCCCAGCGGATTCACCGAATCATCTTCGACATAAGGCCGGTTGCCTGACCCGTCGAATACATAGTCGGTGGATATGTGGATTAATCCGGCTGCCAGAGTCTGGCATTCGCTGGCCAGTATTCCCGGGGCAACTGCGTTCAGAAGAAACGCCAGCTCTTTTTCTTCTTCAGCCCTGTCGACAGCGGTAAATGCAGCACAATTAACCACAAAAGAGGGTTTTTCAAGGGAAAAGAAACAGGCTACCGCATTCCGGTCGGTAATATCAAGAGTATCTATATCGGTAAAAAGGAACCGGAAATCCCCGTCAGATTGTGTCAGTGACTGAATCTCCCTGCCCAGCTGACCATTCGCACCGGTTACCAATACTTTTATCATTTCATTCGTATAAATTTTCAATGTTAATCTCTACAATTTTCGTAAGAACT
>CAYNBE010000145.1:0-9585 GCA_964395045.1 uncultured Prolixibacteraceae bacterium | reverse complement strand
GTAGATTGAAAAGCAAAAGTTCTTACGAAAATTGTAGAGATTAACATTGAAAATTTATACGAATGAAAATCCAAAAATTTCCTCCCTTATGAAAGCTTCCTTTAAAATATTTCTTGTGTGTATCTTCGTCACCTTCCTAGGGTGTCAGCAAAAAGCCGCAAAATCAATCCGGAGTGATTTTGATCCGGAAATGGTCAGTTTTGTTCCGTATCAGGGAAACCCGGTGTTTTCAGGTACGGGAACCGGAACCTGGGATCAAAGAATCAGGGAACGTGGTTTCATTTTATATGAAAATGGATTGTACAAACTATGGTACACTGGTTATAATCCGGAAATAACCCGTCAGAAATTCCTGGGGTATGCCACTTCATCCGATGGCATCCACTGGGAAAGGTACTCTGACCAACCTGTATTTAGCGCTAAATGGACCGAAGATATGTTTGTTCTGAAAAATGAGGGCATTTATTATATGTTTGCCGAAGGAGAGAACGATATAGCACATTTATTGACTTCCACAGACGGGATAAACTGGGAAGAACAGGGTGATTTAACAATTCTCTCTACAAAGGGCGAACCCATCCCTGGCCCTTATGGAACCCCGACGGTATGGGTAGAAAACGGAAAATGGACCCTTTTCTATGAACGCAATGATATGGGAATCTGGGCGGCAACATCAGCCGACCATCAAACCTGGAAAAATATCCAGGATGAGCCGGTGATAGCCCTGGGACCCGGCCATTACGATAAAGCCGCTGTTGCTGCTGATCAGGTAGTTAAATACAGAGGAAAGTATTACCTTTACTACCATGCCACCGACCGGCCCGATTGGCAGAATCCTACTTCGCATGTTATCTGGACATCTAACGTGGCAATTTCAACCGATTTGATCCACTTTGAGAAATATCCCGGAAATCCCATTGTGGAGGGAGACCATTCCAGCCCGATCCTGGTTTTCAGAGGACAAAAACCAAGCCTTTACACCATGCATCCCGAGGTTTGGTTATTTCTTCCCAAATAACTTTCCGGGAAAAAGATCATGAATTATCGAAAAACACCAAACCAGATAACAGGGTTAAACTTCCTGCAATGAAACGACTCTCATTTTTCCTGCCCTGCCTCTTTGTTTTAAGCCTGTTTTCTCAAACTACTTATAAATCTTTTGAATTAAGGCATTTTACAAATGATCCTGAAGCAAACGGGGAAACCGATTTCAAAGGGGAAACCGAATGGATGAATACCGATCAACGCATCCGGTTCCTGGAAGATTACGCTGTATATTCTTCCCGGTTTTTTAAGGATCCTGACTTGAACAGGAAAGCTGTCAGCAATCAGGAAATTGACTCATTGCTTTCGGCACTGAAACCCCAGCCATTGACAAAAATTCGCCGTACGATTCCCCTGAACGGATGGAAAGCATACGGATACAGGGAGGGACAGGATACCTCCCGGCATCATGCATTGAATAGCTGGAATGCATTCAAAGGGGTTTCCGTTGAAAAAGGATCTTTAAAGCTGGTTAATGCAAAAGTAAAGAGAGAAACAGATTCATTATACTGGAGGTTTAAAGTCGATATTAAAATACGGTCTGAATCAGATTCTCTATTCTCATTTTCAATGGGTAATAACCAAAAACAGGCAATAGTAATCGACTGGTTACAGGGGAAAGTCATCGCTTATTCGTGCGGCAAAGCAATCAGCAAAGACCTTCAAATAAACGACTGGTTTACAATATCGATTGAAGGTGATTTTACACAAAAGCGATATAACCTGATAATCAATAACCTTCTGCAATTTGATTATATCCCCATGTCCGATACTTCTATATCTGCCATTACCAATTTTTCGATCAGAAGCAAGGGAACGGTTCTACTTGATAATCTGTTTATTTTTAACCATATCCCGCAAAAAAACGACCGAATACCATATATTTCAAAAGTTATCTGCGATGATCAGTTCCAAACCAAACCATCGCCTGAAGGATGGCAAAAATCAGGATTTGACGACAGTTTGTGGAAAACGGTCAACTTACCCTCCGTACACGGTGGAATACGTGAAGAAGGTGAAGACTATTACCTCCGAAAAACCATCAATCCAGGAAAATTTCAAAAAGCTGTTCTTGAGATTGAAACAATCGATCCGGGAGGAGAAGTCTGGTTGAACGGTCAGGTCATCTCTGTTGTAAGCACTCGGCATCCTGTCGAAATTGATGTCTCCCGATTTTTAAAACCAGAATGCGACAATCTGATTGCAGTAAAAGTATGGAAAAACAAAAGCACACACCGAATGGGGCACGCTCCGTCAGATTTAAATATCGGATGGTTTTTAGGACGTACCAAAATGATCCTTACCGGGGAACAGATGTTAAAACAGGTGCTGGTACATACGGCATCTGTAGAAGATACTGCTGTCCAGAAACATAAAATTTCTGTACGAAACTATGATTCCAATACCCTGAATGGGCTGATTGTTATTAACTATTACCCTTGGTTTCCGGCTGAAGGGATTCTTGCTGCTTCGATAACAAAAAATGTTGAACTGAAACCACGGATTACAACAACCATGGAGATCGAAGTCCCGGTTTATGCTCCCCGTTTATGGCATTACGACTTTCCTTTCCTGTATAAAACAGAAGTTATTTTAAAAAACAGGGATGGACAAGTTATTGATGACTTTGTTACGACCACCGGAATACGGACACTGGAACAGAAAAATGGCGATTTTTATCTTAACGGGGAGTCCGGATTATTAAATGGTGCTCAAATTATGGGATTCCGTATGCCAATCGAAAACCTGGCCAGATACAACCGATGTGCTCCTGACAGTATTATTGCACAGGAATTACTCATGATAAAAAAAATGGAAGGGAATCTTTTGAGAATGCATGTTCATGCTCAAACAGATACCACAGACGGTATCAATGACCCGCGTTTTGCCGAACTGGCCGATCAGGTTGGGATGTGCCTGATTTGGCAGACTTCAGGTTGGATCAGGGAAGGTGAAGCCTGGAACATCGATTTTGAAGGTTATCCAAAATATATGGAGCAGGTTTATAACCATCCTTCCATCGTAATGTGGGAAGCGGCGAACCATCCCAACCGGTTTAAACAACATGACATCAATGATACCCATGATTTTGTAAAAGCAACATACAATTCCATAGCACCTTTTGATCAGAGCCGTCTGATTTCACTGACTTCGTCATGGAACAATACTCCTTACATAAATTACAACGGCACCCTTGATTACCTTGGAAACAAGATTCAGGCACCAGAAGAATTTATGGCCAAAATGGTCACCCGTGGGAACCAGGATACTTATACAGGGTACGGACGTCCCTGGCACGATTTACGAAAAATACCCTATGGATGGGTGGCTTCCTGCCTCGAAGCGAAAGACAAAGCTTATTTCAATTTTGAACATGAAGAATCCATTGGACAGCCCAACTGGAATTTATGCAAGGGTAAACCCTGGTACCTGCTTCATTCTTATGAATGGGATTATGACCAGGGAAGTATTGGCCGTAAACTTACATTCGGCGAATGGAGAATCAGCCAGGCATGGCAGGCTTTTTCGGCATGGGAATCAATTAAAAAGCAGATTTTAATCGGATACGACGGGTTTTCATGGTGCTGCCTGCATGGTGGCGCCAATATGGGAACCTATATGAAACCACTGATTGACAATACGGGCCATGTGAAGCTGGCATACTATACCAACAAAATGGCGTTTCAGAAAGCCTGGGCCGGAAGTGATAATGTAGATGTGGTTTACGGGCCAGGTGATCACATCCGTCCGGTCATTCATTATCTGGGCAAGGGAGGAACAGCAAACCTGACAATCAGGTTGAAAACGGTGGATGGCAAACAGCTTGAAGTAAAAACATTCCAGGATATTGTGCTTGAGAAAAGAGGCATTTCACAAAAATTACCTGGTTTTAAATTTAAAAAGGTACCTGATCATAATTATGTAATTGATTACGAACTCGAAGTTTGGGATTCAATGTAAAGTGAACCAGTTTGTGCATAAGTTATCTGATATAAGAATTATGGAAAATAGTAATACCGAACGTTTGGGATCCCTTGATGTTTTAAGGGGATTTGATCTCTTTTGCCTTGTGTTTTTCCAGCCGGTACTCAGGGCAGTGGGAAAAGCGATGGACGTACCCTGTATGAATGCGATTTGTTCACAGTTTGAACACGTAAAATGGGAAGGCTTTGCATTCTGGGACATCATTATGCCATTGTTTATGTTTATGGCCGGAGCGTCTATGCCGTTTGCCTTTGCCAAATACCTGAAGAACGGCGGCAAAACGCAGCTGTATAAAAGGATACTCAAAAGGGTGCTGTTGCTCTGGCTTTTGGGGATGATGTGCCAGGGAAATCTTCTGGCTTTCGATCCCAACCGGATTTTCCTTTATTCAAACACCCTGCAGGCCATTGCCGCCGGTTACCTGATCTCGGCTATTCTGCTCATGCACTTTAACCGTAAATGGCAGATCATCATCACTTCGTGCCTGTTGCTGGTTTACTGGGCTTTCATGTCGTTCGTGAAAAACGGGGACTGGGGAGGCGGTCAATTTGGACCGGACAATAACCTGGCAGAATACATCGACCGGATCGTCCTGGGCCGTTTCCGCGATGGGTCAACAGTTACTGAAACAGGTATTGATTTCGGAAAATACCGCTACACCTGGATTCTGAGCAGTCTGAATTTCGGAGTTACGGTGATGACCGGGGTTTTTGCCGGGCAGATCATGAAAGGCAGCCTCCCGAAAATCAAAAAAGTGCAGTGGCTTGCCATTTCCGGAGTAATTATGATTGTTGCCGGACAACTTTGGGGATTACAGATGCCCGTGATCAAGAAAATATGGACCAGTTCCATGACTTTATACAGCAGTGGCATCTGTTTCTTGCTGATGGCACTTTCTTACTACCTTGTCGATTACAGGAACTGCGGGAAATACCTGAACTGGCTGAAGATTTACGGAATGAATTCCATTCTTGCATATATGCTATACGAAATAATCAATTTTAGCAGTGTGAGCACATCACTGTTTTACGGAACGGAACAGTTTCTGGGCGTATACTATGCAGCGTTCATAAAAATAGTGAATGTATCAATCATCTTTTTCATCCTGTTGCTCATGTACAGGAAAGGAAAGTTTCTGAAAGTTTAATTTCCCTGAAGCTGATTTGGATAAAAGCTCATCAGGATGAAATATCGGGCTGTACGGCTAATTCCGGTATGGCCATTTAAAGGGTGGTAACCGAAAGATTACCTGATTTTCAGTACAAGTTTCGAATAATCGATGACTGCCTTGTTTTCCAGGAGAAAATCGCTTCCCATCAGACCGCAGATTTCCCTTTCCACGGCATGATAATAAAGCTTGTTGATGTGCGAAAGGTCGAGGAGGGCAGCTTTCATTGGTTTGATCAGAACATTCCCGATCCGGAAGGGATGAAGCATTCCGAGGGGAGTTTCCATCTGATCGGCACCGATTCCGGCCGACCTGACCGAAACATCCTCTCCTGACGACAGCATGTCATAATCTGTTGTAAGTGACCGGTCGAAAACGGTTTTTGATGCTCCCGTATCAATCACCCAAAGGGCTTCATTTCCGCTTTCAAAAACCGATTTAACCGCAAGATGATAATTGTCTTCTTCCAGCCTGATCAACTCCAGAGGAATCACATGTCGCATACCAAATAAAAAAACATCCCGGATTCATGGGATAAATGGGTAATACTCTTTACTATGCAGCTCAACGAAATCAGCAGCAGAAATTAAACCATATCCTCCCAAGCCCGATTGGCAATTCGTCAGATTGAAAACAATCAGTCAATTATCAGAGGATGTTCATGCTGTCGAGAATATCCATCATTTTTTTCACTGCCTGGGCTGAAGTGTTCAGCAGTTCTTTTTCATCATCGGTGAGGGATACCTCAATGACTTGTTCAACTCCGTTTTTTCCCAGTTTGACCGGAACGCCCACAAACATATTGTCAAGTCCATATTCTCCTTCCAATCGGATACAGCAAGGGAAAATTCTTTTCTGATCAAGAACAATGGCTTCAACCATCTGGGCAGCAGCCGATCCCGGAGCATACCAGGCCGAAGTTCCCATCAGGTTGACAAGTTCTCCGCCCCCGTTGATGGTCCGTTTCACGATGGCATCCAGCCTGTCCTGGTCAATTAATTCGGTCACCGGGATTCCTGCCACTGTGGTGTACCTTGGCAGGGGCACCATGGTATCGCCATGTCCTCCAAGCAAAAGGGCCTGAATATCTTTAGGCGAAACATCGAGCGCTTCGGCAAGAAAGGAACGGTAGCGCGCCGTATCAAGAATCCCTGCCATGCCCATAATCCTGGTTCGTGGCAGTCCCGAACTTACATAACTGGCATAGGTCATCACATCCAGAGGATTCGACACAACGATAATTTTTGCATCTGGACTGAATTTCACAACATTTTCAGTAACCGATTTCACAATGCCGGCATTGATTGAAATCAGATCATCGCGGCTCATGCCCGGTTTACGGGGAACACCGGAAGTGATCACAACCACTTCCGAACCGGCTGTTTTCGAGTAATCATTGGTACTTCCGGTAATACGTGTGTCGTAGTAGTTCACCGGCGCAGTCTGCCACAAATCAAGCGATTTTCCTTCAGCTATCCCTTCCTTGATGTCGACAAGCACCAACTCCTGGACAATATTCTTCTGCGCAATGACCTGGGCACATGTGGCACCGACATTTCCTGCTCCGACAACCGTAATTTTCATATTATAAATTCATTAATAGCTTACGTCATAAACAAAGTGACCTGCCCGATTGTTTAAGACCCTGCAAATATAATCAATTTCGGCATGAGAGGCCTGACCTCCCCCAAAGCCCCTTTTTTAATAAGGTAAAGTTAAAAATTGAGCATCTCTTTCAGGTTCTTATAGCCTGATTTGCTCACTTTCAACCTGGTTTTATCGTGCAGGATGGCAATGTACGACTCCTTCTCATATTGTTGCAGTTGTGCGATCTGATCGATACGAACAATATAGGAGCGGTGGATTCTGGCAAAATGATGTGGATCGAGCGATGCTTCAAAATAGTGCATCGTTTTTTGTTTCATAAACCTGCCGTCATGGCTGTAAATCATGACATAGTCATCGAGCGATTCGATATATCTGATCTGATCGGCCGGAATAATATGTATCTTATGCCTGTCTTTAACCACGATGCGATCAAGATACTCTTCCCGTGGAAAATTAGTAATCTTTTCAACCATGTCCTCGCTTTCGGTCTGTTTTGACAAACGTTCCTTCACCTTCTCGACAGCGCCAAGCAACCTTTCTTTCGAAAATGGTTTCAGCAGATAATCGGCGGCGTTGTATTCGAAAGCTTTCAGGGCAAACTGATCATAGGCTGTGGTAAAAATAATCTCCGGATGATGGTCGATCAGTTCAAGCATTTCAAAACCTGTGATCTTGGGCATCTGAATATCAAGAAAAAGCAGGTCGGGTTTCAATTCATTGATCGCTTTCACACCCTCAAAACCATTTTCACACTCTCCCACTATTTCAATGTTCCCGCATTGTCCCAGGTACGACACCAGTAGTTTGCGGGCAAGTTCCTCATCTTCAACTATCAGCGTACGGATTTTTTCGGTATTCATACTATTTATTTTTGTGGAATGGTTAATGTTATAGTAAATGTTTTCCTGGTGTCCCTGATTTTAATCAGCCCCGGATTGCCATAAATAATCTGCAGGCGCTCCCGGATATTTCTCAGTCCGATCCCTTCCCCCTTTTTGCTCCTGATTCCGGGATCGTAACTGTTGCTGATCGATATCTCAAGGAATTCCCCGTTACAGGATGCTTCGGTGATGATTTCCACCGGCTCCGTTGCCTCATAAACCCCGTATTTGATGGCATTTTCATAAATAGGTTGAAGTATCATATTCGGAAGTACTGCTTTATAACATTGTTCGTCCACCCTGAACAAGGGTTGAAGTTTGTTCCCAAACCTCACCTTTTCGATCGAAAGATACAACTTGTTAATTTCAAGTTCTGTACCAAAGGTAACTTTTTCATTCTGTCCGTGCTTCAATGAATACCGCATCAAGGTGGAAAGATTGATCACCATTTCCTGTGCCTTCGTAGGATCAGACATGGTAAGTGAAGAGATACTGTTCAGGCTGTTAAAAAGAAAGTGGGGATTGATCTGCGATTTCAGCGCATGAAGTTCGGCCTCTCGGATGAGGGACTTCAGTTCACTTTCCTTTTTTACTTTCTCCTTGAAATTCTGGTAATAAACGATTGCAATAAAAAAGAAAATATAAAAAACATAAAAAAGATACCCTGTTAAGAAACGTGAGGGAAAGCTCATGGTCATGTAATCGCTCATCTCCGGCGTTAACACAGTGACTGTCAACGTCGTAAGATAAACCCATATCAGGTTCAGGATGGTTGCAGCAACCAGATGAAAAATGACCAGTCGCCACCAGACGTTGTTTTCAATGGGATTGTATTTGACAACATACCAGATACTCAGAGCCAGGGCAGCATAAAACATAAACTGGACAAAAGAATTGGTCACTGCCAGCAAGAAAGCCATGTCGTAGTAATTCCATTGGACAAGTGCATTCAAACCAGAAATAACCAACCAGAACACACCATAAAAGATGAGCAATCTGAGATTTGAAAACAGCGGATGTTTCATTTCAGAAATTCTTTATTTCAACTCCGCCAAATGCCGTAAATCCTCTGATTATCAATGTCTTTGATAAATTTTCAGTATCGGGGATCACCGCTCCTCTTTTATCGGTAAAAGCGCCGAATATGGTGGTTATTTCGTTTTTTACATTCCAGTCGGGCGGGATTTTGAATCCGGTTCCGCCAAACACACTTAAACAATCTACCACAGCACCATTCTCCGACAGCTTTGAACTGCGCAAGTCGTATTCGGATCCTCCGAAGATAGCAGTACTTTTACCACCTATCAGATTCTGTGAATTGATAACAATTTCCCTTCCTCCGAAAATCACAAAATCGTCGAAGAAATTGATGTTTTTCATTCCTCCCTCCGGTACTGTCTGTGGTTTCTTATAGCGCACCAGCATTAGAACTCCTATAATAACCAGCAGCAACGGCCAGGTTAATCTTCGGAGTTCCCAGGGAACCTCAAAAAAATGGGGGACCATGAAAATTGTTCCGATAAGAATGAGTACCCACCCTGTTGTTTCACTGCCATTGATCAGAGCGATGACCCCGATTAAAACCAGGAGAGATTGCCAGGAAATGATCATGTCGCTTACTGATTCGGGAAAAATGTTCAGCTTTTCAAGAATCCACAGGCCGCCAAACACGATCAGAACCAACCCGAATAAAAACCGCCTGTTGTTGCCCTGTTCAAATTCCATGACTGTGATTTTTTAATTTATTGTTTAAATGTAACACTTAATAGCAAACCTTCTCTCTGATTTCCGCTGAAATAGTTGTACCAACCGGCAGACCAGCCAAAATGTCCGTCAAACCTTTCTGATCAGCATAACAAAACCGGCCAGAATCAGCACAACCGGGAAAATCATCGAAAA
>CAYNBE010000144.1:0-9586 GCA_964395045.1 uncultured Prolixibacteraceae bacterium | reverse complement strand
GAACAAAGCACAATTAATTGATGCCATCGCTGAAAAAGCAGGCCTCACCAAAGCAGATGCAAAAAAAGGGCTTGATGCCACGATCGGTGCTATCGGAGAAGCTCTGAAAACAGGCGACAGGGTAGCTCTTGTTGGATTTGGATCCTTCTCTGTTTCACAAAGGAGTGCGCGTACTGGTAGAAATCCTCAGACCGGAAAAGAAATTAAAATTGCAGAAAAGAAAGTTGTGAAATTTAAACCTGGAGCTGAACTATCAGCTGGAATTTAATCAGGTTCAAAGAATTTTCATAGGGTGTCAGGAAACAGGCACCCTTTTTTATTTGTTTTCAATCATCCCGACCAGTTCTTCGAAAGTAATCATTTTTACTCCCAATTTTTCCCATTCAGCGAATGGCAAAGGCAGACCCGGCAGTTCCTTGATGGCATCCCTGATCACAAATACCTTCTTCACCAACCTGACCAAACCCTTTACCGAGTAATTAACACAGATATTTGTGGTCACTCCATAAACAAATACTTTAGCCGGATTCACCTCCCTGATCAGCTGCTCAGTGACACTGTTCCCTGCAAACATGTCAAATTCGTTTTTCAGAATGACGAAATTCCGGTAAACTGGCACATCAATCTTTAGCGGAGCAGTGTCGTACTTCGTATCCCATTTGAATATCAGAGGATTTTCAGGGGTTGTTTCCCTAATGAATTCAGCCCCGAATGAACCTGCCAGACAATGGGGAGGGAAAGTCGTAACAAGATCGGGATGCTGGTCCAGTTCCGGGCTGTGGATATCGTGTGAATCTGCAGAATTGATCACCTTGATCTTGTGTCTTTTAGCGAGTTTGGTAATCTCCGCCCAGATAGGTCTGAGTTCTTCTGCCCCCCGGACATACAATTTTCCTGACGGCTCAATGAAATCGTTCTGGGTATCCACATTCCAGAATAACACCGTACTGTTCTGCATAATGGTTCTTTTAAGTTTTCAAATGACCATGCAAAAATAAAAACTATTCAAAGGTGTTTAACAATTTTTTCTTATGTTTGAAGAAGAGGATACAATAGAAAATCTGACTTTTTATGAGAAATAAATTTAAATCAATCAGAAGCCTGTGGTTGAAAACCGTTTATTTAATTGTTTGCACTTTGCTGTCAGCCAATCTGTCTGCTTCCAATCCGGATATTGCTCCTTGGATGGTCAACCTTTCAAGGTCTTTAAGTCAGGATGGATTTGACAACAAAACGCCGGAAATCATTGTAAAAGGGAATACCATCCATGTAGTATGGATCGAAGAAAAATACCAGACATCCTGCAATGTATATTACTGCAGATCAACTGACCTGGGAAAGAGCTGGGAGAAGCCAATCGCAGTACAGAAACTGACCGACAACGACTATGCCCTGAGCCCTGAGACACGGAAACTGGCTGTCGACGGCAACAATGTGCATATTTGCACTCCTGACTATGATTATTCGGCAGGAGGGATCGGAAAAATATATTATTCCCGATCAACCAACGGCGGTGCATCATTTGAACCATCGAGGGAAATAGTTACAACGGGCGGAGGGTACAGACACATACTCGAAAGCCAGATTCGTGCCGCCGGAGGAAAAGTTGCCGTGGCGTTTTTCGGCGAAGGTTCCAAAAACGGACTCAGGGTGTTGTTTTCAGCCGATGCAGGAACATCATATCATGAAAAACTGATCACTGAAGAACCAAACGGACTGGCTGATTTATGGTTCGATGGCAACCAGATCATCCTGGTCTCCGAATATGTATATTATTATTACGGACTGAACGTAGGTAAAGTATTTGTATCTGTGTCAAATGACAATGCAGCCACCTTTATCACAAACAAGGTCTCTACAACTTTCAATGAATCTCCCACTGTTGTGAGGGAAAAGTGCAGATGCTATCACGATATCCATTATTCACCGAAAATTGCCAAATCGGGGAATTACATTCATATTTTGTTTTCAGGTTACAATGAAAAGCAAATATGGACAGCTCTGTACGCCCGTTCAACCGACAATGGCCTCACCTTTCAGAAAGCGGTGGATATCAACAACAATGTATTGGCCGGTAATGGATTCCAGGGCGGACAGGAAGCCATTGCATCGCTGAACGGAAATGTTTACATTTCCTTTCTTTCGACTGGCGGTAAAGTTTTCTTTGCATCTTCTTCTGACAATGGTGCCAGCTTCACAACAGCCAGGAATATTATGTCGGACGGTTTTTCACATATTGAAACTACCTGGTGGATCAGTATGCTGGCCGATCCCTCCGATCAAACCGGGAAAACCGTTTATCTAACAGGCAATTCCCTGTTTTCGCTCAAATCAACCGACGGAGGAAAAACATTTGGCAGCGCAACCATTGGGGCACCCGGATTTTCGGTTTCAGATATCATAGCCGATATGACAGTCGACGGAAAAGGGCAAAGACATTGGATATGCGAAGCAAAATGGAAAGGAGGCAGTACCAGGGATATTTTTTACAGGGGACTGTTAGCCCAACCCTCACCAGGGAACATAAACAAGGCTCTTAAAATTCAGACACAATATAATAATCCGGCGGTTTTTGACCTGACTATAGTTCCCTCTTCAGCTTCATTGCAGTTTGATTCAGCGTTGACTGCCGAAGCATGGGTGAAACTCATTCCGGTTACCAATAACGGAAGCGTTAATATTTTAGGTAAAGTGAACGGGTATGATGGATATGATTATTCTCCCAATGGCTTTCAAATGGGTTTCAGATACGGAAACGGAGCATTCGCCATCAATTCAGGAATTGAAACCGACAAGGGGGATTTTGTGAACTGGGGGCCCGGTAACATTAAAGATACCTTGTGGCATCACATCGCCTTCACTTATGATGCCAATGATGGCCTGGAAAACTATAAAACCTATGTCGACGGACTTTTGGTAGCTAAGCAGACGGTCACCGGAACTATCATTAAAGGGGATGGACTGCTGATGATAGGCTCCCGGAGCCAGTATTACCAAAATGCACTTTATTACGTTGATGATATACGCTTGTGGAACAGGGCGCTTTCACAAAAGGAACTACTGGCCAACCAGCAAAGGAAATCGTTCACGGGGGACAGCCACCTCAAAATGAATCTGACATTTGACGACACCTTTAAAGATATTTCAGGCAACGGCAACGATGCCATTCCCCTCAACCGGGGTGAAATGACAACGTCCGATTTCGATCCGCCTGTCCCTACTTTTGATTTTTACAGACTTCTGAATGAGGTCACCTTTCAAAACAAAACCGTAAACGGCGGAACCTGGCTTTGGGATTTCGGGAATAAAACAACTTCCACCCAGAACAGCCCCAAATGCTCATACCCGTCAGCAGGTGAATATACAGTTTCACTGACTGCATCGAATAAAACCACAGCAGCGGCAGCCATCGGAAAAGTTACCATTGAAGGATTAAACCACATCGAGCCCGTTAGTGCGGGCAATTCGGGTTACTGTACCCTTCTGGTATACGGAGGAGGGTTAAAGGTTTCGGGCACTACCGTAACCCTTAAAAAAACAGGTGAAGCCAATATAAACGGGGAGAACCTTTCTTCTCCGGCGACGGGTGTCCTTTCAGCAGAGATGAAACTGGAAGGAGCAGCCCTAGGGAAGTGGGATGTAGTGGTAAAAAGCGGAACAGCAGAGCTGGTTCTGAAAGATGCATTTGAAGTTGTCAAGGCGGTTGTTGCTGATCCATGGGTTTCCATAGCCGGAAGGGGCGCCATCCTTTTCAACCGCTGGCAGCCTTACACCCTTAACTTCGGCAACAATGGCAATGTGGACGCTCACAGTGTTCCGGTGTGGTTTGCCATTACCGACGATGAAAACCTGGAAGTGGAATTTATCGATTTCCGGATGGTAGTATCCGATCTCGCCACCCAGAAAGGGATTGCAGCTTCCATACAGGAACTCGGACCTTTTTTCAGGACCGACATGGTACTGGATGAAAACATGAAAGCAAGGGTTTACCCTTTCATGATCCCCAACATCCCTGCAAAGAGTTCAGGGAGCATCCATATCAGGATTAAAACGGCAAAAAGTTTCCAGATGAAAGTCTGGGCCAATCCCCCCTGGGTAGAGGTGGCCCCGGCAGGGAAATCGGCAAGCAGGGCCGGAGCATCTAGCCAGGCAAAACTGAAAACAGCCGAATGCGTCATGGGTGTTCTTGCTGAAGGTATCGTTGATATTGGAACTTCCGCCATACCGGGAGTGGGTTGCCTATGGGCAGCCGGAAAATGGGGATATCAGATCGGTACCACTCCTCCCTGGGACAAAAAATTCAGTCTGATGAACACCTTGTGGAACAGCATCACAACTGTTGTCGACTGCGGGATCAACCTTTCAGGCGCAGGAGCAATTTACAAAGGGATTGGAGTATTTATGTCGAACATGGGCCAGTATGCAAGCAGTTACAAACAATGTCTTGAACTGCTGAAAACGAATGGGAACCAGAGCATGGGAGTCAGTGCCGTTTCTTCTTTCGATCCGAATGAAATCGCGGGTCCCAAAGGATATGGAAGTGAAAACTGGATCAGGAAGAACAGCCTGATTCCTTACTGCATCCAGTTTGAAAATAAAAGTACTGCCACTGCACCTGCACATACCGTAACGATTACCGACACCCTCGACATGGCTACCTTCAACCTCCCGGAATTTGGTTTTTCCCAGTTCGGATGGGGCGATACCATCGTTTCTCCACCCGGGAAGCTTCTGAAAGAATTTTCCATGGATATTGACCTTCGGCCCGGAAAGAAGTTGATCACGCGTGTATCGGCCAAACTTGATACCATTAAAGGAATTGTATACTGGAATTTTAGTTCCCTGAATCCGGCTACCATGGAACCCGAGGAAGATCCATTTTCCGGTTTTCTGCCACCCAACAACAGCCAGGGGGCCGGAGAAGGCTTTGTCAGTTACTCCGTCGGGCTGAAACCGGAATTAAAAACAGGTGCAAAAATTAAAAACAGGGCGGTCATTGTCTTCGACTCAAACCAGCCGATTCTTACCAACGAATATGTGAATACCCTCGACATCGACCCGCCACAGAGCAGTGTCCTGCCTTTGGAAGCCACCACCGACAGCAGGTTCCCGGTAATCTGGTCGGGGAATGACTCGGGCTCAGGGATTGCAGGTTATTCTGTCTTTGTCCTGGAGAATGACACCCTCCTGAGGCCATGGTTGCTGAACACGAGGTTGACTACGTCGGACTTTGAAGGCCGGGTGGGATCGAAGTACAAGTTTTATTCCCTTGCTACCGACAATGTCAGTCTGACTGAGAAAGAGACCGGATATGATGCACAAACCACTGTAACGGTTCATGCAGAGGAATTTGACCTGGTCAGGGAGGAACTGCAGCTATTTCCCAATCCGGCTACCGGAAAGTTGCACATCCGGCTAAGGAATGCCCCCTGTGGCATATATGCAGTTGAACTGATCCGTATCGACGGATATGTACAACACTCAGAACTTTATCCTGATTTGATGATCCAGCAGGGAATCACCCTCGATCTGACCGGGTGCAATCCAGGGAGTTATGTTGTCAGGGTTGTTTATGGCGACAGAAATATTGTCCGAAAAATTATGATCCGGTAATCAGGGAGTCAAGGAGGTCGTCATCGGTTGTAAAGGGCATTGTTATCCGAAGCAGCGGATTCTGATCCATCGCCCTGAGGGCTGTGATTTGTGCCGGTTTATTGCGTGCCCAGCTCCGGCGTGCGATTCCGTTGTTCACATCCCACGACAGCATCTGCCTCAAATGTCTTTCCGCATCTTCGCTTCCATCCACCAGCAGGCCGAATCCGCCATTGATCACCTCGCCCCAGCCGACTCCTCCCCCGTTGTGCAGCGACACCCAGGTGGCGCCCCTGAAACTGTCGCCGGCAAAATTTTGTACTGCCATATCGGCAGTAAAGCGGGAACCATCGTATATATTGGAAGTTTCCCTCCAGGGTGAGTCGGTTCCGGAAACATCGTGGTGGTCGCGTCCCAGAACAATGGGGGCCGAAATCATTCCCTTCGCAACCGCCTTGTTGAAAGCAGAGGCGATTTCAATCCGTCCTTCGGCATCGGCATAGAGAATTCGGGCCTGTGATCCCACTACGAGCCTGTTTTTAGCTGCTTCACGTATCCATTTCAGATTGTCGTCCAACTGATTCCTGATATCAGGGGGAGCTTTCACTGCCATTTTACCAAGGATGTCTGCCGCAATCCTGTCGGTAACCTCCAGATCGCAGGGATTACCTGAACAGCACACCCAACGGAAAGGCCCGAATCCATAATCAAAAAACAACGGCCCCATGATATCCTCGACATACGACGGATATCTGTATTTACCATTTTCCCCGAAGATACGGGCTCCTGCCCTGCCCGATTCAAGCAGGAAGGCATTGCCGTAATCCCAGAAATACATCCCCCGTTCAGTCAAACGGTTGATAGCTTCGACCTGTCGCCGGAGGGATATCGACACCTTTTCCCTAAAAAGTTGGGGATTTTCAGCCATCATTTCATTCGACTCCCCGAGGGACACCCCAACAGGATAATAGCCCCCTGCAAAGGGGTTATGAAGGGAGGTCTGGTCAGATCCCAGGTCGACAGGGATTTGCCTTCCGGCCAGTTCTTCCCATAAGTTAACCACGTTTCCCTGGAATGCCAGCGAAACGGACTCCCTTTCCGACCGTGCTTTCCCTATTCTTTTAATCAGTACATCTAACGATCCATAAACCTCGTCAATCCACCCTTGTTCTTTCCTCAATTGTACAGCTTTGGGATTCATTTCAGCTACTACGCAGATCATTCCGGCGATCACAGCAGCTTTCGGCTGGGCCCCTGACATTCCTCCCAGACCCGAAGTGACAAACAATTTTCCCTCCGGATTTCCCCGGGCATGAAGCCTTGCGGCATTGAGCAGGGTAATGGTTGTCCCGTGAACAATTCCCTGAGGGCCGATGTACATGTACGATCCGGCGGTCATCTGGCCATATTGGGTGACACCCAGGGCATTATACCGCTCATAATCATCTCTCGACGAATAGTTGGGGATCATCATCCCGTTTGTGACCACCACCCTCGGAGCATCGGGATGCGAAGGGAAAAGTCCCAGGGGGTGTCCAGAATAAATCACAAGTGTCTGTTCATCGGTCATTTCTGAAAGATATTTCATCACCAGGCGATATTGTGCCCAGTTCTGAAAAACAGAACCATTCCCGCCATATGTGATCAGTTCATGTGGATGCTGGGCAACTTTCGGATCGAGGTTGTTCTGGATCATCAGCATAACAGATGCCGCTCCCACCGACCGGGCAGGATATTCGCTGAGCGGTCTGGCCTTCATCTCATAATCGGGCCTGTACCGGTACATGTAGATTTTCCCATACCGGCTTAGCTCCTGAAGAAACTCAGGAGCCAGTTCCTGGTGCAGATGAACAGGGAAATACCTCAGGGCATTTCTCAGAGCCAGCTTCTTTTCTTCGGGCGAAAGAATATCTTTCCTCCGGGGGGCATGATTGATCCTGTAATCAAACGGTTTCGGCTCCGGCAACTGATCGGGGATCCCTTCCCTGATCGCCAGACTGAATTCCTCGATTGTCATGGCAGGCTTATTCTGTTTATCATTTTAAAAATGTAATTTAGCGGTAAAATATGGGGTTTCTCCGAAAAATCCGATGACATTTAAAATTCAATAGTAAAATTTGCAAAAAATCTGATGATTATGAAAAAAGTCTTATTTTTTATGGCGGTCATCATCTCCGGGATGTTTTTCACCGGTTGTGGCTATAATAAAATGGTCACAATGGATGAAGCTGTGACATCGTCCTGGTCACAGGTGGAAAATGTATACCAGCGCCGTGCCGACCTGATCCCTAACCTTGTTGAAACTGTCAAGGGTTACGCACAACATGAACAGGAAACGCTTACGAAAGTGATCGAAGCACGTTCGCAGGCGACATCTGTGAAGATTGATCCGGCAAATCTGACCCCGGAGACAATCAGTCAGTTTCAGGAAGCCCAGCAGGGAATTTCCTCAGCGCTCAGCCGGCTGATGGTTGTGGTGGAACAATACCCCGACCTGAAGGCAAACCAGAATTTCTTAGACCTTCAGGCACAACTTGAAGGTACTGAAAACAGAATTACTGTGGAGCGTCAGAAATTCAACGAAACAACTCAGGCATACAATGCTTATATCAGGCGGTTTCCCGAGTTGATCACCGCTAAGATATTCGGGTTCAAAAAGAAACCATATTTTGAATCACAACCAGGAGCCGAAAAAGCTCCCGAGGTGAAATTCTGAAAACTGCTTCCTGGTCACCGTTTTCCAAATGCTGGAATACAAACGAAATATCCTGATTTTCAACGATTGATTTACTGTCAACCAATTCTTCTATTATGAATTTCTGGAAAGAATTTACCGACGAAAAGAAAGCCTCTATCAGGCGGGCAATCGAAGTGGCCGAGATGGGATCTTCCGGAGAGATCAGGGTCCATCTTGAAGATAGATGCAATAAAAATGTATTTGACAGGGCAGCTGACATTTTCAGGAAACTGGAAATGAACAAAACTGCTCTCAGAAACGGGATTTTGTTTTATGCAGCAGTCGGCGAACGGAAATTCGTTATTCTCGGAGATGCCGGGATCAACGCCAAAGTACCTGCCGGGTTCTGGGATCAGGTGAGAGATAAGGTACTGTCATTTTTCAGGGAAGACAAAATCCCTGAAGGTTTGATCGAAGGGATCAGGATGGCAGGTGAAGTACTGAAAGAACATTTTCCGCACCATGCTGATGATGTGGATGAGCTTTCCAATGAAATTTCTTATGGCGATGATACAGACGATGTTTGAAAAGTGGATTCGATATGTTTTGTGGGGGTTTGTCTTTTTGCCCTTCATAAACCTGGCACAGGTGCCTGAAAGACCTGAACCACCCAGGCTGGTGAACGATTTTGCAGGGATTCTTGACGGGGACCAGGCAAAGAACCTGGAGGACACCCTTGTTCAGTTTGCCAGGAAAACCAGTACTCAGATTGTGGTTGTGACCACCAGGTCACTGGGAGCGTATGCCCCGGCCGATTTTGCTTACAGAATCGGTGAGGAATGGGGAGTTGGACAGAAAGGGAAGAACAATGGGCTTGTCGTTCTGGTAAAACCCAAAACCCCCACGGAAAAAGGAGAAGTTTTCATAGCCACGGGTTACGGCCTTGAAGGTATTATTCCAGATGCAGTTGCAAACGGCAGAATTATTGACCGTGAAATGATTCCCCGGTTCCGCGAAAATGATTATTACGGCGGAATCCTGAACGGAGTCAGGGTGCTGATGAGTCTTGCCAGCCAGGAATATACAGCCGAAGAATACCAGGGTCAGTCCGAAACCCCTGAATCCAATGGAGGAGGGATTGTTTTTCTGTTCATCATCATTTTCATCATCATAGCATTGCTGGGCGGAGGCAGGAACAAAAAATCGTTCAATGCCGGCAGCAGGAATCTTCCGCTGTGGATTCTGCTTGGGATGATGAATTCAAGAGGCCGCGGAGGTTCCTGGTCTGATTTTTCGGGAGGCCGGGGAAGTTTTGGT
>CAYNBE010000143.1:0-9738 GCA_964395045.1 uncultured Prolixibacteraceae bacterium | reverse complement strand
AATGATATAATTAATCAATTAAAGAGGGACTTTAAAGAAGGTGCGGTCGGGGTAAAAATCTGGAAGGATGTTGGTATGGGTTTCCGTGATAGCGCCGAGAATTTTATTATGCCGGATGATCCGCGTTTTGATCCCGTTTATCAGTTTATTGCTGATAATCATAAGATACTGGTTAGTCATACCGCCGAACCCAAAAATTGCTGGCTTCCTTTAGATTCCATGACAGTCATCAGCGATCAGAATTATTACAGAAATAACCCGCAGTATCACATGTTTCTTCATCCCGATTATCCTTCCCATCAACAGCTTATTGCTGCCCGGGACAATGTGCTACGAAAACACCCTGATCTCAAAATGATCGGGGCGCATCTGGGAAGCCTGGAATGGGATGTGGATGAACTGTCCAGGCGGCTTGACAGGTATCCAAACTTTGCTGTTGATATGGCAGCCAGAGTCTGTCACCTGCAGGTCCAGGAACCTAAAAAGGTCAGAAATTTTATAACAAAATACCAAGACCGGCTTATGTATGCGACCGACTTCGGTATCAGGGAAGATTCTGATTTTGAACAACTAACCGCTGAGCTAAAACAAGAATGGCATGATGACTGGAACTATTTCACAACCAGGAACCAAATGACCAGCCCTCATGTGAGAAATAGCTTTTATGGATTAGGTCTTGATAAGAGAATACTGGAGAAGATTTATTTCAAAAATGCTCTCCGGTGGTTTCCCAATGTTAATCAAACCTTTTAGAGAAATGAAAAATGAAGAAGAATACCCATATCACATTGATTTTGATTATTATGCTGGTATTCACCGGCACAGCGATTTCCCAGACAATATATGTAGATAACAAACTGGCTTCTGATTGTAAAGGGAATTATTCAATAGCGAAACGCGATAACAGCGGGTCGGACGGTGATGCATACATGACAATTCAATCAGCGGCAAATGCAGCAACTGCCGGAACTACGGTGGTTATAAGAGGAGGTGTTTACAGGGAACAGCTAAAACCCGGGTATTCAGGGACTGAGCTTAAGAAGATTACTTTTAAAGGTTATGTTGGCGAAGTTGCTGAAATCACCGGAGAAACACTGACTCCTGCAATATGGATCGAAAAGAAGGAATACATTGTTCTTGACGGATTGAAAGTACAAAATGTAAGACGGTGGTTCAATGCATTGGGCTGTAATTATCTGGTAATTAAAAATTGCACTTTCAAAAATGCAAAAGATTCTGGAGGTAGTTCAAAAACCGGACTTTTCTTTCAAAGCTGCAATTTCTGTAAAATTGTTGACAATGTAATTGACAGCACCACACAGGATAATGTAGGGCTCATTGATTCCGACCATAATCTGCTTGAAGGAAACTCAATTACCAGGGGCAAGCATGTTTTATGGACCCTTAAATGCTCTAATTACAATGTTATAAGAAAGAATTATTTCCACAATTCGCTTCAAAAAATCGGAGAAATATTTGACTGTGACAACGTTGGTTACGGGGAAGGTGAATTTCCCAAAATTACGTCTCTTAACGATTCCAAATACAATATTGTTGAAAGAAACATTTTTGCATATACTCCTTCTCCGGCCAATGCATCACCCTATGCCGGTATCCAGTATGCCGGGCAGTATGGGATCATACGAAACAATGTTTTTTATGAGTGCGAAGGCCCCCCGGTCGACCTTACCTATTATTCGGATGAAGCAAAATACAATTATGGGAACAGGATTTCACACAATGTATTTTTTGACAACGAATTCGGAGGGATCGGAATTTCGGGCACCGAGAATAATTTTCGCGACCAGAAGATAAAGAATAACATATTCTTCAAAAATAAGTTTATCCAGCGCGACTTCCGGTGGTCGTGGTATAATGAGCTGAACGGCAAGCCTGTCCAGATATTTACCGGCAGGATTAATGAAATTGAGTTTGAAAACAACGATATTTTTAATTCCGAAGTTGACGAACTCTATGTGATTGCTTACGGAGTCAGGACCTCCTCATCAAACCCGGCTCCGGAACCATTGAGCTGGTGGGAAAAGAATCATGGCAATGCATTTAAAAACAACCTTCAGACCGATCCCGGGTTTGTTAATACAGAGGAAAAGGACTTTCATTTAAAGGCTAACAGCCTGATGATCGATGCAGGAGCCTTCCTTACCAAAACAACCGGCTCGGGAAATAACAGTACGACGATGGAGGTGGATGATGCCGGATGGTTTACTGACGGTTTTGGCATTATTCCCGGAGATACTATCCAGGTGGAAGGACAAACCAATTATGCTGTTATCCGGTCGGTTCAGTACTTAACAAAAACATTGACACTGGACAGAGCTTTCTCATGGGAACCGGGACAGGGGGTAAGCCTGAAATATCGCGGTGAAAAGCCGGATATCGGGGCATATGAGTATTCTTCGGTATCCTCCGGTATGGGAACCATAAACCGGAAAGAAGGAAATATCATCCTGTATCCAAATCCTACAAATGGGACTATCCGGATCGAAAACGATTGCAACGAAACTGTTGACAAAGTACTGGTATATAGCAATTTCGGACAACTAATGTGGATTGATTCCGGTGACGAAATAAACCTGTCCGGTCTGAGCGCCGGCTTTTATTATGTGAAAATCAAATTCAAAAACGGAAAAGAAACGGTTAGAAAAGTAATAAAGAGGATATAACCAAACCTGCATGAGAAGTTGAAATGATAAAATAGAGAAATGCAGCAAATAGCAGTACATATTAACAAAATCAATTGAACTAAAAAAGAAAGATTATGAGAAAATTTTACATGAATTTGGTAATGGAAATTGTTGGTTTTTTTGTTTTTAACTCCGCAATTGCCCAGGTCCATCTTGAAATCCCTATTGCTTCGGCAACCGATGATGCTGAAGAGGCCGTTTCCTCGGGAAAGGTTAATACCGGAAGCACTGATTTGGAAATCCTGGATGATGAGGGATTACAAATTATTGGATTGCGGTTTCAGAATGTGCAAATCCCGCAAGGTGCGACTATTGATTCAGCGTATATCCAATTCAGTACCAAAGCCAGCGGAACTACAACCGATCAGTTGACAGTGATCATCTACGGAGAAGCTGTCGATAATTCTACTGCGATCACTGGATCAAACAAGAATCTCTCGTCCAGGGTAAAAACAACTGAATCAGTTATTTGGAACCCATCCACAGACTGGGGGAAAAATTATGATAAAACAGAAAAACAAAGGACTTCACAGATTAAAACAATCATCAATGAAATTGTAAACCGATCGGGATGGGCGTCCGGGAACAGCTTGACGGTCCTTCTGACAGGCACCGACCAAGGGGCAAAACGGAGAAATGTGTTTGCATGGGAAGATGAAAACAAAGCTTCCGTCTGGTTGCATGTATGGTATACCCCCCCGGTGGAAGGATGGTATTCAAAAAATGACTGGAGCAAAGCTGCATATAGTCTGGGTAGCGGAAATACGGGAATCTTACAAATTGAATATGATGTAACACCACAGGAAAATAAAACGGATGTGGTAATGGCTTATAGTGACAGTTCGACGGATGTCGATAAGTATTCAAAGCTTAACATGAGTGTTACCCTGAAGGAAACCGGATTTTTTGCCGTGTTAAACGGTAGTGTTTCAGGGGCGCTTGTTGATCTGCCTTATAGTGCGGGCAAAACATACCATGTGCGTGTCGTTACAAGATTGGGAGAAGGCAAATACGATGTGTGGATAACTCCACCTGGCGCTGCAGAAACACAGATTGCTGATGAATATATTTTCAGGACAGGTGCTCCTGCGATAGATGACCTTGGAAAATTTATTCTTTATTCTTCAAAAAAGGATAATGATGTGTTAGTTAAAAACCATACGGTTACACCTGTAAGCACCCCCTCAGAACAACAGGTCCACCTTGAAATTCCTATTAACAAAAAGGAGGATGATGCAGAGGAAGCTACCACTGACCAATGGGGACCTATTGGATGGATTAGCCTGACAAGTTCTGACCTGGAACTAATATGGGACGACTGTCCTCAATATGTGGGTACACTTTTCAGGAACCTGGAAATTCCAAAGGGAGCAACCATCGATTCGGCATATATCCAGTTTGTTGCCAAAGAAGGAACAAGCGGCGCTATTGATATCACCATATACGGTGTGGATTCTGCAAATGTAATTCGTATCACTGATCAGGTTATGAATATCTCTTCAAGGGCTGCAACAAAGGCTAAAGTTACCTGGTCTCCACCGCCTTGGCTTCAGGACAGGGATGCACTTCGGGCACAATGTACCCCGAACCTGAAACCGATTATAAGTGAAATAATCGCAAAAGATGGATGGAAATCAGGCAACAATATCATGTTTGTACTGACCGGAAAGGATCAGAATAACAAAAACCGAAATGCCTATTCTTTCGATTCAGGGAAAGGTACCCCTGTTCTGCACGTGTGGTATACCAGCAGTACGACGGGGAGTCATAAGATTCAGAAACTAAATCCAGGTTTCTGTATCTTTCCCAATCCTGCATCTGCAAAACTTTTCATTCAAAATTCATCATGTGATGAATTTGGTTACAACATATATAATATAACCGGCAAACTTGTAAAAAGCGGGCAGAACATGGCTGGTCCGATGGCTGAAGTGAATGTATCAGATATGAAAAAGGGTGTGTATCTCATTCGTTTAATTGCCGGTGAAAAAACGGAAACGCATAAGATTATTATTAAATAGGAGAGTCATAAAGGCTTGCCTTGTTATCGAAAAGAAAGGCTAATCATTCATTACGAAGAACAGTCAATGAGCTATCTGGGTTATTCAATTGAGGAATTAGTATCGAAAGGTGGATTGTTTACTGCCAGAGAAATCAGCAATCAGCCCGTATTATGGGAAGAGACTTTTTTAAAAATAGTGACTGAAAAAGAGAGGTTGTTGGTATTCCTCGAAAAGTTCAGGAAGGAAGAAAATCCTTACATCGTATTAACCGGAGCCGGTACATCTGCATTTATCGGCGAAGTGCTGGCAGGACCATTCCGGAAAAAGTGGGGGTTGCCCTGCAATGCAATTGCAACAACCGACATTGTTACACATCCGGAGAATTGCTTTTTTAAAACCCGTCCAACATTACTTATATCATTTGCCCGTTCGGGTGACAGTCCGGAAAGCTTACAGGCTGTTCGGCTTGCAAGGAAACATTGTAACCGTTTATATGAACTGAATATCACATGTAACGCAGAGGGTGGACTAGCTAAAAACACAGTGGGAGAAACCTCCTGTCTGTTTTTGCTTCCGGTCATGGCCAACGATCAGTCGCTGGCTATGACCGGTTCTTTTTCCTCGATGTTGCTTACGGGGCTGGTTATGATGAACATACAGGAAGTTGACAAGCTTTCCCCTGTTGTTTCCAGGGTATGCAGCATGGGGCAAACAATTTTGGATAAATGGCTGACCGGATTAAAGCGGATTGCAGGGATGGATTATAACCGGATGGTCTTCCTTGGGTCGGGTCCCTTGTTTGGCGCCGCACATGAATCGCACCTGAAAGTACAGGAACTGTCGGATGGACAGGTAATATGCAAATACGATTCTTACCTGGGGTTCAGGCATGGACCGAAGGCCGTTGTAAACAATTCCACTTTGGTAGTATACCTGTTGTCGAACAATCATTATGGTAGGCTCTACGAACTGGATTTGATAAGGTCGGTTTTGGCAACTGCGGCAGGAGAAAAGAATGTAGCCATCGGGCCCAGGTATGATGAACAGGAATTCTGTTTTGACCTGGCGATTACATTTCCTGATTGGATAGAAGAAATTCCCGAAGAGTTTTTGGCTGTACCATATATTCTGCCTGCCCAGATTATCGGTTTTTACAAGTCTTTGGAACTTGGTTTGTCACCGGATTGTCCGTCAAAGAACGGTTCCATTTCAAGAGTCGTACAGGGTGTTAAAGTATATCCTGCGAACAAGGAAAATTAAAATGGGAACGGCACTCCATGAATTTCTTGCCTTGATGAAAGCCAACCGTGAAGGGTTGGGCAAAGGAATCTATTCGGTATGTTCGGCCCATCCCGATGTACTGGAAGCCTGCTTTCAACAGGCGAAAGCAGACCGTTCTGTGTTATTGATCGAGTCTACCTCAAACCAGGTAAACCAGTTTGGCGGATATACAGGTATGTGCCCCGCTGATTTTGTCCGTTATGTGGGGACTATCGCAGAAAAAACACGGTTCCCCATGGACAATGTGCTGATGGGTGGCGACCACCTGGGGCCGAACCCCTGGAAAAATCTCCCGTCCGAAGAAGCCATGGACATGGCAAAAATGCTTGTGTCAGAATATGTAAAAGCAGGGTACCAAAAAATTCACCTTGACTCCAGCATGTACTGTGCCGATGATGAAGGCGACCGGAAGAAACCCCTCTCTGATAAACTCGTAGCCCAAAGGGCTTCCGTTCTGTGTCGGGTTGCAGAAGAAACCTGGAAAAAATGTGGCAGCAACAACCATCCTCCGGTGTATGTCATTGGAACGGAAGTCCCTGTTCCGGGAGGTGCACAGGACGAAGAAGATGGTATCATATCCACGACACCCCAGGATGTTGAAAGAACGATTTCAATTACTCAGGAGTGTTTCAAAAAAGCCGGGCTTTCCGGAGCGTGGGAGCGGGTAATTGGATTGGTTGTGCAGCCGGGTGTGGAATTTGGCGATGATCGGATCATTCATTTCGAACCTGAAAAAGCCGGGGCTCTCAGTAAAAAAATCATAGAGTTTGATCGCCTTGTATTTGAAGCCCACTCAACCGATTACCAGACGGAGGAACATTTGAGGGAACTCGTAAAAGGTCATTTTTGTATTCTGAAAGTTGGCCCCTGGCTGACATTTGCCTATCGCGAGGCATTGTTTGCTCTGAAAGCAATCGAGACAGAAGTAATGGGAAAACGACATGCAAATTTGTCCAGGTTGGGCGAAACGCTGGAGAAAGCCATGATGAAAGAACAAAAATACTGGAGGCCTTATTACCATGGTGACCGACGGCAGCTTGCCTTTAAACGCAAATACAGTTTCTCGGACCGGTCAAGGTATTACTGGAATGTACCAGAGGTAGAGGCAGAAAAGAACAAACTGTTTGATAACCTTAAAAAGGATGAAATCCCTTTGTCGCTTTTAAGTCAGTTTATGCCAGAAGAGTTTTACCTGGTGTGTGGCGGAAAAACCAGGCCAACACCAGTTGAACTTGTGCAAAGCCATATACGCCGGGTGGTAGGTAAGTATTCACGGGCCTGTGGTTTATCGGGATGCGTCAGGTGATGATCGTAATGGTAATTGGAAATACAGGATGGAAAAAAGATTTGATGTATTGGTAGTTGGGGAATTGAATGTCGACCTTATCCTCGACGGATTGGGAACATTTCCTGAGGTAGGGAAAGAAGTTCTGGCAAATAAAATGAACCTTGTGCTGGGCAGTTCATCTGCTATTTTTGCCAGCAACATCTCCAGTTTGGGGGCTATGACGGCATATATCGGGAAAATCGGGAAAGATAAGTTCGGGGAAGTAGTATTGGGGAGCCTCAGAAAGAGTGGGGTCGATGTTTCGATGATAAAGGTTGACGGGCAATTGGGCACCGGCGCAACAGTTATACTGAATGTTGGTGAGGACAGGGCAATGGTTACCTATCCGGGTGCGATGGAACATCTGACTGTAGAAGAAATTGCAGATGATGATCTGAGAAAAGCCCACCACCTCCATTTTTCATCCTGTTTTCTACAGCCGGGTATGCGGGGGGGCTTGGGAGAATTGTTCAGAAGGGCAAAAAAACTGGGATTAACCACTTCGTTCGATATGCAATGGGATCCGGCGGAGAAGTGGGACTTGGATATTGCTGAGATACTTCCTAATGTGGATGTATTCCTCCCAAATGAAATTGAATTGATGTGCCTGACAGGAACCAGCAATCTTGAGGAGGCTATCCGGTCGTTGTCAAAATACTCTGGCATCCTTGCTGTTAAAAGGGGGAATAGGGGTTCACTGGTCCGTTTCCGTGACAAAACAACCGACCTTCCGGCATTCCTGAATACAAAAGTAGTCGATGCCATTGGTGCAGGCGACAGTTTTAATGCAGGGTTTGTCTTCAGGTTCATAAAAGGATGTGATATTGCTGATTGCCAATGGCTCGGGAACCTTGCCGGGGCTGTATCAACCACTGCTCCGGGAGGGACCGCTGCCTTCATGGATTTTGAAAGGTTTAAAAAAGTAGCAAAAGAGCAATTCGGGGTTGAGTTGTAGTTCCTGTTTAAAAAAAGCCATCAAATTTCTATACCGGAATGAATAAAAAACCGTGGTTGGTATTTGCCTTGGTCACTACCTTTTTTTGGTGGGCTTGGGGCGCTTTGGTTGAAATCCAGGAGAAAGCCGGTTTCTCGGAAACCTTGGGCTTTATCGTCTGGGCATTGACAATGGTTCCCTGCGCATTGGTTGGTTTAAGTATAGTAAAATGCAAACTGGAATATGATAAAAAATCAATTTTTTGTGGATTACTTATCGGATTGACCGGTGCCGGGGGCCATCTCATCCTTTTCCATGCCCTGGTCAAGGCCCGGCCTACCTTGTTTTTCCCGTAATCTCCCTTTCGCCGGTTTTTTCTGTTGTTCTATCACTATTATTCCTTCAAGAAACGACAACACGAAAGCAATATGCCGGAATCATCCTTGCATTGACTGCGATCGTTCTGATGTCGTATCAAGTGCCTGACAATGGGAAGGCAGATGGTTTTTGGTGGTTTGTTCTTTCCTGCCTTGTTTTCCTGGCTTGGGGTATCCAGGCATTTTTGATGAAAATTGCCAACAATATGATGAAATAGCCATAAGAACTTAAGCCCATACAAAACGGAAATGAATATATGGCTATTCCATTTCGTTGAGATGTAGATTGAAAAGTAAAAGTTCTTACGAAAATTGTAGAGATTGACATTGAAAATTCATACGAATGAAAGCTGAAAGTATCTTTTTTTATATGATGGTATCCGGCTTGCTGTTGATCCCGGTTGCATTCCATATGACGGATATGTCCCGGGAAATAAACAGGGGATTTAATGGTCCATATCTTACCGCGATAATCCAGGTTTTGAATTCTATCGGGGCATTGATGCTTGTGTATGCCATGCGGTTTGGGAAAGTGATTATTGTAGCGCCGTTGACCAATGCCATCGCTCCCGTTATTACTGTTGTCATTTCCTTGGTCATGTATACCGTTGTGCCCCATCCCGTGATTATCGGAGGGATCGGGGTTGCCATGACAGCAGCTTATTTCATTTCGGAATAGAAAGTCATATATGAAAAACAGAAAAACCATGGGAAAAGCAATCTTAATATTACTCCTTGGCTTTTGCATAATAGGAAAGTCAGCTGGCGTCGAATTAAATATCCATTCGAGGCCATTACAAAGCATATCTTCAGGGTGCACACTTTCCATCAAATCTGTGAATGGATACGTAATGAAAGAACCTGATCTGGAATCGTACAGCGAAGGTGACACTGTCAGGTTACTCACACGTCCGGCTGTCGGGTATAAATTTTCGCATTGGGAAGGAGATGCTTCAGGGAACAGGCTTATTGCCGACATAATCATGACCGGAAATAAAACAGTAACTGCAGTATTTGAAACCTGGACCCCTCCGATTGGAATACCTGCCCCGGAATTCGGCATTTTTGAAACTTACCGGATGTATGACGATCAGGCAAAAAGAAATCCATC
>CAYNBE010000142.1:0-9832 GCA_964395045.1 uncultured Prolixibacteraceae bacterium | reverse complement strand
GATAACCCTATTATGTTGCTGATTATCAGGGTTTTAATTAAATATTTATGACGTTTTTAACATTGATTGTCAATTATTTAACATTGTTTTTAACGAAGTATTGCAATGATTAATATGAAGAGTATTGCTTGTGTGTTGTTATTTTCCCTTGCATTTTTGAATCTCTATTCGCAGGACTATCATATTGTTTTTGCCGGCACCGGTGAAAGTGTGGCTGTAGATGAGGTTATGGTCGAAAACCTTGCCCGGGGAACATCCATAACGCTCAAAGGATCAGAAATCCTGCATCTTAAAAAATCTTTGACCAACCTGCCTGCTGTTTCACTTGACGGAGACCTTCTTCTCTATCCAAATCCCACGGTTGAAACATGCACTGCCGAGTTTTCGGCCCGTATTGGCGGTAAAACCCACATTGCTGTTTACGATATGTCAGGAAAACTGGTTGCAAATACCACTTTCCTGATCCGTGAGGGAACCAACCGGTTTACAATAGACGGATTGAAGAAGGGGCTGTATGCTGTCAGAATTTCTGCCCCTGAATATTCCTCAATGGGGAAAATAATCAGTCTGGGTTCACCGGGACACAGGATAAATATTTCACACACCGGTCATCAGGCAATGATAAAGGAACAAATTGTTTTAAAAAGCGGAACTGCTGAATCTGTGATGGAATACAGCGATGGCGAGTTGCTGAAGTTCACCGGCTCGTCGGGCATATTCAAAACTGTTGTGATGGATATTCCCGGCCAAAGCAAGACGATCGCATTTCCATTCCGGGCATGTACCGATGCCGACGGGAACCATTACCCCATTGTCAGGATCGGGCCAAACATCTGGATGGCTGAAGACCTGAAGACTACCAAGTACCAAAACAACGACCCGATTACACTGATCACAGGAAATAATTCGTGGGGTTCAACCGTATCGGGAGCTTATTGCCATTACGAAAACAGCCAGGAGAACGTGAAAGATATCGGGCAACTTTACAACTGGTATGCCATCACTGATATAAGAGGGATTTGTCCTACGGGATGGCGGGTCCTGGATTATAAGGAAATTGCGGCTCTATCCGGGTGGCTTGGTGGTGAAAAAACTGCCGGTGGCAAACTGAAGGAAACCGGCAACAGCCATTGGTCGATGCCGAATTTGGGAGCATCCAACGCAACCGGTTTTACAGCAAAACCCGGTGGAATCAGATTTATTGACGGAAGTTTCAGTGGCAGGGGGAGTCTGGGAAACTGGTGGTCCCCTTCTTCAGTTGATACTATTCTGATTAATGCGTTCGGGTTGCGGCACAACACTGACAGTCTGAAGTTTTTTGCAGGTTTGAAGAACAACGGCATGTGTGTCAGATGTATCCTCGACGAAAAAGACACTACACAGATGCTGAATATTGTGACCGGAAGGCAACACGAAGCATTATCTGCTTCAATCCCTGCATCGGGAGGAACGATGGTGGTTCCCACACAGGGATCACCTGTCGACGGGCTTAAAATCACCATTCCCGGAAATGCTTTCGTTTCGGATCAGATCTTTAAAGTAACTTATTCTGAAATAAAACAGCATCAATTCGGCAAATTTTTCAACCCCGTTTCTCCGCTGATCGGAATTGCATATACGGGTGGATACGCCGATGAACTGATAACCGTGGAAGTGCCTGTTCAGATTCCCGCAGGCCATTTTGCCATGGGTTTTCTTTACAACAAAGCTACCGGGGAACTGGAAGGCATGCCGCTGGTTTCAATAACCGCAAATTCAGTGACAGTTGCCACAAGACACTTTGCCGGTTCTTCAGTTCAGGATAAACAAAAAAGATCGAGAATGAAGAAAATCACGATGAACCAGGCGGTTACAGACTCCGGTTACTTCGTGATTTCTTCCATAGCCCTTAAAACCCTGAAGGAGCAAACCGATATTGTTTCCGATTTTGAACCGGGTTATGACGACTGGGAATTTACCAACAAAGGTTCCTATGTGTCTCCCGATGGAATTTGCTCGGGAATGTGCCTCTCTGCCATGTGGTATTACACTGAGGAAAGGATGAACGGCAACAGCCAGTTGTTTCATAAATATGATAAATCGACCATTGCCAATGTAAACCAGTTGTGGCAGGATAATACTCCCGGCATCAAAGTTGCTTCGATGGTTCATTATGATTACGCCCATCATGCAAAAGCCTATGAAGATGCTGTGGACCTGCTGGCCAAGGATAAAACAAAGGATTCGCTCAGCTGGTATGCCTTTGCCTATTCCATTCTTCAGACCAAAGAGCCTCAATTCATTGGTATTATGTCAAGTACAGGCGGTGGCCATGTGCTGATAGCCAACGATGTCTGGATGCAGGACGGGAAATTGTGGATATCCGATCCCAACCATCCGGGTAACAGAACACGGCAAATCACTTATGCCGATCAGGAGTTTGAACCCTATTATGCCTCCCTGGATGCAAATACAAACCCAAAAAACTTCGAATACATTGCTTACTATGGAAAAACAGCAGTGGTAAACTGGAACCTGGTTGCTCAAAGGTGGGAAGAGCTGGGAGAGGGTACCATCGGAAGTGGAGTATTCCCTGAGGTTAAACTTTGGGTGGAGGATGCTTCAGGAAAGACATTGGGCTGGGAATTGACTGAAGAATTTAAAACCGAACAGGATACAATTATTTTAAGTATTCAGGATAACTCTCTGGGCGATTACGCTTTTTCCCTTTTCGACGAAGAAGGTTATCCGTTGCTTTCAAAAAATCAACAAACCGAGCAATTGCGCTACAGCGGGAAATTGGGATTAAAACCAGGGCTGAATATCATTGGTTATACTGTTTATCACAGAACCTATAATGGCGATAATAAGGAGGTTTGGGACTGGGTTGATTTTAAATGGATCGATATTGATCGTTCAATATCTCAGAAGGTGCTTAATGAAACAAAAAAATCGTGGCATACAACCATCAAGGAAGCAGTGGATGGATCCTCAAACGGTGACATCCTGACTGTTTATCCGGGAATATACAAGGAAAATGTAACCATTGTGCAAAAGAACATCACCCTGCGAAGCGCCAAAGGCCCTGAGGTTACCCTCATTGAAGGCTCTGGAAACGGTACCGGCCTTTATGTTGTAAACAGCAACATTGCTTTTGAAGGGTTTACGGTCAGAAACTTTTATAATGGCTTTTACCTGATGGAATACAATACAGGAAATGTAACTGTTAAACCGGTCATCCAAAACAACAGGGTAGAAGGATGCAGATCGGCAGGAATCATTGTGTATGGAAAGATTGCACCGATCATTCGCGGGAACATTCTTGATGACAATACATACTATGGGATCGATTTTGATAAGTATGCCATGAAGAAGACTGCAGAACCCGCTCTGGTAGAAAACAACATTATTTCGGGACACAACCGGGGTGTCAGGGTTGATGGGGAAACAGTTGTAAACTTTTCGTGGAACACCATCCTGAACAATGAGTACGGGGTTGAAGTTCTCGGAAAATCAATTGTAAGTTTTGACGGGGACACCCTTCAGAACAACACTTCCGACGGGATCAGAATCTTCCTTGCGCAGGAGCCGGTGACAATTTCCAATTGTATGATCCGTAACAATAGTTATGCGGGTGTTATATCGACCACCGATTCAGGTATTCACACTTTACGGAACAATACCATTGAAAAGAACGGGACCGGTATCTATTTTCAACATTATTCAACCGGTCAATGCGAGGTTCAGATTCTGAACAACGTTGTTTCGGGAAATAAGAAAGGAATGGAAGTCAGAGTGTCAAAGTGCACAATTTCCGGAAATTCGGTTTCGGACAACACTGAAGAAGGCGGGATCAATCTTGTCAGCACTTCCGGCGAGGTGTCAGGGAATAGTGTCACAGGAAATGTTTCCTGGATTGGAGGAGGAATTTATATCCATTCGACAGGCGAATTGATGATTAAGAAGAATACGGTTTCCGGCAACAAGGCAACACTTGGCGGGGGCTTAGGATGCCAGTCGAATTGTATAGCTGTGATCCGTGAAAATATCTTTTCACAGAACCAGGCATCGGAAAATGGTGGTGGTTTATACATCAATACTGCCGGTCAGAAAAACCCCGTTGTGGAAAGCAATGTCATAACGGGCAATTATGCCAAACAAAAGGGTGGAGGTATTTACGGTTTTGCATCCGGTTGGAAAAGCTCTGAAGTGGTCACCGTGAGTGGAAAGGATAAAACAGTTACCCGGTATGTTCCCTGCTTTACGGAAAACAGCAATTCCTATAACGGGAATTCCCATGGAGAAAAGTTCGGTGAATGGGGCCCGGGAGTTGACAAGTGGTGCACCGACGCCGGTTACGATGTGCATCCCTGACAGTGGTTCTGAAATAGTCAGGAATCAAAATTCAGGCAGGTTTTATGCATTCATGTGACGTGTTAAAAGAATGGATTTTTGGTGTGGATGCTCTGTATGGACTAAAAGTTGTATTTAAATCGCAGGAAGCCCAAATTGAGATTGGTGGAATTGCTCCCGATGGTGCCGCTGAAGTGTTGCCAGATAGCCGAAAAGTCTACATTTTCGGCCAGTGAAAAATCGAGTGATGGGCCGGCATAATACCCTTTCAGATCGGGGAACCACATGGCTGAGAGAGTCACATTTGCCAGCGGTGTGGCTGCCCAGGTGAGTTGTCCGAAGGCAGTGAATTCCGAAAAAGCGAGGTTACGGGCCGACAGGATGCCGGCGTACAGGGAAGAAAATTCCTGTAAAGGGGGTGGATTGGTGCAGTACATCAACTGAACCATCACCATGGAGTTGTCCTCCAAAGCCTTGTCCAATCCGGCGGTTACCAGCATCAGATTTTCTTCACCGGCTTTCTTTTCCACCGGCACAAACAGGGTGGCTTCCCCGCGAAATGAGACGGTACCGATGTTTCCCGACCAGCCGGTTCCAGCTACCATATCCCGGCTCCCGGCATAACCTCCCAGAAACTGAACATCATATCCGCTTTGGTTGAAACGCCAGAGCCCTGCCACGGTCAGCTCGTTTGCCCGGTTCAGGCTGACAACTGCTTCCGCAACCGATGAGAAGGAAGGGAATATTTGGAAACGGATGGCATCGCATCCCGGTCTCTCAGGGTAATCGACATCGAAGAAGGAATATACATTGAAAATGTCGTTCGGATTCCATATCATTGCTTGTCCCCAGTTGATTCTCTGACGCCCGACGAGGATTTCCGTTTTTCCTGACCTGAAATCGAGCGACAACCTGTCAAATGTGCTATTCAGGAAGAAAGACCTTTCCTCGAGCAGATTCCACGACAAATCCATCCATCCAGGATCGCGACTGACGATCGAAGTGTAGTATTCTCCAGTTTTCACCATGTCGCCTGTGAAAAGCCGGTTCCTGATCCCGGCAGTCAACCGCAGATGGTCACCGAAAGAAGCGCTGAAATTGAGCCGGTTGTGAAGAAGGTTGTCGTTGATGAAGTCATCTTCAGGTGAATCAAAGATCGCACTTTGCAGGGAAGAGAGATACCCGCCAATAGTAAAAAATTTCTTTTCTTCCTGTGCGGTCACGGGAATATTCAGAAGCAACAGCAAAACAATCGGTATGGATAGTTTGATGATCATGATTCCACATATTCCGGTTCCCTGTTTTCATCGGAGACCACCCGTCCATCTTCAAGGGTGATGACCCGTCTCGCCATTTTCACCACCCGGGGATCGTGGGTTGAGAAGATGAAGGTGATTCTTTCCTCCCGGTTCAATTTTTCCATGATCTCCAGCAGTGAAGTTGCTGATTTGGAATCGAGGTTGGCAGTGGGTTCATCGGCGAGTACGAATTTAGGCCTGGAAGCCAGTGCACGTGCTACTGCCACCCGCTGCTGCTGCCCTCCCGAAAGCTTCGCCGGGCGGCTGTTGATGCGGTCGGCAAGTCCGATGGCCTTCAGTAGTTCCATCGTCCGGGCGTCACGCTCCTGCCTTGCCCTCTTCTGCAGCACCATGATAAATTCGATGTTTTCTTTTGCCGTCAGCACCGGGATGAGGTTATACGACTGAAAAACGAAGCCAATGTTTTTTAAACGGAAATCGATCAGCGCCGATGGTTTCAGGGTGGAAAGGTCAGTGCCGCCAACAATGAGCTCACCCGAAGAGGGATGGTCCAGCCCTCCGATCAGGTTCAGAAGGGTGGTTTTTCCCGAACCGGAAGGCCCTACAATGGCTGCAAATTCCCCTTCCTCAAAAGTGAGGTTCACTCCGTCTATTGCGTGAACTTCCAATTCCGATCCATCGTAAATCTTGTGTACATCTTTTATTTCAATCACTTTCATTATCTCAAATTTACATGTTTTTATAGTCTACCTGAATGATTTCGGATTTCGGATTTCAGATTTCGGATTTCGGATTTGTGATCAGCTCTTAGTCCTGGAATTGTTTTTGCGGGCAGTTTTACCTGCTGCCGTAAAAATAGCAGTCAGCTCATCCGACTCTTAAGCAATACCTGTAGTCGCTCCTTTTTAAAGCAGGTTGGCATCATGGATAATAAGTTCTAACCAAAATTTTGTTTTATCACTTTCTTCCTCTATCAGGTTTATTCTTGCAGCAAAATCTGCGTTACTTCTTTCCCTGCAGGCTGAACGGTAATTTGCAGCAACTGAGGTTCCGGACCAGATGATCTGATTCCCGATGGTATGGTCATCGTTGGTTTCTGGCAGTTGGCTGACCAATCGTGTAATGTTGAGAGCGAACTTTGTGGTTCTGTTTTTCAACTCATTCTTGTCCATATGTTCGATTTTTACAATGTAAATCCGCAATCTCATATCCGCCCTCCTTCATCAGTCGGTTCTGATTGCCTCCAACGGGTTCAACCTGAGGGCTTTCCTGGCCGGGTAAATGGATGAAAGCACCCCTGTTAGAACGATCAGCAGGCTGGTCATGAGAAAGAAGGGAGTATCGATGGCAGGGTAGAGGTGGGCAGAAAAGCCCATAGCTTCCATCCCTTCGGCATAGGTTACCAGGTTGATGCCGTTTTTTGCGGTTGCGGCAATGACAATTCCCGATACAACCATCCCGGCTGCCCCACCTGTGACAGAGAGGAATACTGACTCAAACATGATCATCAGAAAGGTCTTTCTCCGGTTCATACCAATGGCAGCCAGCATGCCCAGTTCTTTGGTGCGTTCAAGAACAGCCATCAGCATGGTGTTGACAATCCCGAAAGCCAGCGCTGCAAGGATAATCGCCATAAAAACTCCATAAATCTGTTGCATCATGTCGGAAAGCATAGCCAGGTCAGGCTGGATTTCTTTCCAGCTGAGCACTTCCAGGTCGCTGAAGGCTTTCCGGATATCAGGCACCGTGGAGTCGGCCAGGTTATCCTCTTCCATCCGGCAGATCAGCCGGTGGTAAGTACCCTCTTTCAGGCCTGTAAGCTGCCGCAACTCCCCATCGGGTACAAATACCGATAAAGCTTCAAACATATCGTTGTTTGTGCGGAAAACCCCGCAAATGCGAAATGCCGCACTGGTCTGAATATCGTTAACATCGAGGAAAGAAAAGATGATCCGGGATCCTTCCCTGAATGACCAGGCAGCCTCCCTGAGCGGATATCCGAATTTCCTGATTTCTTTCGGGCTCAGCAGGCTGTCGAGAGCCTCCGAAAGTTTTTTTTCAGTAACAAACCTCCTTCCAAAAAGCGGGGTCAATTTACTGATCAGGGATTCTGGAAACTCTACCTTCCCGTATGCTTTCAACTTTTCCGGAGAGATCATGTACCGGATAATGCGAAGTTCCTTGGCCAGCTTTTCTCCGATGAGGACGGAATTCAGACGGGTTTCCGTTTCAAAGTAACTCCCGGTTCCCGGGATCACCTTTTCATGAAGCGAAAACATCTTTTTCTCCTTTTCCACGTCAATCCCATTGATCACCACTCCTGTACTCTTGTTGGCCGTAGAAGCGATGCCATTGACCAGGATTCGACCTGTGACCTCTTTCACACCGGGGAAAGTTTGTAAAAGGTCCGCCAATGAGTCACTTCTGGGGAGCAGGTTGTTCAGGCTGCTGTTGCTCCTGAAATCTCTGTTGTTAATTTGCACATGTGAGAGTTCTATATTCACTGCCTCTTCAATGCGTTGGACCACAGAGCTGTTCATGGCTGCAATAGCAAAAACACCGGCAAAGACGCCCACGGCAACGGCTGAAATTACAGTCATGCTCCTGGTGCGGTTTCGCCAGACATTTTTCCAGGCTATGGATGCAATCATACCGGTTCAGTTTAGGCCTTCAGGGCGGTTATAACTTTGATGTTAAGAATTTTACGGATGCTGTATGATAGGGCAAAGAGTATGATGAGCAGAACCACCACTATTTGCCAGAGGTAGTAGGTATCGGGGAGCATGGTCGGCATGACTGGATCAAATCCGTAATCCTCATACATCCGGGCCATGTTGCCGGTGAAACGGTATGGGTGAAAATGAAGGTAGAAAACCACAGGCAGGGAGGCCAGGACACCCGCGAGGATGCCGATGAAACCTGTCATGACCATTTCAAGTGCAAAGACTCTGGCCAGGTGTGCTTTTTGCATCCCGACGGCCGTAAGCATCCCGAATTCCCTGCGCCGTTCGGCAAGCATCATCAGTACGGTTCCAAAAACCCCGAAAGCGATCACGAGGTATAGAATCCCGATCATGATGGCACCGCTGCGGTTGTCGGCTTCCATCTGGTTGATGAGCAGTGCGTTCAGTTTATGCCAGGTATGTACCACCAGGGGCTCTTCCAGTTTTTCGTTCAGTCGTTCCGCTGTGGCCAGCATGGCACGATCGTCCTTGTTTCGGATCATCAGAACTGCTGATGTGGCCATGCCGGGAGCGGCGAAAAGCTCCCTTGCAGCCTCAATGGGCATATATACGATCCGGTTGTCAATATCAGGGGCAGGGAGTTTAACTACACCGGCCACAACATATTTGCCGGCTGCGGAGGTGCCGTGGTATCCCTGCCCTACCAGCACCAGGGTGTCGCCGAGACTTGCTTTCAGGTACTGCGACAAACCATTCCCAATGAGAACCCCCTGCGGATTGGCAGCATCGAGATACCCATTCGGGAAGGAAGCATGGCGACGGATTGTGCTCATCACTGCCGCGGAATCGCTTGTGTTGATGCCCAGGTCGGCAATCAGCCGGTTCAATCCCGACCAGGATTCCCCACTGAAGATGTCGAGGAGGTTTTTTGTGCGGGTGGGCAGGGGTTCTTCCTTCATGGCTGATACCGCCTCCGGTGTAAACCTGAACCGGACAAGCCTGTCGCGGACACCGGATATCCGGTCTTCGCCCTCCGGATCAATACCCATTACCACTACTCCTTGTGTTATGCTGCCGGATACCTGCCTGACGGTAGGCATGGCTGCCAGGGCAAAAGCCTCAAATCTGGGGACGAGTGCTTCCACATTGCCATCAGAAACGAGTTGCTCTCTCACGGCTGGGGTAAGTGCAAAGCTGTTGTCGGGAATTGGCTCATCGTAATAGTCGCGATGCTGCAACTGAAGATATCCTGTGTACGATTCGACCACATTCATAAAAATTTGCCGGTACGAGCCCAGTTGAAACGATCGCATAACCAGCGCGAAAAAGATGGCAAAAAAAATCGATGCGGCGGTGATCAGCGTCCGGCGCCGGTTTCGCCACAGATTCCTCCATGCAAGATTCCAGTCGTTCATCGGATTTCGGATTTTGGATAACGAGCGATATCTTTGGTAATGACTTTCAATTCATTCTTGTCCATCTGTTCAGTTTTTCTAACATATTTGATGTTTCCCATGTTTGTTAAGCAGCTTCCGAAAGCTGCATCTCTATTAGCCT
>CAYNBE010000141.1:0-10039 GCA_964395045.1 uncultured Prolixibacteraceae bacterium | reverse complement strand
ACTGAGACGACAACCGACTTATTTGGAAATAAAACACCAGGTAGACAGTGGGAATCAGCAAAACTATTTTGGAGTTCGGTTGAACTTCCAGGTTACAAATACTCAAAGAAAAAAAATGCGTGGTGGAAAGCAAAATGACAATAGAGTATGCGCATAACATTTTAGGAATTAAGGCACAGTTTAGCCCCGAAAAAGGTAGTGTTTAATATTTTGTGTAAATGAACTGGTAGCTGCAATTGGGATGTTGATGCGCCGGATCCGGCGCATCAACAGAAAACATTAAAAGTGTAATTTTGACCTAATTTGCAGTTATATGAATGATAATGAGAAATTTAAGATTCCTGAAGAAGCCTTAAAAAAGATAAGGACCCAGGCTGAGTTTGAATCTTTTATTCAGGAGCTTTATAAGCAAGGCGTGGAAGCTCTCCTTAAAACTGAAATCGACGATCATCTTGGCTACCCGAAGCACTCTCCTGAGGGGAGAAACACCGGGAACAGCCGCAACGGTTATAGCGGCAAAACCCTTAAAACAAACATTGGTGACATACCCCTTGATGTTCCCCGTGACCGTAATGGCACCTTTGAACCGATAGCTGTTCCCAAATACCAGCGCATGTCTGCCAAGATTGAGAATGCGATTATAACCATGTATTCCAGGGGTATGACAACCCGGGATATCGAAGCTACCATCAAGGATATTTATGGGATCGAGGTAAGCGAGGGGTCTATCTCCAACATCACCAGTTCGGTTCTGGAAGACATTAAGGAATGGCAGCAGCGCCCTCTTGAACCGGTTTATTTTGTCGTCTGGATGGATGGTATTGTGCTCAAAGTACGTCAGAACGGCAAGGTCCAGGGCAAAACGATCTATTTGATGATAGGGCTTAAACAAGATGGCAAAAAGCAAGTTCTGGGCATGTGGATCAATGAGACTGAAAGTGCTTCATTCTGGCTTTCCGTTCTTACCGATATCAAGGCCAGGGGAGTCAGGGATATCCTAATTGCCTGCACAGACAATCTTTCGGGTATCCGGCAGGCTATCAGATCTGCATTCCCCAATACCATTACTCAGCTTTGTGTGGTACATCAAATCCGGAATAGCGTCAAATATGTGGTATGGAAAGACCGGAAACGTTTTCTTGCTGATTTAAAGCTTGTTTATGATGCCATTAACAGAGAAATGGCTTACCAGGCTCTTGAAGAATTTGCAGCGAAATGGAATACCAAATATGCTTATGCAGTAAAATCCTGGAAGGATAATTGGGATGAGCTGACGGCATATTTTGATTATCCGATTGAGATCCGTAGGATCATTTATACGACCAATGTTATTGAAAGTCTGAACAGTACCATCCGGAAATATACCAAAACGAAAACAGTCTTTCCTGATGATCAGTCAGCCTTAAAGGCTGTCTATCTGGCAGTTGCCAATGTTGAGAAAAAATGGACAATGACAATTAAAGAATGGGGTTCCGTTATTAATCAATTAGTTATTATTTTTGGAGAAAGATGTGGCGTTCTTTAAACCCGGCAGTTACCAGTTTACACAAAATTTTTCATAGGCTCTGACAATTCCGAATTTAGAGAATCTTCTCCACCTCTTCGGGCGGATTGGCAACAACAGCTTTTTCACCGTTGACGATAATCGGCCGCTGCAGTAATTGCGGATAGCGCACCAAAATTTCTATCCATTCCTCATCAGTTATGTTTTTCCCTTTAAATTCCGATTTGTATAGGGGCTCCTGTTTTCGTACAAGTTCTGCCGGTTTTAATCCGGTTTTCTCAACAATTTGGATAAGCTCTTCTTTCGTGATCCCTTCGGTCAGATATTTAATTACCTCCAGATCAAATCCTTTCTTTTCAATATATTTCAAACCTGCGCGGCTTTGGGCACACCTGGGGTTGTGGTAAATTTTCATGACAATATGGTGCTGGTTTTTAATATAATTGTAAAAATCCTCCTGTGCACGGAATTTATGAAGAGGATCGCTCCGGTCGTACTGATTTTGCAGCAAGGGATCCAGCAATCTTGCTTTGGTGTTGTCGCGCAACTGTATCTGGAGCATTTCCCATATCTCCTTTTGTATTTCCCGGTCATACACAGGGGCAGCCACTTCGATCCTCCGGTCAAGGTTACGCGGCATCCAGTCGGCAGAACTGATGAAATAGCGTTCTTCGCCGTCGTTCCCGAACACAAATATTCTGGAATGTTCGAGGTATTTGTCGACAATGCTGATTCCTTCGAGATGATCGCTCAGTCCGGGAATCCCGGTTTTCAAACCGAAAATTCCCCGGATGATCAACTTCACATCGACACCTGCCTGTGAAGCTTCATAAATCTTCATCATCATGGCAGGATCGATCAGGCTGTTCATTTTCAAAATCATCCAGGCAGGCTTTCCTTTTTTTGCCAGTTTAATCTCCCTTGCGATCATCTTTGAAAAGAACTTCCGCATTTTGAAGGGACTGACAATGATGTTTTTATATTCAAAATGCTTATAGTTGTGCTTGAAAAACTCAAAAACGGAAGCTACCTCATCGGCTAGTCCTGGATCAGCGGTAAGAAGCCCTTCATCGGCGTAAATCCTTGCTGTACTTTCATTGAAGTTTCCGGTACCAATATAGGCATAATTCCGGACGCGGTTTTCTTCCTGCCTTTTGATCCACAACAACTTGCAGTGAATTTTTAATCCCGGGATGCCGTTGATCACATTGGCTCCTTCGTCCTGCAACTGGTTTGACCAGTAAATATTGGCCTCTTCATCAAAACGGGCCTGGAGTTCAATCACCACAGTTACGGCTTTACCGTTCCTGACCGCATTGAGCAATGCATTCACCACTTTTGAATCGGAAGCTACACGATAAAGGGTGATCCCTATTTCCTCCACATCCGGATCAATAGCTGCCTCCCGCAATAAGTCAATGAGATGGGTGAACATCTGATAAGGGTAGTGAAGCATTACGTCTTTCCTTCTCAACACCTTCAGAATACCGGTATGCTGTGGCAAATCCTTGTGCCTGAATGGTGGAAGTTTTGGATAATAATGATGGGCCTTCCCGATCTCCGGAAAATCCATGAAATCTTTATGGTTGTGGTATCTCCCTCCCGGACTGGCATCCTCCTCCCCTATTTTCATTTTTTTCAGGATGAACTTCAGCAAATCAGGGGGCATCTCCCGGTCGTATATCAGCCTGACCGGTTTGCCGGTTTTTCTTTTTCTGAGCCCCGATTCCATTTTTTCGATGAACGATTTCGAAATATCATCATCGAGGTCAATTTCTGCGTCCCGGGTAATTTTCAGGGTGTAGGCTTCATACTTCTTATAGTGAAAATAATAAAACAGGTCATCGAAGCAGAACCGGATCACATCATCGAGGAGCATCACAAATTTCTTAGACCCCGAAGAAGGAAGAACCAGAAACCTGGGCACCGAACGGCTGGGTATCCTGATCAGGGAATAGGCGTAATCGTCAGATCCCTGGCTTGTGTAGAGTTTCACAACCAGATAAACCGACCGGTCACGTAAATAAGGAAATTCCGTTTTCCTGGAAAGCATAACAGGTACCAGATTGGGCAAAACCCTCCGCTGGAAGTATCTTCTGACAAAAACACCCTGTTTATGTGTCAGTTGCTTTTCATTGACAATAAAAATATTTTCCCGGGCCAGTTCTTTCAAAATCCCGGTAAAAATCTCCTGTACCTGAGCCTGCTGGTGGAGAACAATTTCGATAATCTTATCATGCAAATCTTTAGGACTGTATGGCCCCAACAATCCTTCCTCATCTTTTCCGAATTCCACCATCCTGCTGACAGTGGCCACCCGTACACGAAAAAATTCATCCAGGTTGTTTGAAAAAATCCCGATAAAACGTATCCGTTCAAGAAGGGGAGTATTCTGGTCGGCAGCTTCCTGTAAAACCCTCTCATTGAACGACAGCCAGCTGATTTCCCTGTTGATAAATAGTTCTTCCGTATTCATCATGTGTTTTGTATCCTTTTCCGGAATCCTTTGGCATAAAAGATACCCCTAATATCAGAAAAGCTAATTAAATATCAAAACCAAAGCGATATTATTCATGAACTGCTCACCGAAAGCAGGATTCGGTTCCCATCATCCACCCTGGTTGCCGGTAAAACCGGACGATCCCCGTTCTTCTACCATCAGCCGGACATGGATTATATTCCGGTGTCGTCTGGAATAACGGTTGGCATAAGTTCCCCGTTCACTTCCCGGAAGATCGACCTGACAACATGCAATGGAATTTCGTAATAGGGAATGACGTCTACGGGAGGTTCTTTCATTCCCGGGTTGAGATCGAGTTCCCACCAGCCAACCGTGTGCCAGCTCCCCTGCTTAAATCCCACCTGATGGAACTCTGCTGTTTTCATAAATCCAAACCTTTCATGAAACCTTGTACTTTCAGAATTTGGAATGGTAATTGCGGCCAGGGCCATCCTGATCCCCTGGTATCTGAGAATCCGTGTTGCGCAGTTATACAGGAGCGTTCCGACCTTTTTCCTGCGGTATTCCGGATGAACATAAACCGAAAGTTCACAGGTCCATCTTTATGCGGAGCGGTTCCGGTAGTTTGTGGCATAGGCATATCCTGCAATCTTCCCATCTGCTTCACAAACAAGAAAAGGAAGGTTGTGCCGGATGGATTCAATCCTGGCAGCCATTTCATCCGCAGATGGTATGGTTTCTTCAAAAGTTACAGGAGTTCCGGAAATATAAGGAGCGTAAATAGCAAGAATGGCTGTTGCATCTTCCGGCTTTACCTGTCGAATGAAAGCTCTCATGCGGGATAAGAATCGTTATTACAGAAATATATTGTACAAATGTTCTGATCATTGAAACACTATAAACAATATTGAAACACAACCATCTTGAAAACCAAGACAATCACAATAACCACGATAACCATGACAACTATGATAACAGTTTCTTTCTTCTTTCCTGACACTTCTTCGCCGGTCAGGACCTTCGGTCTGCCTTTGCCTATTCCCCCCCGAACTCCATCAGGTATGCTTTGATAAATCCGTCGATCCGGCCGTCAAGCACAGCCTGGGCATTCCCGGTTTCATAGCCGGTCCGCAGGTCCTTAACCAATTTATACGGCTGAAGGACATAGGAACGGATCTGGGAACCCCACTCAATTTTTTTCTTGTTCGATTCAATCTCCTGAATCTTTTCCCGTCTCTTCCTGAGTTCCAGTTCATAGAGCTGTGACTTCAGCAGGCGAAGGGCATTTTCCTTGTTGCCAAGCTGCGAACGGCTTTCCGTATTTTCGATGATGATGCCGGTCGGGGCATGACGCAGCCTGACCCCTGTCTCCACTTTGTTGACATTCTGCCCTCCTGCACCGCTGCTCCGGAAAGTATCCCATGTAATATCGGCAGGATTGATTTCTATCTCAATGGTGTCATCGACAAGGGGAGCCACATATACCGATGAGAATGAGGTCTGTCGTTTATTTTGGGCGTTAAACGGAGAAAGGCGTACCAGCCTGTGGACACCGTTTTCACTTTTTAAATAACCATAAGCATATTCCCCTTCAAACTCAACGGTACAGCTCTTGATGCCGGCTTCATCGCCTGGTTGAATATCCATGATTTTCACTTGGTAACCGTTTTGTTCACCCCACCTGGTATACATTCTCAGAAGCATGTTTGCCCAGTCGTTGCTTTCGGTGCCCCCGGCACCCGCATTGATGCGAAGTACTGCCCCAAGACGGTCTTCTTCGTTGCGCAGCATGTTTTTGGTTTCCAATGCCTCAACGGCAGCCAGGGTTTCGTTGTAGAGCTTGTCAACCTCCCCGGGATCGGCCTCCCCTGCTTCGAAAAATTCATAAAGAACAAGAAAATCGTCGGTTAACCGGTCTACTTCCTTGAATCCATCGGTCCAGATCCGGATCGAGCGGATGACCTGCATCTGTTTTTCAGCTTCTTTGGGATTGTCCCAGAAACCGGGATCCTGCGTTTTTATTTCTTCTTCCTGCAGTTGTAAAAGACGTGCATCGTAGTCAAAGATGCCTCCTCAGCGCTTCCCTGCGCTGTACAAGGTCGGTGACCTGTTCCTTTAATACCATTTCCGTTTTGTTTTAGGGCACAAAGATAGCAGGAATTTGGCTGTGAAATCAGGATGTAACTTCATTCATGTAGCGGTGGATCAATTCAGGTTCAAATCCCCTGCTTTGGGTGAAGCGGATGATCTGTCCCATTTTTTCGTAACGGTTGGCCGATTTTACCGATTTTGCCTTTTGTTTCATGGTTTTCACGAGAATCCGGTGGTACTCCTCATCCCCGATTTCATTCAATCCGATTTCAATGAGGTTTTCTTTCAATCCTTTCATCCTCAAGTAATAGCGCATCTTAACTTTCCCCCATCCGTTGATCCTGAATTTTTCCTGCACGTAAGCCCTGACATACCTTTCATCGCTGAGAAATCCTTCTTTTTTCAGTTGATTCAGAATTTTTTCCTCAGATGTCCCGCTTCCTCCAAGTTCCCTGATTTTTCTTGCCAGATCAGGAGAGCATTGTTCCGACCGGGCACATATCTTTGCCAGTTTCGAATAAATTTCCTGCTCCTGTATTTCCTGGTTGTTTTCCATCCTGACCTATATTTTATTCCGGATACTAAAGTAGCCAAAAAAGGTAAAACAGGGGTATAAAAGATGAATATCCGCGAAGTGGCAGAGGGAAAAATCTTTCTGTGTCAGGATAAAAGTATATATTTGCTGTTAAACCAATATCTGAATGTAATGGGAGCAGGAATTGTAATTATCAGTGCCATCGTCGTGATTGCCCTGTGGGGAATCGGTATTTACAACAGGATCGTCAGACTACGCAATAACAGGCAAACTGCGTTTGCCGACATCGATGTTCAGCTTAAACAAAGGCATGACCTGGTACCACAACTTGTGGAAGTGGTCAGGGGATATGCAGCCCACGAAAAAGAGCTGTTGCTGAGGATCACCGAAGCCAGATCGGCAGCCCTGGGAGCCAATACGATTGATGAAAAAATCGCAGCAGAAAACCGGCTGACTTCTGCCCTTCAGGGATTAAAAATCCAAGTAGAAGCATATCCCGACCTGAAAGCCAACCAGAATTTCCTTCAGTTGCAGGAGGAACTAAGCGACATTGAAAACAAACTGGCAGCAGCACGCCGGTTCTTCAACGGCGCTACCACCGAATACAACAACGGAATTGAAACATTTCCTGCAAATATTCTGGCCGGGACATTCGGGTTCAGACGTGAAACCTTGTTCGACCTGGGAACGGAAAGAAGCGAAGCTTCAAAACCACCAAAGATTTCTTTCTGATACCTTTTACAGAATTTTGGGCCCGAGTGAAGAGCGTAAGTTGATACGAAACTCTGGTTGAATCAACTCGTAAAACCTGCCGGAATGAAATATGTCGGTATTCAGTCGCAGATTGCCAGAAACAACACAAACTCGGTCATCATGCTGATTGCCTTCCCGCTGTTGCTATTGGGGATGGTGTATGTTTTTCTGTTGTTCACCACGCATCAGGAGTACACAACAGCTGAATCCCGTTTTGCCTCCATAGCCCCGTTGGTTATACTTGGTGTTGCCATCTGGTTTTTGATTGCATGGTTTTTGCATACGGCCATCATACAGCAGGCAACCGGTTCACGGCCATTGACCCGGAAAGAAAACAAAAGGGTATACAACCTGGTGGAAAACCTGTGCATCGCCAATGGCCTGAAAATACCGAAGATTTTTCTCATTGAGGACGATTCGCTAAATGCATTTGCCAGCGGAGTCAGTGATAAAACCTATGCTATATCTCTTTCAAGGGGGATCATCAACAAGCTCGAAGATGATGAACTTGAAGGTGTTATCGCCCATGAGCTGACCCATATCCGGAACCGGGATGTCAGGTTGCTGGTCATATCGGTCATTTTTGTCGGCATTTTTTCATTTGTGGCAAACATGGCATTCAGGGGGGTGCGGTTCGGGAGTCTTGGCAATCGCGGTAAAAACAATGCCCCGGTTCTTCTCATTGCGATCGTTGTTTCAGGAATTGCTTACCTAATATCGCTGCTTCTGAGGTTCGGGATTTCACGCTCGAGGGAATATATGGCCGATGCAGGTTCTGCCGAAATGACCAGGCGGCCTTATGCACTTGCCAGTGCTCTGAGAAAAATATCAGCCGATCCGCTGATCGAAGCCGTGAAAAGCAGGGATATTGCCCAGATGTTCATCGAAAATCCCCACATTTCCGGGAAAAGGTATTCCATCGACACAATCTTTGCAACCCATCCGCCCATCGAAAAAAGGATCGCCTTGCTGGAACAATTCGTCTGAAACCGTTCTCCTTGTTCTGAACACTACATATTTGAAGTGACCTGCATATATCCGACTAGCCGGTCGTATCTGCTCGACATTTCCCTGAAGTAGACAAATATCTGGTATTCGTTCTCCGTCTCCCAGAAACTTCCCTCCAGGTTGGTATGGTCAGCCACAGCAGAACCCTGGGGTACATACACCAACATGTAATTGTAATATCCCTGCTTCAAAAGAAGGGTCAGTTCATATCTGCTGTTCTCAAAATTCCAGGTCATTTCGTTGCTTTTGTTCGCATTCCAGTTCGACAATGCACCGAACACATTGATGGTGCCTCCCATCAGGGGTGCATCGAGCGGGAGGCTGAAATGAACAAACTGGTAGTCACATTCGATATCAAAATTCCTAACCCTTTCCTGGCTTTCGATCACATATTTTCCGTTCATTTCGCGATACCTGAAAAAACGTTTATTGGAGCGGACCTCCGAAGGGAAAAGGGTCACATGATAATATGGCCTGTGGAACGACGTTGATTCGACACCTTCGCCGTTCACCCTGTAATTGCGGGTGTCGAAATAGCGAAACTCATTTCCTGCCTTGAAAACATTCTCCCGCGAATAATCGTAAACCAATCTTCCCGGCTGGATAAAAAGTGGTTTCAGGTTCCGGATGGCATTGTCCCAGCGGTTGTTCTGCATGATAACCGTTTTTACCTCACTTCTCGGATTGTTGATGCGGAGGTTTTCATGGAAAATGGTAAAATCAACTTCATGGTTCTCTCCCTGAAATGCGTCGGTGGTTGCCCGGTGTGCATTCCCTTCAATCCTGACCTTTGGATCCACTACATAAAACCGGCGCGAGAGCACCAGTTTTTCTTTGTTGTTGTCTTCGTAAACAAGCAGGATATAATTCCCCGAAACTTTGAAACCGACCCTGTTATTGGGAAGTGCCAGAAAATAATTCACAAAGTTGAAGGTGGTATTGAACGACTTTGCATAATCGTCAAGGCGGTTCTCGGGAAAACCCTCCAGATATTCGTTCTGGTTGAGAAAACTCTCATTCCAGTCTGCATCGCAGTGGAGGATGGTATACCAGTAATTTTTTATTTCACCCGACAGATCGTCAAATTTCAAAACCAGCCTGGCATTTTCATTCAATTCGAGAACAGGATTGGAAAGTTCGTACCCTTCACGGAACATCTGCACCGATTTGATTTCTTCTCGGAATACGGCATTCTCATGGTAAAACCGGTTTGACTGCCCTGATGAGACCAGAGCTGAAAAAATACACCAAATCATTAAATTCAATCGGAACTTCATCGGATTTCTTTATAAATAGTTTACAAATACCATACCGGTCAATGATTGCTTGAGCCTTATTTAACAACGGATGAATATTTCTATATATTTTGAAACACCAAGTCTTTGCCGTGAAATGATTGTTAAAACAAAGTTAACCTGATTAATTCATAAACATGAATTAATCACCCGAAGGACATGACGCTTCGGTCATACTCTGACAGAATCGTCAAGAGTTGACGAACTAATTGGGAACCAATTATTTGTCAGATCTGACGACTCCTACAGCCGTATCAGACTCGTAGGAGGTTCTCCTTGACATTGAAAATCATTTTGTAGCTTATTCGATGCTTCATATCATTTTCAATCGTCAACACTTCGTGTGAAAAATTCTATGAATTTTTCAGGTTAAATTATTTACTTTGATTTGA
>CAYNBE010000140.1:5381-10262 GCA_964395045.1 uncultured Prolixibacteraceae bacterium | reverse complement strand
TTTAAATTAATAAATTGAGGATTACTTCGTCGCCAGCTTTCCATTCTGCACCCTGAGCGCCACTTGCGGCACGTCCGCCACTCCATGAATAACGTTGTTCACGTACCCCGGGGGCGCTAATAACAAAAGACATCCGCTTATGCTCAGAATTTGGTCCGGCATCTTCTTCTACCAATAGTCCATTATTTCCAAAACGAGTAGCCTGTTCTGTTAAAATAATAAAACCGAGTTTTTCTTTTGGGTTGAAAAAACTGAGCATGGGAGTAGCAACATTCCCGGTATTCATTTCGACCTTTGCAGGACTACCGTCAGCATTCAGGTGAAGGATGTTTGTAGTTGTAACAGGCATGTTCAGGGGCCTGTCGCTTTCATTATGAATGTAAGGCGGATAACGAAGGGAAAGAATACGGAACCTGTTTCCTCCATAGAGAATGGCCGGAACAAGAATGTAATTATCAATGTTCCAGTCTGTGAAATCAAACGCAGCTGCGACACCGGATGAATGTGATGTACCCTTTACAAGCTTAAAAGTAAGTGCAAGGTCAAGAACTTTTCCATTGCTTTCAGTCGTATTGGTTATTTTAGTTTCGCAGTTCCAGCTTACTTCTCCAACAGCTAAAGTACTTTGCGAAAAAACAAAGGCTGAATCAAGGGACGAGTCCGAATAGTAGCATACCATGGGTCGAAACCGACCATTCAATCCATTCAAATACTTATTTACAGGTGTGACTATGGCATTATCAGAGTTAATGCATGTGTTGTGCGAATCATCGCTATTCCATTTTAACGAAGGTACTCTTGCCAGCTGATTGATTTGTTGAGCTGACACATTTATGATGAGAAATATTACGATCAATAATAAAATTTGCTTTCCCATGCCAACTATCTTAGTTCATGTTTTGGTTCAATACGCCCTTTATCTGATACCCGAACCAGCAGGATGCAGGGCCTTTCCAATACCGGAGCTTCCGGGTCGCTCCCAAAAAAGGTGGACCACCATTGCCCCTGTTCGTCTTTAAAAAACATATTGTGTCCCCCGTGAGGAATCGCTTCGTAGCGGGGAGAATATGGCTTTCTCATAAAGCTTTATAATAAATGAGTTCTGTTTTTCGTGCCGGATAACTGTTGAGCGCCCGTCGCACCCAGGCATATCTCCCTTCCTTCAAGGCCTTTTTTATATCTCCGGACAACTTTTCAGCGCCTGTCGGCAATTCAATATTCCGGCTTTGCAGTGCTGTTATCATTGAAGCCATTTTTTCGGCTTTCCTTTCCAATTCGGTAATAACTTCACGGGGAACTGTTGTGCCGAAGCTGTTGATTGTTGTTCCGGGCGACATCCTAAATGAACGCACCTGATAAGGCTCCAGTGTTATTTCCCATATTGGGGGCGCGTTTAGTTTCCGTTCATCCGCCAGATCAATAATTTCTGAAGGTTTGTTGCTAAACCGGACAAGCGCCTTCACCGGATAATATTCGCGGTTCACCAGATAAAAATATCGCTTCCCTTCGTGTACCAGGGTGCGGACAGCCACCGGATCGGTGGTTGCCCCCACCGTTTCAAATTTTTGTTGCGGCAATACCCGGTATGCTTTGGCAAACCGCTGAAGCTCTTCGGCATGGCCTGTATCTGTAAACAAACCTCCCCGTGTAACCCGCAGGGCATCCAGCTCTGCAAGCGCATGGGCAAAATGCTCAAGATAGTGGCCCCCTCCCTGAAAATGTGGCGTGATACGGAGTTGCGAATCCCACCAGAAATTGTCCTCCGGATATTCGGCATTCGCCCGGCTTATTCCTTCAACCGGTTTCCCCCAAATAACAGATAAATCTTTTGCCTGCCGGTCGTCGGGGACACAGGGAAACCATTCGTATTTGCCCCAGGCTTCGACCCATGAATCGAAAATGAAAACTCCCGGTTTTTCTTGCTTGCGAAGGGCTTCCAGAGTAGGGGTATCGAGAAAATCGTGGTCACGAAACGAACAGGTTTTTTCGAGGGGCAACTCTGCCCCCGATGTTCCCCAGCCGTCGCGGTCACGTGACGGCACCATCGAATAATCGATTTCAATGCCCGGAATGTCGTTATACAGCGCCAGATCGAAGCCGCCCTCGCGGCACAATTCGACCAACGGTTTCCGTGCAAACAGGTTGTGTTCCGGTTTCCCCGGCATACCCAGCCATCCCGGAATAGTAGTTTCGGTCCACAAAGTGACGGTCAGGCGCAAATCAGGGCGGACAGCTACCATCAGGTCGCGCATACGTACAAATAAATCCCTGATTTTTTCACATCGCCAACGAATCCATTCTTCGGAAAATTCCTGATTCAAAAATCTATATCGTTTGGAAAAACGGTCGGGCGCTTTCGGGTCAACAGGGACATGAATGCCTGTTTCCTTTTCAAAAAGGCCAATGGTATAATCGTCGTACCCCGAACGCAGTGAAAAAAACCATGTAATCGTGGCGTGCCACATATTGATGGATATGCCTTTAAAAGCAGGGGATTTCCCATAGCGCCCCGCTATTTCCTGTATCATGCCCAATAAGGCTTTCTGCACAGTCGGGTGAAGCGGGTTAAACATCGGCCCCTTGCCGAAAGGCCCTCCCCGCTCGCCATAGGCCCATTCACTCAGGGTATTATTGGTTTTCTTCTCAAAATTCATTACGTTGTATTCCATCGTCCAGTCGCGGGTCGACGACTGTACCTGATCGTTCCACAACATGTTGTTATAAGTGTCTTTTCCTGATTTGATGGAATCGAGGTCGATGTTCATATCCTGCATCAGGCTGCCCAACCTTAAGGGCGTCAAAATAGCTTGAAATCCCAGACCTTCCTTTTCGAACCGTTTTAAAATCAAAGAAACCCAGTCTTCAGGACGTGAAGTCCACCGGTTGTATATTTTACGGTCTCGTGCAACAACCCAACCGAAATTACCGGCAGGCTCTCTTTCAGAAGGATATATAGGCCCATGATACCATACAATAGGATAGGCAAGCAGATTTTGTCCGGTATGGTGCATATAGCTTACGGTGCGGTCGAGCCACTCCTGCTCGGTTAAAGCGCCCAGGCTAGCGCAGGTTCCGCACGGGTCTTCAAACTGCAACCCGAACTCACGTGTTGGGAATCTTTTTTTATCGGGCATTCTCAGGGAAGGAAGCCTGTCCAGTTCATAGATTTCAATATCGGCAACAGCCGCAGGTTCCCCGTTTCCCCAGGTCATAAAAACAATGCTGCAATCGGTCCACCGGGGCCAAAAAATTTTCCTGATTTCCTGCATCTGATGGGTAAGCGGCTGATCGACCCCGGTAAAAACGCCGATAGTCATATCATACGAAGTTCCGTCCATCATACACATAAACCTCCGTTTATCGTCGGGATACCGGACAACCGCCAGATGGGGCTTTTCCGGATTTTCAACCTGAAAACGGTAGCCAAAGCGCGACAATGGCACAGCTTCCGCTTCGCGGTAAGTTCCTGTCGGGGACGATACCACTTTTACATCCCCAAACGAAAAATAAACATCAGCCGGATAATTTTCGGCGCAATTAAACGATTGGATCAGTTTCATCTTCGGAACCTTCTGGTCATAAATACATGACATTTCCGGAAACAGCGTTAAAACCCATACCCATTTCCACGGATTCTTCAGAAACCTAATCCAACTTTCAAATTTTGTTTTCGTTATCAAACTTTTTCCAGGATGAAAATTCATACGAATCCGATGTTAACTTTTGACGTTGACGGACTTTTAACATTTACTTTACTTCCAATAAACCGCTTTTCACTAGATGGGTCAGGCTTATTTCTAATGTTCAACAAAACCAATCTCAGCAAGGTGTTTCTGGAAATTTCCGGGCAATTTTTTTACAGGTTTTCTCATACTTGCAGACGCATAATCAAGCATATTTAAAAAAAGCTTGTCAGCTGCAGGATCTTTTCCCAGATTCCCTGTAATATTCAGGGTGTTGACCATGAAATGGCCGTTGAAAAAATCCCAGACACCAATGTGAACTCCGGAACAATATGTCATGCTGAGGCGTGTTGCTCCGCAAATGGTTTCATCCGGATATGTAAGCGGTGTATGGGCATTCCTGTATGAAAAACCGTTTTCAGCGACAACAGCATATTGCCCGGACAAAGCCAATCCCGATATGAGATTCCGGAAGTATTTATAATCCATGATTCCCCCGGAAGGCATTCCTTTGAAAACAGGATGATCTTTTGTCCAGCGGTCGGCACGGTAATAGCCTGCCACCTGGTCCATTCTGGTTATCACACCCTTGTTGACAAGAGGGATCCAGCGTGTACTGTTTTTCCCGCTCTGCAAGGTGGAAGGATCCATAAAAATAACATAGCTCCCTTCTGCCATGCGGGTTGTCAGCTGAATCATCACGCTGCTGTCGGGTGCTTTTTCGGTCACCAGGATTATCTCATTTTCTGTTTTTTTGTCCTGGTTGTAAGGCAAAATGGTGATGCTATGTTTTGTCAGCCAGGCAGTTAACCGGGAATCATACCCTGCCATCATAACTTTTTTAGGTAAATGCGCCACAACGTCCCTGTTGCTGACATGGAAACTGGTTTCACCTCCCAAAGCAGTACCACCCCGTTCCAAAGTTGCTAAAAGCCGGTATTCCCCGGCTGGCCCGTGAACAACAATTGTATCCCTGAATACCTGCGTTGCAAAAGGACGCTCCATGCCATTCCTGTTGTCAGGTATATGTATTGTGATTTTCTTTTGCCAGATGCATTTGTTTTCCGGTGTAAATATTTGAATTGTAGCCGGGTACTGCCCAGGTCTCAAAACATCGAGATCAGAAAGTGAAACATCGATCCCGACCGTTTCATCGACCCAGATACTTTGAGGTTCGGTTCTCAGACACCACCGAAGG
>CAYNBE010000140.1:0-5313 GCA_964395045.1 uncultured Prolixibacteraceae bacterium | reverse complement strand
TGAAAGCAGGACAGATTCCAGAAGTTCCGGTTTAATCTTGCGGAAATTTGTTGCAACGCTTTCCCCAACATATTGATCGGCAACACTATTTGTGGGGATGTATGCCACCAGCGAAGGATTTGAACGGATGGCAGACTCCCCGGTTTTGCGCAAGGAACCGGCTGCGTGGTAAGAATCGCGTATATATTCCCGGGGCCCGATCCAGCATTCATGAAGTTTGAACCTGTTCCAGTCGGATAAGAATCGTTCATATTGTTGTCTGAAAAACATCGCATCATCCGCATTTTCTTTACCGGCCTGTTCATAATCGCCCAGTTCAGCCGGTAAGTCTACGGGAAAGCAGAGGCCGGCTTCGCTAATGTAAACCTTCTGATCCGGATCCGCCTGTTTGCCGGCCAATTTATCCAGCGATTCGGAAGTGTAAGGAATCCCCACATAAGGATGCCAATCTTTTATATCATGGTCATATATGTCCCAGGCAGATGAGCCGGGGTTGCTCATGCTTCCGGATTCCGAAACTCCATCATATCGTCCGCTGTTTAATATAAATATCCTGAGCGGATCCAGTTTCCTCAGGGAAGGCAATAGTTCAACCGCCTTCCGGAAAATCTTATCATCCTTGTTTTCGTTGAGCATGCCCCACATCACCACACTGGCATGATTGCGGTCTCTCAGGACCACTTCCCTGATGGACTTTTCAAAACGGTCTGCCACCAAACCGGACCGGTTTTCCGCTCCGGGAATTTCATGCTTACCATACTGTCCCATTTGCCAGCTTCCGTAATGTTCCATTTGAACCAGAATTCCCAGTTCGTCATACAGGTCAAGGACACGGGAATTCGGACAACCAAAAGGAATACGAACGAAATTGTAACCCAATGCCTTCATATTGATCACATCCCGGCGAAGCATATCTTCATTCAAAGGAACATTGAACCCCGCAGGGAAATGGGTGCTGAAGTTTGAGCCATGTAAAAAAATCCGTTTTCCGTTCAGTCTGAAATAACCTTTTGCAAAACGAAAGTCCCGAAAACCAAAACGAAATGAGTTTTCATCAACAGATGAATCCAATCCGCATGATGCTTCAAACCGGTAAAGAACGGGATTGTCAGGGCACCATAATTTATAATTCGCTATCTGAATTTCAGTTCGGATAGTGTTCATCCCAGGATTAATTTCCTCTGTAAAGGAATGAAAGGCTACAGGATATCCTTTTCTCTCTTCAGAAACCTTAAAAGATAATACAGCGGATATCTTCCCGGATTGACCGTTAATCACCGATGCATGGATGGTAATTTTCCCTGTCTGCCAGTCAGGGACAAGATGTATTTGATGAAACCGTACGGACGGAACCAGAAACAATTCGACATCTCCGGTTATTCCCCCGGAATTATAAGCGGAATTGCATTCAACAGGATACTGTTTCCCTCCTGAAGGTGTATCTTTCAGAACAATCCCGTCGATCGGTTCATATGTCGGATTGAGAACGCGTACCACCAGCAGGTTGTTTCGGGTGTGATCAATCGCACCGGTGCCATCCAATTCAAAGGGAGTTTCGCTTCCTTCATGCCGTCCGAGAAAGACACCGTTTACCCATACATCTGCCAGGTAATCTACAGCCGAAAACTTGAAGATATAGCGACCATCAATATGGCAGTTTTCGGGTACCTTAAAAACCTTCCAATACCAGGCGACTCCCTGATAACCACGAAATATATCCTGAATGACCCAGGGAACATCGGTTTTTTTCGATTCATCGTCCGGAGGCCGTTTAAACCAGGATTCACGGAGTCCTTTGTTATCGGGATCTATGGCGATACTCCAGTCGTTCCTGTTTAAAGGGATTACATGCGTGAAAACTTTTTCCCGGTTTTCCAATGCGGTCTTTTCTGAAGAAGATAAACAGATGATAGTGCTTAATACGATAGTAATCAGATATCTCATGGGATGGAATGTTTCAATATTAGAATAAATTGCTTACTGACAAAATCTATTGAACTGCCAATGTTGAAGGATGATCAGATTAATATCCTACATTTTGTTTAATTCGCCGGCATATCTTTTAATTTTCGCAACCGCCTCAACGATTTTTTCCATATCCTGACGACTCCCGAGCAACGTATTCTGGAAGAGCCACACTGCTTCGCCCGTCAGTTGCAGGTTTTTGGGACATTTAATCTGTTCAAGCCATTCGCTCATTCTCTTTTCGCCATAAATACGCCTGTAATATTTGTTGACGGCCAACGATTGGATGTAACTGCTATCGGGCAAAGAGCCATAACCTGCAGAACAAGGGATATCCTCAGCCTTTAGCGCTTTAAGGAATTTTTCACGGCTCAGGCCTGAAAAACGATCTTTATTATACCGGAACATGTAGAGGTGGAACGCCCCTTTGGTTACCCCCCTGTAAATCCGGGCAGGCGTAATTCCCTCTATTTTTTCCATCATTTCATTCAGGTATAGCGCATTGGAATGACGCAGGTTGGTTTGTTCGGCCAATCGTTTCATCTGTGCGCTAAGCAGGGCCGATTGAAACTCTGTAATGCGAAGGTTACTGCCGCGCGTACCTGTTCCGGGTTCAAGGGCAGCAGTATTGGCGCTTTGTCCCTGATGATGGAAGCTGAAACACCGTTCATAAAAAGCGGTATCGTTGGTGATGATTGCACCCCCTTCGCCTGAGTTCAGGTTTTTGGTTGCCTGAAAGCTGAAAGCCCCGGCCAGGCCATAGTTCCCGACACATTTACCTTTCCACTCGGCCAGGTGCGCCTGACAGGCATCTTCGAGTACCGGGATATTGTGTTTCAATGCGATGGTACCTATACGGTCGAGGTCGGCAGGAAGACCCCCAATATGAACAGGTACAATCGCTTTGGTATTGGCGTTAATATGTTTTTCTATTTCGGAAGGATCCATCTGAAAACTCTCTATGTCACTATCAGCAAAAACCGGCAATGCATAATTGAGCGTTACTACGTTATAGGTGGCGATGAAAGTGTACGGCGGGATAATGATTTCATCGCCCGGGCCAATATCAAGGGCGCCAAGCATGGTGTAAAGGGCTGCTGTTCCGCTGGTGACAGCCAGGGTATGTTTAGCGCCGTACATTTCGCTGTGTTCTGCTTCAAACTTTGCAGTCTTCTCGCCACCCAGGCGACCCCACTTTTTGCTGTGCAGCACCGCTGTCAGCTCCGATTCTTCGGTGTGATCGTAGATGGGCCACGACGGCCAGGCGCCTTCAAACGAGCGGGGGCCTCCCAGAAGGGCGGGTTTTACTGGCGCGGCAGCACTGCAATGTATCCCATGCAGTCCCAATGCCATTCCCGCAGTGGTGGCGGTGGTTTTTCCAATAAACAGTCTTCGGTTCATGGTAATCTATTTTTTTTGTGGTTAGGTTTTATCTGAAGAAAGATGATACGCGACTAATCCTTCCATAGGACCAAGCAGGAACTTGCCCAATTGCATATCATAGTTTTGGGCAACGCTGCCCAATAGTGTAGCGAAATGGTATCCTACCGCTCCAACACAATTAAAAGCATAGTGGTTATAATCAGGGTACCGGACGACAATATTCCTGAAAAAAGCATCGAAAGCATTGTTTGCCAATTGTGAAAGATAGTCGCTCTGACCAATGTGTTCCGACACAAATCTGGCAAAACCTGAACAAAACCTGTTCGGATAGGGTTTGGTATAAACAGCGTCCATTAACTTATCGGGGGTTAATTGATATCTCTCCCAAAAAAGATCGCGGATATTTTTAGGCATATACCCTCTGATGTAGTCAGCAATAAGCTGTTTGCCAATATAGGCTCCACTTCCTTCGTCGCCCAGCATAAAACCAAGCGAATCAATATTTTGGGTCACAACTTCTCCATTGTAAAGACAACTATTCGTACCGGTGCCAAGTATAGCCGCAAACCCGGACGAACGCCCCAGTAAAGCTCTTGCCGCCGCCAGAAGGTCCATCGCAATAAAAACTTCGGCATTGGTAAAAATGGACTTCAGCAAACCGGTCATAAATTCAAATTTATCGTCTGCACACCCGGCGCCATAAAAATAAAGTTTGGCCACCTCGCCAGGCGAAAACCCTTCGGGCAACGACCGCTTCATCGAATCGGTGAAATAATCGGGCGTAATGTAGTAAGGGTTGTACCCTTCGGTGGTGAATTGTATTGAAACCTTCCCGTTTGCCAATACACACCAGCTTGTTTTTGTTGATCCGCCGTCAGCTATCAAAATCATCACACACCTCCTGCCTGCTTTTATTAACCTGCGATTTAAAATACTCGACCGAACGCTTTACATTTCCGCATTTCAGCAGTATGTCGCGTGCTTTTTCGTATTCGCCAATGCCGGTCAGTTCCATAATCATCCGGATAGAACGGTCAACCACCTTCTCATTGACAAGCCTGACATTGACCATCTTATTGTCTTCTACCCTTCCCAACCGGATAAGGGTGGCCGTGCTGATCATGTCGAAAACCATTTTTTGCGAAGTGCCGGCTTTCATACGGGTACTCCCGGTCACAAACTCGGGGCCGGTCACCATCTCAACCGGGTAATCGGCATATTCCGATATAGGCGATTGTGGATTATTTACAATCGAGCCTGTGGTAATACCGTAGGTTTTGCACTTTTTTAGTGTCGCCAATACATAAGGGGTAGTGCCGCTGGCCGAAATCCCGATTACAATGTCGTTGTCCGAAATATTTTCCTTCAGTAATTCGTTCCACCCTTCCTCTGTATCATCTTCCCGTTCTTCAAGGGCTTCGACCAAACGGTCGACACCTCCGGCTAAGATGACATTCATAAACCCACGTTCAATGCCATACGTGTTATACAATTCAATTATATCTAAAACTGCCAGGCGGCCTCCTGTCCCGCATCCCAGATAAAACATCCGGCCCCCGCTTTTCAGCTTTTCTTCAATAGCGCTAATTAGTCTTTCCAATTGCGGCAAAACCTTTGCAATTGCCATAGCTACAGTTTGGTCTTCCTGGTTGATCAAACGGATTAATTCTCCAACCGATTTTTTTTCAAGATGCCGGTGCGGAGATGGTATTTCGGTTATTTTCTTCATCATAAATAGTTCCACTCAATTTATTCTTCCTGCTTTTCTGAATATATCTCACTAATTATTTTATTTGCTTTAGTTTCAATATCAGGAATATCGGTCATCCCTTCGTCTTTTGCCATGCGTACCACTTCGCGCAGTATTTGCTCCTGAATGCCGGTTTTCCATGTATTCGGCAAGCCATAAACCTTATGGGAAGACCTGCCTTCATATCCACCTTCGGCCAGTACGGTTTCAGAAGG
>CAYNBE010000139.1:0-10297 GCA_964395045.1 uncultured Prolixibacteraceae bacterium | reverse complement strand
TTAAATTCAAAAGTAATATTTTTTCATCATAATAAGATTCTGTTACTTAAGCCATTTATTTTTTTTTTTTTGAATTATTCTGCTAGCTAATGACCGGAAAGTGGATCATCGCATTGTGTTTGCTGCTTTTCCCGTTTCTGATGACAGGACAAATGCCATACAGAAGCACCAAAATGATTGAAAAAGCGCGCCAGGCATATGCCAGGGGAAAGGTGGATATAGCCTTGTCGATTGCTGAAAAAGTTTCGCGGAACGATCCCTCAGTTGTCGATGCTTTTCTTATCATGGCCGAAATTTATCATGATCGAGGAGACCTTGCTGAGGAAATCGGTCATCTGGAAAGGGCAGCCGCCCTCACCGGGAAGATGCCCCTGATCCGTTACCGGTTAGCAGAAGCTTATTATCATTCGGGACAATACGACAAAGCTCTGGAATCGGTCACATCATACCTCGAAGCATCGCCTTCTGAAAACCTGATGCAAAGGGCCTTCAGGTTGAAAGTTGCCAGTGAGTTTGCTGCCCGCTCGGTGAAACACCCGGTAGCCTTCCGTCCTGTTAGATTGGATGGAAATATCAACAGCGACCAGGATGAATATTGGCCAAGCCTTACCATTGACAACCAGACGCTTGTTTTTACGCGCTTGGTGCCGGTGGGAGGCAAGCCTGGGATGAAACAGGAGGATTTTTATTTTTCTGTACGCGACTCCTCGGGCTGGTCAGAATCCCTGCCCCTGTCGGGACTGAATACCCCTGCGAACGAAGGAGCGTCGTCGGTTTCGGCCGACGGGAGGCTCCTTTTTTTCACACTATGTAACCATCCCGGAGGATTCGGCAGCTGTGATATCTGGTTCTCAAAGCGGTTAAATGGAGAATGGTCAAAACCAATCAATGCGGGTCCCCCTCTGAATACTCCGGGCTGGGAAGGACAACCCTCATTGTCGGCTTTTGGCGACCGGCTCTATTTTTCTTCCGAAAGGCCGGGTGGCAGAGGTAAGAAAGATATCTGGGAAATCGTTCTGAAAGGTTGGAAACCTGACGGAACCCCTTTGTGGGGTGAACCTACAAACCTTGGCGACAGCATCAATACTCCGGGGGATGAAATTTCCCCGTTTATCCATCCGGGAATGAAAGATTTATATTTCAGTTCTGATGATCTTCCCGGGTTTGGGGGACTTGACCTGTTTCACTCCCGGATGAAGGAAAACGGAAAATGGAGCAGGGCTGAAAATCTCGGTTGGCCGGTCAATTCCCCCGGAAACGAACAGGGATTTGTGATTGACCGCACAGGGACGACGGCTTTTTTTTCAACCGTCCGGGAAAAGAGGGGGAACATGGATATTTACATGTTTGAAACGGATGCGTCGTTTCGTCCTCAGTCTGTGACGTATGTCAGGGGAAAGGTGATCAGCGCCGGAACGGGCATGCCTGTACCCGCCCTGGTTGAAGTGGCTGTGAATGATTCAGCCGGTTTCTCAGGAACCAGTTTCAGAGCCGATGAAAAAGGGGTGTTTCTTGTGACACTACCACCCGACCGGGATTTGTGGTTCACCGTCAATGAAAAAGGGTATTTGTTCTACACCGAACGTGTCCGGCTCTCTTCACTTTCATCAGCCACTTCGCCCCTGGAACGGCTGATTTCACTCATCCCCGCTGAAGCAGGAAACACGATTGACCTTTACAATATTTATTTTAAGACCAACGAACATGCCATCCTTCCTGAATCGGAGCCTGAACTGCAAATTCTCCTACATTTTCTCACTGATCATCCGGAACTTTCAGTAGAAATCGGTGGCCACACCGACAACACGGGAAACAGGGAGTTCAATCAAACCCTTTCTGAAAAACGGGCAGCTTCGGTGAAGCAATACCTCGTGGAAAAGGGGATCAGCCAAAATCGGCTCACCACCAAAGGGTATGGTTTTGACCAGCCTGTAGCGACAAATGAAACGGAGGAAGGACGGGCCAGAAACCGCAGGACGACCATGAAAATCATGGCAAAGGATCCGTAATGAAGCAATTACCGGTTTTTATAAGATTCATGATGAACCTTTCCCGGATTAATCCTGTTGATAAAATGCCACCGGCAGGTTTCTATTTTATTAACTTTGTCTTCTATGTTGACCTGTTTGCTGCCACAAAAAGGGGAAATGTTTTTACTTTGCGGCCTCTTGAGAGCTGAAATGACCGTATAATGAATCTGGCAACAGCTTATATCATCGTGCTACTGACCGGAACAGCAGGAATCCTCCTGTTCAGGGGGAAGGGACAGGCAATGTTTCTTTCACTGGTAATCCTTTTGCTGGCAGGGATTTCTGGAGTACCTGCCTGGAGGGCTTTGAACGGTGAGGCGATGGAATGGTATCTGGCCGGAAACATGGTGACCGGCGAAATACCTCTCAGAATGGATGGATTATCGGCATGGTTTATCTTGATCACCAGTTTTGTCTTTCTAACCGGTATAGTGTACGGATTTCACTATCTGAAAAAAGATACGACAGAGCGACACAACCTTACCATCCACCGTATCGCTTTTCTGTTGCTATACGGGACACTGATCAGCCTGACCGTTATACAGAACAGCCTGGTTTTCCTCATAGCCTGGGAAATCATGACCCTTTCCGCTTTCATAGCCGTACTCTACGAACACGGGAAAGAAGAAACCAGCCGGGCGGGGATCAATTTTCTCATCCAGTCGCATATATCGGTTCTTTTCCTGATGACCGGGTTCATCTTTTCTGTTATCAAGACGGGCAGTTACGATTTTGCGTCCATCCCTACCTCGGCAACAGGTTCCGGATTTGTTCCGCTGGCTCTGATGCTTTGTTTTTTTGTTGGTTTCGGGATTAAAGCCGGATTTGTCCCTTTTCACACGTGGCTCCCCTATGCGCATCCTGCTGCCCCGGCCCATATTTCAGGGATCATGTCGGGCGTGATGATCAAGATTGGCATCTTCGGAATTCTGAGGATGTTGTTGCTTATTCCGGTCAACTATATGGTAGCGGGTGCTTTTCTGATCACGGTTTCGCTGGGGTCGGGATTATACGGGGTTATGCTGGCTATTGTCCAGCATAACCTGAAAAAACTGCTCGCATATCACAGCGTGGAAAATATCGGAATCATTGGGTTGGGAATTGGTATCGGTTGCATCGGTCTGGGAACCGGAAATCAGATGGTTGCATTTCTCGGATTTGCCGGGGCCCTGCTTCATTCCCTCAACCATGCTCTTTTTAAATCGCTTTTATTTTATGTGGCAGGAATTGTCTATCAGGCTACCCATACCTTGAATGTTGAACACTTGGGCGGACTTATCAGGAAGATGCCTCTGAGTGCCACCTTATTTCTGGTCGCTGCTGTTGCCATCTGCGGAATTCCCCCGCTCAACGGTTTTGTTTCTGAATTTCTCATTTATTCCGGATTATACCGGTATATGGTCATTGCCCCGCTGGTTCCATCCGTTTTGTCTCTGCTCACAATCCTTGGCCTGGTACTGATCGGAGGGCTGGCGATCCTCTGTTTTACCAAAGCATTTGGAATTGTTTTCCTCGGTACACCCAGAAAAACATTTGACCATGAGGTCATTGAAGCTTCATCAGGCCATTTGGTTCCGCTGTTTCTTACAGTCCTTCCGATAGCAGGAATCGGGTTATTCCCCCACGTGTTTGTGCAAATGGTTACAGTTCCCGCCGGTTTGTTTACCGGTAGCGGTACTTTTTTGCTTTTACCGGAACTGGACGAAGTCAACAGCATCATGAAATCGGTTTCAGTAGCTGTTTGGGGTACAGTACTCCTGACTCTGTTCATCTGGGGCATCCGGTACCTGGCAATCCGAAAACGTGCTTACAGGAACGCTGATCAGAAATCTGCGGCAGTCCCGACATGGGGATGCGGGTTCGTTGCCCCGTCGCCAAAAATGCAATATACGGCCAGTTCGTTTGTCAGGACATACCGAAAACTGAATGGCCCGATTTTGTTGTTTTCAAAGAAGGAAAACAGCATCCGGGGAATTTTCCCCGAAGGAGGAAACTACGAATCACATTCGCATGATAAAATTGAAAAATGGCTGATCGACAAGCCCCTGGAAGTATTGCGAAAATTCATGGAACGATTCCTGTTTTTCCAGAATGGCCGGTTGCAATCGTATCTGCTCTATGGCATCTTGTTTATTCTTGCCCTGATCATCGTTCCACTCATCCTTGAAAAAGCAGGATTGTTTATACAATACATCAGTCAACCTTGAAACGATATGCTGAGCCTGATACTGATACTATTGACAGCACTTTTTTTCACCGGAATTGTGAACCGGGCAAAGAGTATCTTCTCAGGAAGGAAGGGACCCGGAGTTTTTCAGCCGGTAAAGGATATTATCCGCCTTTTCAGGAAAGGAAGTGTGAAAAGCGAAACAACCAGTTTTGTTTTCGGGATGGCCCCTTCAGTCTACCTGTCGACTGTGATCATGGCGGCTTTGGTTGTGCCGTTCGGGCATATAAAAGGGGTAGTCAGTTTCAGCGGAGATTTTGTTTTCTTTGCCTATATCCTGGCTTTGGGAAAGTTTTTCAGCATCATTGCGGCGCTGGATACCGGGAGCAGTTTTGAAGGAATGGGAGCGAGCCGTGAAGCGCTTTTTTCGATGTTCGCAGAGCCTGCTTTTTTCGTCCTCATGGGATCGTTGGCCCTGCTCACCGGGTACACCTCCTTTCATGAAATCTTCGCTGCTTTTCACCTGGGATCTCCCATCAGTTATGCCCTCGCTGTACTTGCTGCATTCGTACTGGGGATGGTTATGATGATTGAAAACAGCCGCATGCCGGTCGATGATCCGAAAACACACCTTGAACTTACCATGATCCATGAGGTGATGATCCTTGATTACAGCGGCATCGACCTCGGACTAATCCTTTGTGCCGGAATGCTGAAATTTGCAGTTTTCGGGGCACTCATTGTGAATCTCTTTATCGGGATTGTTCCCTGGGAATTTGCCGTTCCGATGTTCCTTGCCATACAGGCCGGCGCTGCGGTCATCACCGGGGGAATTGAATCGTTCACGGCCCGTTTCAGAATGAACCACAATGCACAATTTATTTTTGCGCTGACTTCAGTAAGCCTGCTGATCTTTTTCGGGGCACTTCTGATTCTGGGGAAGTTTTCCTGAGATTGCCGTAATTGGAACTAACAGAATCATCAAATGATCAATATAATTCTGATAACATTTCTCATCACCCTCTTTTATGTGGCGATAGCCAACAGGTTGATGACTTATGTGAAGGCACTTGCTTTCCAGGGAGTGTTGCTGTTTGGTGCTGCCTTCATCAGGTTGAGCGAAATCAATACCTTGAACCTGGTGCTGATTCTCATGGAAACCATTTTCTTCAAATCGGTAGCAGTGCCTCTCATATTGGCAACCCTGTTGAAACGCAACAAAATCACCCGGGAGGCTGAACCGTTTTTGCCCAGTTTTGTGTCGCTGATCATTGTAACAACCATTGTGGTGCTTACATTGTTCCTTGTGAACAGTATCCCCGACGCCCTGTCAGGCACGATGTTCTTTGTCGTAGCATTGTCGGCTCTTTTTACAGGCGTATTTATCATCGTATCACGGCGGAAAATCATCACCCACGTCATGGGTTATCTGATCATTGAAAATGGTGTATTTATCCTTTCTATGGCTTTGGGAAGTGAAATGACTTTACTGGTCAATATCGGAATCATGATGGATATATTCGTCAGTGTATTGGTTCTCGGGATTTTTGCAAACCGGATCGGCGATACCTTTGAAGAGATGAGCATAGACAATTTAACCGGTTTAAAGGATTAACCCTATGCTGATCATTTACCTGTCGTCTGTTTTGTTTCTCAGTGCAGCCATGCTGGTCAACCGTAACCCGGTCATCCGGAATATTCTTCCCGGATTGTTCCTCGCTGTTCAAGCCGCACTCACTCTCTTCGGATTCCTCCATATTGGAGAACAGGATGCAGGGGGGAATTTCTGTTACGATCCGTTGGGGTTATTGTTCCTTTCTGTGCTGACCATCCTTGGTTTTACCACCTTTCTGCACAGTCGCAGTTATCTTCAGCACAGAGACGACAGCGACAGAAACCGGCGTCTGTACCTTGCTGCCGTTATGATGCTGATTGGGGCCATGTCGGCCGTTTACCTGTCGGCAACTCTTGGAATTATGTGGGTACTGATCGAAATTACCACCCTGAGTGTTGCTGTGCTGATTTATCACGAACGCTCCCATCTGGCACTCGAAGCCACATGGAAATATGTTTTTATCTGCACCATCGGCATTACCTTTGCTTTTGTAGGCATTGTATTTCTCAGCAAAGCTTTGCAGGTTTCGGGATCGGTTAACCTGAGTTTTTCCGACATTCCTTATCACCTGCAGGGGGCAAATGTTTTCTGGCTGAAACTTGCTTTTATTTTTATGCTGGTGGGATTCAGCACAAAAATGGGATTATTCCCAATGCATACGATTACTGTGGATGCACATACCGTGGCACCTCCCCCAATTAGTGCCCTTATTTCGACCACCCTGATGAATGCCGGTTTCGTGGCCATTTTCAGGACTTACACCATGATGTCGCACGCTGCCATTTATCCCTTGATGAAAGAAATATTGCTCTGGTCGGGAGGACTTTCGGTTTTTGTATCAGCAGCATATATTCTTAAAGCCAATCATCTAAAAAGGATGTTTGCCTATTCAAGCCTGGAACATATGGGAATCACAGCTATTGGACTGGCCTCCGGTGGAATGGGCGCATATGCTGCTGTTCTGCACATTATCCTTCATTCGTTTGTTAAGTCGGGTGTTTTTTATCAGATCGACCAGGTACACAGAGTATTCCGGTCATATCTGCTGAGCAGGACCGGTAATTACTTCAATTTGAATTTCGCCGGAGCCCTTGTGATGCTGCTTGTGTTTGTAAGTATTACGGCAATACCCCCGTCGGGGATGTTTATCAGCGAGTTCCTGATCTTCATATCCTTGTTTGAAGGACGCCATTGGATCGCATTTGTTTTTACCCTCGTCATGCTCACTTTGATCATGTTTGCTCTCGGGCGGAATATTCTATTGATGTTATTTGCAAAACCTTCCGGCCTTGAGCCTGATACCAGAGTGACAATCCGCTCCCGTGAATCGGCAAGCCAGTTCCTTCTCCTGATCCTGGCCATGTGCCTTGGTTTCTTCCCTCCTACCGGATTTGTTACCCTGATCAGGGAAAGTATCGCTTTATTACCATAACCCATGGAAGCTATTACCATCCGCAACAACCAGGCTCTGCCCCTGGAAGATATTCCCCGGTTGGATTACGGTTTGTTTTTCGATTTGAATACCGGTCTTGTATCTGGCAATCCGCACCGGCACTGTGTCAGCTATTACGGGTTTCGTACCGGTAGGTTTATCCGATTGATTTGTTGCATTGCCGACGACTCCACCGGCGATATTTATGTATCTTCCTGTCTGGTTCCGGAGGAAAGCAAATTAGAAGCTTTCACTTCGAAAATCATCGGATTTGAAAAATTTGAACGGGAGATTCATGAAAATACCGGAATCGATTATGTCGGGCATCCATGGCTGAAACCTGTCAGGTTTCCTTTCGACCGGGCCAACCAATCATCAGAAATAAAAAATTATCCATTCTTTTCAGCCAGGAGCGATGAATTGCATGAAGTAGGTGTGGGACCTATCCATGCAGGCGTGATTGAGCCCGGTCATTTCAGGTTTATCTGCAACGGCGAGCAGATACTTCACCTCGAAATTCAGCTGGGATACCAGCACCGGGGAGTGGAAAAGTTGTTCCTGAAAAAGGAAAAGCTTCTGCAGCGGGTCATTCTTGCTGAAAGCATTGCAGGAGACACAGTTGCTGGTCATACCACGGCATTTTCACAGCTTTGGGAAACGTTGTGCATGACCGGTCAGGACGAAAACACACTTTTCAGCAGGACTGTAGCCCTGGAACTGGAACGGATGGCTGTTCATACCGGCGATCTGAGTGCCCTCTGCGCTGACATTGCCTACCAGCTTGGCAGTTCGGTATATGGCAGACTGAGGACCCCGCTGATCAATTTTTTTCAGGAATGGTGTGGCAACAGACTTGCCAAAGGATTGGTCAGACCGGGATATTCACCGTTCCCCTTTACAAAACAGCTTGCCGGAATCCTGGGGAAAGTTCTCGATACTTATGAACCCGATTTTGAAGAAATGAGCCGGCTGTTGTTCAGGTTACCCAGCGCATTGTCACGTTTTGAAAGGACCGGAGTGGTTTCGTATGATGATGCTCTTTCAATCGGAGCGGTGGGAATGGCTGCCAGGATGAGCGGACTGAACCGTGATATCCGGGCTTCGCATCCTTCGTTGTTATATGGCGGCCTCAGGCATCAGCCTGTGATCAAACACCACGGAGATGTTTACTCCAGGGTTCAGATCAGAAAGGATGAAATAAGGCAATCGATGCATTATCTCCGGACACTTATCCAGAATGTTCCGGAACCTGATACACATCGGCCCGTTTTTCCATCCCCGAAGCCCGGAATGTTTGCCATTTCTCTCGTAGAAGGCTGGCGTGGAGAGATTTGTCACTGTGCCATTACAGACATCGAAGGGAATCTGTTGCATTACAAGGTAAAGGATCCGTCGTTCCACAACTGGATGGCTCTGGCCCTTGCGGTGAGAAACAATGAGATATCAGATTTCCCAGTTTGTAACAAAAGCTTTAACCTGTCATACTGCGGACATGATCTGTGAAAAAAATCTTCTCTCATTGTGCTATGCTTAATAGGCTGTCGGTTGACGGAGGAATGATGAATAAGCGTCGTGTAATGCGATTTGCATTATGTAAATATGATAATGTTTCTTTCAGATGCTGAACAATTTAAAAATTCTGATTCACCAGGGGAAACAGTTTATCCCGGATGTGACCTCGGCCGAATTACCCGGAATATTCAGGGGCAGGCCGGTGATCAGCAGTGAAAAGGTGGATGAACAAATCTTGTCTGATCTTTGTCCGACAGGTGCCATCACATTCTCGCCGGTTTCCATTGATCTAGGCAGGTGTGTTTTTTGCAATGAATGTGCCCGTTTGTTCCCCGGGAAAATAACTTTCACCAAGGATTACAGGCTTGCCACCAATGAAAGGGCACGGTTAGTCATCAAGGAGGGAGAAAAGAGCCTGGTGGAAGTCAATCATGCCCTTATCAGAAAAGATATCAGAAAAGTGCTTGGAAAGTCGCTGAAGATCAGGCAGGTTTCTGCCGGTGGCGACAACAGTGCAGAGTGGGAGTTGAATGCGGCAAACAATGTTCAGTTCGACATGAGCCGTTTTGGGATTGAATTTGTGGCCTCCCCCCGTCATGCCGACGGTGTTCTGATTACCGGCCCCATCTCGGAGAATATGGCTGAACCTCTTCAGATTTGCTACGACGCCATTCCGGAACCAAAAATTGTGGTTCTGGCCGGAACCGATGCAATCAGCGGAGGTATTTTCGAAGAATCACCTGCGTTGAATCGGGAGTTTTTAAAACGCTATCCGGTTGACCTTTATATTCCCGGCAATCCGCCTCACCCGCTGACGGTGATCAACGGATTGCTCGATTTGACCAGAAAAAAGTAAAAGCGGGAGCAGGAGAGTTGTTCTCCGGAGATAGATTCAGAAATGGAAAGCTCCCGTAGAGATAAAATCAGAAAATAGATGAGAGAACTATGGAAAGCAGCAATTTTTCTTTAATGCACCCCCGCGACCAGATCATCCTAATCATTAACCGGATTTACAAAAAAGGATTAACCACCACTTCGGGGGGGAATTTATCGGTCATCGATGAAGATGGAAACATCTGGATCACGCCCGCTTCGGTTGACAAAGGTTCTCTGACACCCCGTGATATCATGTGCATTTTGCCCGACGGAACCATCGAAGGCCAGCATAAACCATCGTCGGAACTGCCATTTCACAAGGCAATTTATGACATCAGGCCCGACATCAAGGCGGTGGTCCATGCCCATCCACCGGCGCTTGTTTCATTCAGCATCTGCCGACAGGTGCCCGATACCAGGATAATACCGCAGGCACAGCAGGTATGTGGCCCGATCGGTTTTGCCCCCTATTTCCTTCCTGGCAGCAACAGGCTGGGGGAGGCCATTGCCGCTGAATTTTCAAAAGGATTCAATTCGGTGATCATGGAAAATCATGGGACCGTGGTGGGGGGAACAAACCTGATTGAGGCTTATGAGCGATTTGAAGCAATGGAATTTTGGGGACGTACGCTGATAAATTCGAAGTCGGTTGCCGCACCCAGGAT
>CAYNBE010000138.1:0-10330 GCA_964395045.1 uncultured Prolixibacteraceae bacterium | reverse complement strand
AACCGGATGATTTAGCATTTCGGGTAAAAGGAAGGGTTTCAAATCCAATGCTGCCATTTTTTTTTGTGGTTTTCAAACGCAACAGGAATCTTCATACAAAAATGTACATTCATTTTGAAAAACCGGAAGGAATTGGAAAAAAACTGAACTCAGTTCAAAAAATTTGTTGTACATGATTCCATCTCAACGATTCTTCTGAGCATTTTTCTCCGTTTGGAAATCAGGTCGGTGAGTTCGACAAACATGTTGGGATTTACTTCGGCGGCAAGGGGAACGATATATTTTTCCGTTTCATCCAAATACCTGACCATTCTGTCAATCTCAAAAATTCCGTAATGAAGATCAGTGACATTGCTGATCCGGTCGGCGCATTTCAGAATTTTCGCCCTGTAAGAACCTGATCTAATTATTCTTGTAAGAAATTTTTCTTTTGGCTCACCTTCATGCCTCGATACTTCCTGATCCAGCTTCCCGACTTCGGGTGCTTCTTCGTCGACATACAGCAAATCGTTAAGGTCAGTATCTGGGATGTCTTCCAATAGGTCATGGATTACTGCAGCTTTCAGCAGAACAGAGTCCACCATGTGGTAGTCGATCAGAATTGCGAGGGTGGCCATGTTGTGCCTGAACTGGTTCCCTCCCAGTTTCCGGGGTTTTCCGATCAGTGCTGTCCCCTTAAAAATCCATGGAGCCAACACTGTTCTCTTCAATATTTCAAGATCGCTCATTCGTTCATTGATTTTTCCTTTTCAGTATGCTGCTATTTTGACCATGGCGCCCTGGTTAAAATTTCAATATATGAATGACAGAGCATCCCAAAAGTAATACATCTGTTTTCGTCAGGTTTGGTTTTATCGATATTTACCGGAAGAATTATTTCAAAATTAACCCGGCTTTGTTTTCACCTGTTTTCAGGTCAAAGCCAACCGGGGAATCTTATTCATTGGGAATACCCGGGATCACCCTAAAAAAATCTCTGCCGCAATCAAGGTATATTGCAGAATCATTCATTTATACTGGAATGACCGGAGAAGGAGGGCTACCGGCTTATTTACGGGTACCGCCATGGCGGCCCAGGCGTCCGGGGTGAAAATCGTTACCTGTTTTTACCCAATGCCGTAAGGTCATGCAGGTTATTTCTTATTTCGAGGAGTTCGGCAATGACATCGCTTTCAGCCGACACACTTCCCTTTTCCGGTCTAAATCCGGACCCGGCTTGTTGACGGGCGAGTGTCTTTTCAATTTTGTCGAGGGCTTCCCGGGCAGATGCGTCTACCAGTCCGGCATGGGTAACAGCGAGTTCGGCTTTTTCCTGTGCCTGGCTTGCCCGTGCATCGGCAGGGACGCGGCCGAAATAATATCCAACCACTACTCCGGCTAGTCCAAGCAAAAGCAGTAAAATGTCTTTTGCCCGGGCAACCTGTTCAGGATTGTTAACAAATCCAAAGGTTTTCTTGGCGAGAACCAGGGTAAAAACCAGGATTAATACGCCAAAGATTGCTGTGATCAGTTCCTTGAATGCCTGAATGATCAGTTCGGGAGTCCACCTGGAGCCCGGTTTTTCATTTTCATTTTCCATCGGTTTTGATTTTAGGGTTTGTTCCGCTCAGAATATCCTGTTTTACGGGTCTTTCAATATAACTTTTTCGCTGTCAGCTTCACTCAGCCTGTCGATCCTTTTGCGTTTTATCCGGCAGGAAGTGATCAGGTTGTGCATAATATCTTTATAGTCTGTTCCATTCTTATTTCCTGATATTCCGATGAATGTAACTTTGCATGGATGAAAATTTAACCCCTGGATCAGCGGGCTGCTTCATAAACAAGTTCTCCTGCTACAAATGTTTTCCGGATATTGAGTTCCCTTTCCCCGATGTTGAACAGGATGAGGTCGGCTCTTTTTCCGGGGCTCAGAGTTCCCCTGTCGTTCCATCCGTATAGTCTGGCGGGATTTTCGGATGCCATCCGGATTGCGTCGGCAAGAGAACATCCTGTTACATGCATGATATGTACCACACCTCTCGATATGGTCAGGGCCGAACCATAAAGGACATTCCGGGCTGGGTATCGGAGCATCCCTTCGGGAGTGAGTTCAATGGTATCTCCTTCGTCGACGGTGTAAAACCCGGGTTCCAATCCGGCAAAACCTGTCACATCGGAGGTGAGGATGGTTCTTTCCGGTCCCTTGATGCGGTAGAAGGAGGCGATTTCATCGTCGCGGAGGTGAAATCCGTCACAGATGATGCTGATCATCAACTGGTCATTGGCAAGCTGTGGCCATAAAACATTGTCATGCCGGTTGATCATGTTGGCACATCCGTTCCCCAGGTGAGTGGCAATCCGTGCGCCATTTCTTACTGCCTGGCTTATTATTGGTGCAGAAGCGTTGTGATGGCCTATCGCAACGATAATACCGAGATTTGTCAACCGGGTGATCATATCCAAAGCCCCTTCCTGTTCCGGGGCTAAGGTCACTGTCACAATATTCTCTTCCGAAGCCTTGTATAATCCATTAAATTCATCCCAGTCAGGTTTTCTGATATGGGGAACCGGATGGGCACCCCTGTATCCATCTTCAGGTGAAATATAAGGTCCTTCCATATGAATCCCGGCCAGGGAGCCTTTCAGTTCCGGATCATTTTTCATGCTGGCAAGCAGTTTCAGGTTTTTTTCAAGGAGTTCCCGGCTGTTGGTTGTGAGGGTGGCGAGATAGGATGTCACCCCTTTCTTCCACAGCTCCCGGGTGGCCTTCCTGATCCCTTCGGGTGTCAGCTCACCTCCTCCGAACGCAAAAGTGATCCCGGCGTACCCGTTTACCTGGTTGTCAATCAGCCCGGGGGCGATCATCAGATGCCGGTTCCCTCCGGTGAGTTTTCTGACCGGACGGACCGATACAATCATACCTTCATGCATGGTTACCACGACGGGTTTCCCCGTTTGGTAGTGCAAACCTTCAATTCTTTCCTGCCCTGATGCCTGAAGTACCATCAGAACCAGCAATGTTCCTGTTAAACTGAAGCTTGTTCTTCTCCTGTTCATCTGTAATTCCGATTAAGATTTTAGACGTTTCATCTGTTTTTATGCCTCAAAGACCCCCAGATTGCGGCAAAAATCAGAGTTTCATTTCCCATCCTTTTTCATATTCTCTTGACCAGTATTTCATTGCTTCCCGGCCTTCATAGCTGTCAAAGCGGCCGGTGCATGCTAGTGGTCAGGGGTTGCAATGACCAAGGCATCTACATCACTGCTTTCAAGCGATTTCCGGAAATCGCTGAATCCAAGCGGCTTTCGTCCCTGTTTCTTTTCAACATCGTTGCAGCATCGGGCAAGAGCCCTCGAATCTACATCACAAATGTGAACGATTTCACAGTCGTCAAGTTTTAAAAAGTTGCCGGCCAGCGAACTTCCCCTTCCGTTAACTCCCATCACCGACAGTCGTATTTTTGAGTTGGCTCTCTTGATCCTTTGATATCCCGCAGCACTGATTTTAGGGAAAAATGGTCCGGCACAAAGGGCTGCAGCCCCGGCCACCGAATTGGTGATAAATGCTCTTCGAGACTTCATTTGTTTGTAAAAAAAATGGTTTTTATAAAAATCGGAAAATTATATGTGAGTCCACACCTAAAAGTAAGAAAATATCTATTCTGCACCATAAAAAATCAATATCACTCATAAGTATTTATGTCAAATCATTAATAAACTCTGATTTCATGATCTGCCTGTGATGTTTTCATTTCTTTAATTGGGAGAAAAAATGCCTTTGCCACGACATTTATTTATCAATGATTAGAAACTTTTTCTGAAGCTGGTTCCCGTTTTGATCGACGACGGTCAGGAGGTGCCAGCCTGAATCGGGCTTCAGGCTCATCTTATGAAACGCGGTTGTTTTGCCGGCGAATTTCCGGTCGATATACCAAAATATTTCCACATTCGGTTGGCGGTGGGCAAGTTCGAAAACGGCTTCGCCGGGGGAGTTGTCAAGTTGACGTGGAACAAAAATCCTGTCCATTTCACCCGGGTAGATCAGTTCCATGACTTTTTCACGACACTTGCACCCCGGTTTGATTTCGGGAAGAGGGGCATAGCCGGGATGCTTTTGTTTGTAATAGTATTCCATGGCAGGTGGAAGGACGAACCAGCTTTCTGATTTCATTTCTGCGAGGGGATAACAGTCGTTGCTGACCCGGTACTTTTTTGTTCTGTCGAGGTGGACCAGGGTGTGGTACGGACAGGTTTCGATGCGGATGCCAGACGGGACGCGAAGGGTATCCAGGTTGCAGCAGTATGGAGAAGGAAGGAATCCGCTTTGTTTGCAGAAAGCCACCGGGATCAGTTCATCGGAGGGTTCCCGGAACCAAGCCCCTTGTGGAAGAAATCCGAAGATTTCAAACATCAGGGGAGCGGCGCACAGCGAACCTGTCAATCCGGGCCGGCCTTCCCCGTCGGCATTTCCGGCCCAGATGGCTACGACATGTGACGGGGTGATTCCCACAGCCCAGCCATCGCGGAATCCAAAGCTGGTTCCGGTTTTCCATGCTATCTTCCTTGATCCGGCAAAGGATTCCCATCCGGTTTCCTCGCCGGGGCGGTTCACCTCGAGGAGTGCGTTGATTGTCAGGTAGGCAGCGGAAGCCCTGAGCGAAGGTTGGGCTGCTTCGGGCCCGGGGTCAGGTGCCGGTTGGTTTATCCACATCAAGGGGCGGAACTGGTTCAGAGGATAGAAGCCGTCATTTTCGGAATAGTTCCGGACAATCCGGGCAAGCGAAGCATACATTCCGGCCAGGTCCCACAATGTTACTTCGGCACCACCAAGAATCAGCGAAAGGCCATAGTGGCCAGGAGGTTGCGATAAAGTAGTCATCCCGGTTTCCCGGAGAAAGTAGTAAAATGGTTCAACCCCAACCTGCTGAAGCATCTTTACTGCCGGTATATTGAGCGATCTTGCAAGCGCTTGTGCAGCAGGCACGGCTCCGTCGTAGTCGTGGCTGAAATTGACCGGAGTAAACCGGTTGAAACGGGTCGGGATATCTGGTACAAGCTGGTTGGGAGCGAGCATTCCCCTGTTGATCATGAAGGCGTAAAGAAAAGGTTTGAGGATGCTGCCACTGCTTCTTTCCGACCGGATGATATCCACATGGTTCCCGTGGAGTGTGTCGGTATAGTCAGGGATATTACCGGTGTAGGCCAGTACTTTTCCGGTACCGGTTTCCGCAACAAGAGCACAGCAGTTGTGGATGTGATTGGATGAGAGCCATTTTCCGTGTTTTAAAACAGCGAGGTTCACCTGTTCCTGTAATTTTTCATCCAGCGTGGTCCTGATTCTTTTACCGGGAAATTCACTGGCTGTCAGGTCCATCAGATGCCGGCTAAGGTCGGGCATTCTGAAAAAACCGCTGGGGACAGGCTCCATCTTGGAAAGTTCAGAAGTGAGAGAATCGATGATGCCTTTTCTGCAGAGTTTGTCAAGAAGCCTGTTCCGCTTTGCCGTGAGCAGATCATTGTTTCTGCCGGGATAGATGAGGGAAGGGGCATTGGGGAGAACGGCCAGCGTGGCTGATTCAGCCCAGGAAAGCAGATGCGGCGGACGCTGGAAGTATCTCCAGGAAGCGGCTTCCATTCCGACCATATTGCCACCGAAAGGGGCATGTCCGACATACATCGATAATATTTCCCTTTTCGTAAAGCGCAATTCCAGGTTCAAAGCCCAGATCATTTCTGTCAGCTTTGAAACGATGTTCCTTTTCCTTTCCGGTCGTGCCAGGCGTGCGACCTGCATGGTCAGGGTACTGCCTCCGCTGACGATCCTTCCCGACCTGCCATTTTGGATGACCGCCCGGAACAGACTAAACGGATTGATCCCCGGATGCCTGTAAAACCAACGATCCTCGAATTCAAGCAGGCAGGTTTCAAATCTATACGGGATGGAATCGGGTGACGGAAAGCGCCATTGCCCGTCGGAAGCGGTACGGGCACCGATCAGTTGTCCACTGCTGCTTTCAATGACCGTCGAACAGGAATCCGGGAAAAGCGGATTCGGAACGCACAGCAGGAACCATGCGGATAATAAAACCGGTAACAGAAAAAGGGCTGTACGTCCTGTCCCCCGAATTTTTCTGTTTCCCCTGCTCTCCAAACTGCCTGCCGGATTCACGTGTTGGTGGATTGAATGCTCTGGTGTTCCATCAGGGCTTAACAACTGAAATCCACCGCCCCGGAAACCTTGCATAGACCGAATGATCGTACATATCTTCGCAAACCAGGGCCGGGAAGTAGAATTTCCCCGAATAGGTTGCATGGAGGGCCGTTTTAAATGATTTTGTTTCAGAATTTCCGAGGCTGAAATAGGTATAGACTCTGTCGTCACGAATATCCTGGTAATTAAACAGTCTGTTTGTACCGGAAGGAATATCGCTGAGCCTGCTGTTCAAAATCTCCCATCCCGAGGGGAAAACGGCAGAAAGGACGAGACTGGCATACGGTCCTCTTGTGCCGGGATGCGATACAGTGACAGTCAGGAACAGGTCGGTTCCTATGGGAAGCTGGGAGGGATCCATGGTTTTGCCGTTTCTGTCGGTGAACTGAGCCGAAATTCGCAGGTCGTTTGCGGCGCTTCCGTACAAATCGTCCAGTGGAGTGCCTCTTCCTGAGATTCTGACATACAGCGGGGCAGATCCTTTGTTTTCAATAAAAGCTGTTACCTTGTTCCCATCTCCTTTGGGGAGAGGAAGCCGGACCATCGGAAATCCGGAGCTGTAAGTTTCTTTTTTCCCGGCAATAGTAACCGCAGCAACAATACCTGCTTCCTGCCGGGTTCTTCCGAAAAATTCAGCCATAGTATAGAAACACCATGCTGCGGTTTGTGTACTCAGCCATTCTGCGGCATTTATTTCGTCAGCCATCTCGGTCAGAAGTACGAAAGCTTTTTTTCTGTCGTTTTTGAGGATCAGGGTTTCGAGAATCATTGCCTTGTCGCGTAAGCTGCTGCCGAAGGTGATTCCCTGCCTGGACTGAACCTGGGGAAGTGTGCCGGCTGAAAGGAGAAGTTGGTCTGCTGCAGCAGGTTGTCCTGCAAGGAGATAGGTAGCAGCCAGGCGCCAGCGGGATTGAAGCTGGTTCCCGACTTCTTCGCGGAAGCGGTTCATGACCCCATTTTCCGGAAAACCTGCCAGAGCAAGGGTGTACAAACGATATGCCTGTATCAGGAATTCCTGTTCAGCGGTGAAGCGATCGCCGTCCGATGGGGCACGCCATTGGCGGGAGTTTATCTGCTGGTATGAAATCCACCGGTTTTTCATCTCTTCGGGAACTGTAAAACCTTTCCGGGAAGCAAGAAGAAGGAAATGTCCTGCATAGCTGGTGGTCCAGTTGTCGGCGGCATTCTGTCCGGGCCAGGTCGAAAATCCTCCGCTGACTGTTTGCAAACCGCCTAATTTACGAACAGCTTCCCTGACATTTTCTTCGGCAGTCGTTTTTTCTTTTTCCGATAACTGAACCAGGTTTTCGAGGTAGAGCTGGCTGAGCCCTGCAGAGGTGATTTGTTCGGCACAGCCGTGTGGGTAACCGGTGAGAGCATCAAGATGCCGTGAAAGGTTCAGGCCGGGAATGGCCGACAATTCAAGAAAGGAGAGTTGGGTATCTTCGGTTCCGGGAACATTCAGTCCGGCATTCCAGTTTTGGCCCGGCTCGAGGATACGTATTTCATCCACGGTGACCGGAAGGTTGGGATTTCTGATTTCGATGCTGGTTTCGACCACCGAGGTATCATTTCCTGAAGTTGCCGACAGTTTGATCCGGGCGGTGCCGGTTTCCCGGGTTGTCGCCAGATCGAACCACACTATTTTTTCTCCAGGTTCGGAAAAGGTCAGGCGACGCGTAATTCCGGAAGGGGTAGTAACCATTTTGTTGGTTTCCATCCTGATAGTGACCTCCCGGGTAGTTTCCTTCAGTGCAAACACGGAGACCGGGAGGGTAATCGCCTCTCCGGGTCCTGCCATACGTGGCAACGTGGGGAGTAACATAACCGCTTTCCTGACTTTTGCCGTTTTATCGGAATGGCCGTATGCGCCTTTGTTGCCGGCAATGACCATGGCTTTTACGGAACCTGTGTAGGCAGGCATCCGGAAGGTATGGGTTTTGTTTCCTTTCGGGGGCAGGGTAAATGGACCGTCAAAGATCACGACAGGCTCGAAACGGTTGGCCTGTTTCTTTCCGGTGACCCTCATCTCCTGGTCTCCGCCGACTGCAAAAGCTTTTTCGAGGGCTGCGCCGTATGCGCCTGCCACATAGTCGAACAGATCGTAGGTTTTGACTCCCAGAGCTTCCCTTGCATAAAAATGGCTGTGTGGATCGGGAGTCCTGAATCCTGTCAGATCGAGAAGCCCTTCGTCAACCACGGCGATGGTATAGGTCATTGGTTTTCCATTTTTCTCTGAAATTTTAACGCGGAAATCCTTGTCAGGTTCCAGTTCTTCATTCATCTGGATTAACGGGTAGAGGAGGGTGGCCGGGTCGTCGACAGCTACAGCTTTTACACCGTACAACCTGATTGGGGCGTCGTTTTTGGTCGATCCGTAAGGTTGCAGCAGGGTGATATGGATATAGAGAGTGGGGGCCATCCCCTGTGTGACGGGTATATCAACGGTGGTTTCGTTCTCCTTCAGCGGTACCCAGAAAATATCTTTCACCTGTTTGCCATTTTCAAGGCTTACCAAAGCCTGACCTTGTCCGGCAGAGGGGATAAACACCCTTATTTTCTCACCGGGGAGATAATGCTCCCGGTCGGTCCTGAACGAAAGAATGGTAGCCCCTTCGGGCATAGCATCGGTACGCCAGCCTCCCCATTCCGACATATAAAAGGTGCATCCGGTGGCATGACCTGACTCAGGGTCAAAGGCATACAGCAGGTATCTTCCGTTGTCGCGCCACTCCTTGTATTTAACATTCAGGTCAAATAAAAGGGTTTTCTTTTCAGTTGCGTCCTCCGCTTTCAGGGACCACGAAGCGACCGGCCGGGTACTACGTCCGCTGACATAACGGGCCAGGTTATCATCACCCGATTCCCACCACCATCTCCAGTCAATTTTGTAGAGGCTGACTTCCACTTTCCCAGGCATAACTGGTTTGCCGGAAGGTGACAATGCCACAATCTCAGGCTGGTAGGTTTTGCCGGTCTGGTACCATCCGTCCTCTTCATCAGGCATTTTGATCCCCAGGAATCTTGAAAATGGTGAAATTTCAGATTGTGTGACAACCGTGCTGAAATCCCCTCCTTCTTCAAACACCCGGGTGGTGAACCAGGCCCTCAGTTTTCCCGGGGCATTGTATATTCCGGGGAATTCAAGGTGAATCGAGGCATTTCCCGTTTCATCGAGCCTGCCTTCGAAAACCACCTGTCTGGCCGGAAAAAAGAGGGCCCCCGGGTTGTCGAAGCTGTATTTTTCGTATCCTTTAAATATGGTTTTCACCGGGAACATTTCGGTTTCAATGATTGCTTTCAGGTGGGGGGCAGGTGCACCGTGAAGCCAGGCAGCATGCAGTGAGCCTACCTGCTTTATATTCCCCAGCAATGGATCGGGTAATTTCAGGTCCACCTTCAACCGGTTTGGTTTAACGGTTTCAATTTTCACTCTTTTTTCGAATGTTGCACCGCCGACCTGCACTTTTGCGTACCAGTTACCGGTTGGATCATCCGGCCGGGTGGCGACAGGAAAGGAGTAAAAGCCATTTTCTGAAACTGTGGCCACCTGCCGGTCCACCTCCTGTGAGCGTGAATTGACCATCCGGAACACGACAGGGGTATTTTCGGGCAACCGGTCGTCCGGATCGTCGAGGATGAAGGTCAGATGCAAACAATCACCCGGTCGCCAAACACCCCGTTCGCCGTAAAGGTATCCTTTGATTCCATCCTGGACGACTTCGCCTGAAACATCAAAATTGCTGAGTGAAAGGGAGGAACCATTATCCAGGCGGAGATAGCCTGTCTGGTTTCCTTTTTGAGCCAGAGCGACAAACGGTTTTTTCGGCAAATCAATAGAAGCGAATCCCTTCTTGTCGGTGGTAACCTTTCCCAATATCTGGTTCTGATAGTCGTACACCGTAATTTTTACTTCATCCAGTGGCTGGGTTGTTTTGATGCTTGTAACAGCGAAAGTGAAACGGTAGCCACTGCTTTCCTTTGCCACCATTCCCAGGTCGGAGGCCAGGATATTACGGCTCACGAACCGCTCGGATGTATAATAAGACGGGGTGCAGGGATTCTCCTTTTGTTCCCAGTCGAAATTGTCAGGCCAGTAATACAGGCTGTACCAGCCCGGAGAGTCCCAGTCTTCAGGTT
>CAYNBE010000137.1:0-10405 GCA_964395045.1 uncultured Prolixibacteraceae bacterium | reverse complement strand
TAAGTTGTTCAGCAATTTTTGAACTTTTTCGTTTATTTCCCTGAAGTGGATATCATCCGTAAAATCGGGGCTATTCTCAACCTGCTGCAGGGATTTCAGGTATTCCACATATTTTTGTTCGGTGATCCTTCTCCGGAAAACACTCATTGTGGAATTATAGGCGATGGTAAAAAGAAAAGAATCGAACGAAGAATATACATCTATCCGGTTTCTTGCTTCCCAGATTTTCACAAAAACCTCCTGAACAATCTCCTCAGCATCCGATTTCTGTTTGATATATCTTAAAACAAAGGAATACAATTTTTTACAATATCGTTCATAGATGTTGTAAAAAGCGACATGATCCCCGTTACGGAGGAGAAGCAAAAGTTCCCTGTTGGTTTTACTGCTTTTCACAGGAAAGCATTTTACATGCAAATATAGTTTTTTGGTTGAGTTTTCAACTATTGCTACATGGATTACGTTTAAAACGAAAAAGGCTGTTGCTTGTATTCCCTTACATTTTGACGGAATATCCGGTGATGACCGCCGGAAAGGTTATAAACGGATTGAATAGTTGTTGCAGGCTTAGGTAAAACTATCGTCCGCTTTCGTTCAGAATGTCTGTTTTGTGTTTCAAATACTTCAACACAAAATAAATCACTGTGGTCACTATGCATCCGGAAATCAGGTACCAATTATAGTCGTTGTCTTTTTTTATCAGTGTTGAGGTTATGCTCATGGCAGTAAATATCAAAAAGACAGCAGCAAGCCCGTTTTTTTCCTTCTTGAGCACTTTTTTCCAACTGAAAGGCAGGTCAGCCTTTTGATATCCTTTGCAACTGGGGATGAATGCGGGTACCTTTTCTGCCCAGACAACAAACGTTTCACCGAACTTTCTTCTGAGATACTGTTCCTCGGAAAACATAATTCTTTCATAATAAATCCAGTAAAACAGGGAGACAACCAGTACAAACCAAAAGTGGCCGGTCAGCAACACCGGGCCAAGCCACATGAAAAAATTGCCAAGGTAGAGGGGATGTCTTACAACAGAATAGATACCCGAAGTGTTCAGGGTATCAGCCTGCTGGGTTTTTGTATTCCTGCCTGAAGTATTCGCAGGGGTGTATCCCACAGTGATGATCCTGACTGCAAGGCCAAAGAGGCTGATGAACAGACAGAGATAAAGATAATAATCTCTGACGGCACTGTTTTTGACAAAATAATCACCCGCTTTTATTTCGGTATAAATAAACACAAGCACACCGATGAAGATTATCAGAAAAGGGATATTGCTTCGGTGCCTGAACAGCCACATGCCCTGTTTCTCCAGATTTTCCTGTAAAGCCATACCGTCAAGATGTTTGTTTGTTAACTGATTTTATACCACCGGTTCAGACCAGGTTAGGGCGTAAAAATAGATGTTTATTTTCCGAAAATCAAAATTTCTGAGCTATAAAATGGTACAACAATTTTAAAACCTGCATGATTCATCTGGTTAATAATACCTTATCCTAAATCCTTCACCATCATAGAGAAGGACTATGTGAATTTTGAATCGCTCATGACGGTCTATCGGAAGGATGAAAGTGAGGCGGATCATGGTATTCAGGAAGATAACAGGTAAAAACACCATATTTTGTGATTTGTTTAACTGGTTTGTTTTCATTTCGGAATGACAAGAATTCTATTTGTCAGTATCAACATTTATTGAGGGAGCCCTGTGGCCCCAAAGATTTGGGTTATCACATAATTCATATTACTTTTGAAACAGACAACCTGGAAAAATCATATTATGTTCAACGTATCTGTCATCTCCGGAGAAAATTTTGCCGTAGTTCAACCGCAAGGGCGTCTCGACACAGTTAATAGTACTTTATTCATGGAAAAAATCAGGAATCTGATTGAAAGTGAAGAATACATCATTATTGATTTTTCCGGATGTCATTATTTATCCAGTTCGGGAATCCGTTCCCTGATGGTGGCAGTCAAAGGGTTAAAAGCCAAGGGAGGTGCCTTGTTACTAACTGGACTGATCCCGGAACTGCACCAGGTGTTAGAGATGACAGGATTGTTGTCAGTCTTTCCTGTTTGTGTTACAAATGAAGAAGCCGGGAAAGAGGTGGCCAGGCTCATCAGGGAAAAATCGGTTTTATTTGGCTTTCATAACGGAGAACATCGGTTTTCAATGGAACTGTCACCGGTGAAAGATTTAACTGCGACAATCTGGCATAAAGCTGGAATAGCCGGCTATGATGAGCTTTTCATTTCAGCCGGCTACGGATCGCCTGCCGAAAAGGTGGCCGAAGAGCTGAACAACCGCGGATTATTTGTGACTATTGGCAACTGCAGTGGGATCATTCCTTCCGGTCAGAAAATGCCGCCCGATTTTAGGGTTGTTAGTGACACTTCCGGTGGCGGGATGTTTGTGCACTGGGCGATGTCGTTCGGCAAACAGCCCAACGGAATGGTTCGGTTGCTTTCTTCCGGAAGTATTTCATCGTTGCAGCTGATCACCCCGGTTATCCGGGAAGTTCAAAATCAAGATTACGGAGAAGTCGGAGGAATAGTGATAGCTGGTATGAACCGCCAGACTCCTTCTCTTGCTTTGGTTTTTGTGGTTCAGGAAAAGGACCCGGACAGGAAGAACCTCCGGATTCCCGAAGCATTGAATGAATATTCGGTCACATATTCCGAAGGAATCTGCCTGTTTGGAGCAAGGTTTCTTCTCAGCGGGCTGAATTCGTTTCAATCCGGGGATTCTTTTTCAGATTTTGTTAAGAATTCACTTACAATCGATAACATTGAGGGGATCAGTAAATTTGATCTTTCGGAAGAATGGATTTCTCCGGTTGTTTGGCTTTTTACTTTGAGCGGATGGAAAGATGCGGCTTTGGGCCGGATCCGGGTTGAACCGGACGATGGCTTTGCATTTGAACCTTACCAGGAATTCCTCGCCCGCCGATTGTACCGGGATTCGGCACGGATTGTCATTCGTCGCCTGCAGGGCGGATACTCGGCACAGACATTCCAGGTCGATTCCTACGACCGCGAAGGGAGAAAACTCAGGCCAACCGTTCTGAAGATTTCGAGCCGTTCACTGATCAACCGGGAAGCCGACCGATGCAAAAGGTACGCACTCCCATATATTATGAACAACAGCGCCATTGTACTCGGAACCGTGTTTTATGGTGATATGGGTGCCCTGCGGTACAACTTTGTGGGGATAGGGGGAGAACAAACCCGGCTGAAATGGCTGACCCATTATTACAATACTTGGCCGGCAGAAAAACTTGACCCATTGTTTGATAAAATCTTCATGCAAATCCTGAAACCCTGGTATGGACAGCCTGTCAGGGAAACAATATATCCTTTCCGTGACCATAATCCCACAAAAACTTTTTTTCCCCGCCTTTGTGAAGTTGCAGAGGAGGTCCTCGGGATCAGCGCCGATGAACCAACTTTTTTCATTCAGGAAACTTGCCGGAAACTGGTCAATCCTTATTGGTTTCTGAAGTATGAATATGAACGGAGGAAAAATGAGGGAATAAATTATCTTACTGCCATCTGCCATGGCGACCTGAATATGCAGAATATCCTGCTTGACGATGACCTGAATGTGTACCTGATCGATTTCTCGGAAACCAGGCCGCGGGCTGTCGTATCCGATTTCGCCAGGCTTGAAGCAATTTTTATGGTAGAAAGGGCCCCTTTGGAAAATGAAGATGATTTGAGGGAAATCACCCGGTTTGTGACAAAGATTTACGACAACGACCGGCTCGATCAGTTTCCTGCCGGGGAATGGACAGGGGAAAGCCGTGATATTATGGACCGGAATCTTTCCATGACAAAAAAAATGAGACAATATAGCTTCGGTTGTTCAGGGAATGATTCCTCGGTCATTCCCTATTATATAGCCATGATGGAGTGGGTCCTGCCCGTGGTTTGCTATACCGGGGTGCCGCTGCTGCATAAAAAATTGTCGGCAACCGTTTCGGGATTGTTGTGTACGAAGCTGATGGCAATGTGTGATTAAGCAAAGCCCGAATCCAGCTTTCTGCCTTATCGGCTATCTTTCGGGAAGTTATTGTCAGGATGGCAACTCCCTGGATTTCTTTTTTCTGTCCCGGAATGCCGGTTTTCAATATCCTGAAGGATAAAAGTTCTGCCGGCACATATCAGGGTGGTTACTCCTGCGTGGATATTTTTCAGAAAATGCCTGTCCAAATGGCAGCAGGTTGTTATATATAGGATGTCTCCAGCAGGGTAACGACAGAGGGATCAATATTGTCTTTCTGACGGAGTTCGTCAAAGAGGGTCAGGAGGTCGTTCACCTTGAGCCGTTTCTTGTCATCGTCCTTGAAATCATAGGCGATTTTGCCATGGTGCATCATAATGATGCGATTGCCCAGGTTGACAGCCTGCTGCATGGAATGGGTCACCATCAGGGTGGTCAGATGATCTTTTGAAATGACTTGCTGGGTCAGGTCAATCACTTTGGCAGCGGTTTTCGGATCGAGTGCTGCCGTATGTTCGTCGAGCAGCAGAAGATTGGGCTTCAATGCAGTAGCCATCAAAAGGGTGAGGGCCTGCCGCTGTCCCCCTGACAGTTTTCCAATCGGATTTTCGAGTCTTTCCTCCATCCCCATCTGCAATGGTTTGACCATTTTCCGGAAGTCCTGGATCAGGGTGCGGGGAAGGCCCCATCCAAGCCCCCTTTTCTTTCCACGCTTTACAGCGAGGGCAAGGTTTTCCTGGATCGACATATTGGGTGCTGTCCCGCTGAAGGGATTTTGAAAAACCCTCCCGATGTATCTGGCCCGTTTGTGTTCGCTCCATCTGGTGATATCGGTCCCATCGAGATGAATGGCTCCTTCATCGACCAGAAAAGTCCCTGCCACTGCGTTCAGCAGGGATGATTTTCCTGACCCGTTGGTACCCAGGACGCAGACGAAATCGCCGTCATCGATCCGGAGGGATACTCCCTGTAATGCCTTTACTTCATTTACGGTTCCCGCATTGAAGGTTTTGCGTATTTTTTCAATTGACAGCATTTTCTTTTCTTTTAAAGGTCAGTTTTTTATATTTTTTCATGATGCCGGGAAGTATCAGGGCAATGAATACAAAGAGGGCCGTGATGATCTTCAGGTCGTTGGGGTTCAATCCCCAGCGAAGGGCTATGGCAACCAGGAGCCGGAAAAGAACTGAACCCAATACGGCACCTGTGATGATAAATCCGAGGCTGTTGTCGTTGATGATGGCTTCACCGATGATTACACTGGCCAGCCCCCAGACCATCATGCCAAGTCCCATCTGAACATCGGCGAATCCCTGGTACTGTGCAAGTATGGCCCCAGCCAGGGCGATAAAGCCGTTTGAAAGGGCGACCCCGGCTATGATAAGTAGTTTTGTGTTGACTCCCAGTGCTCTGATCATCTGAGCGTTGTCGCCTGTGGCACGCATAGCCGTACCCAGGTTCGTCCTGAAAAACCACCAGAGGATGAAGCAGAATATGAGAATGGCAAGAAAACAAAACAAAAGAGTCCAGAGGTCTTTTGTAGCAACTTCCCATCCGATGATCATGGTTTTGCTGTCGGCTCCGGAAACTGATCCCGAAAAATTTTCAATCCAGGTAAATACCGTTGATTCGTTCAGGAGCGGGATATTGCTTTTACCCATGATGTGAAGGTTTACCGAGTAAAGTGCAGTCATCACCAGAATTCCCGAAAGCAGGGGATTGATATTGAACCGTGTGTGAATGATTCCTGTGGCAGCACCTGCAATCATCCCGGCGATGAAAGCTGCCAGGATGGCAAGGATGGGATTGACATTTGCAACAATGAGGGCCGATGCGGTTGCCGCACCGAAGGTGAAAGACCCTTCTGCGGTAATATCCGGAAACTCAAATATCCTGAAACTGATGAAGATGCCCAGTGCAAGAAAAGCCAGGATTAGTCCGATGGTTGTTGATCCTATTAGCAGTGACATGGCTGTATAGTATTATGAAGTTACAATTTTGACTGTATCAATGGGAACAACCCAGCAGAATCCTTTCATAAAATGGCTATCCCCCTGTCCGGTAATTTCCCGGAAGTCGTTCGTCAGATGAAGAATGTCGGTCAGTTCGACGTTGTTGAAAACAAAATCGATGGTTTCATGAATGTCGATATTGGTTCTTTTCAGGGGGATATAAGGAAAGACGGCAGTGTGCACATGTCCTTTCAGGGTGCTCCCCTGGCTCATTGCTCTTACAAACTTTTCTGCCTCACCATTGTCACCGTTTGAAAGATATCCGGTGGAAAGGGTGAGCATTTTCAGGTGGGAGGGTTCCGTGGTAAAGTTGACACTCTCTTTGATCTCGGGAAATGAGAATATTTTCCTTCCCTCCAGGGGCGGGGTATTCAAAGAAGTCCCGATCAGTCCGCCGCTTTCTGCAATCATTACAAATGCAATTCTTTCATATCCCGTAAACTCCATAAGTGCTTCAGCCAACTGGCTCAGGCTGATGGAATGAGGCAGCCGGGAAGGTTCAAAATGGAAAAATTGTGAAAATCCAGCGGTAAAGTGGATTCCGTATAGCTCGGTCAAAGGCACAACCAGTTGGCCGGCTGCGACCATATAGTCCGGTTTTTTCGTCCCGTCGGCAGGCAGGTATGCCACGCTTCTTTCCATCATCATATACTCTCCGAAACGCTCTCTGCATTCGTCGAACGAATTTCCGATTGCCCCCAGCCCGAAAGCAAAATGACGGCTGGCCGATCGGACAGTTCTCGCATCCTGGCTTGTAAATCCTGACAGAAAAGTCAGTTCCGGTTTTCCGTATATTTCTAATCCGGTTTTAGCTTCACGGGAAAGCACTGTCCGGTGAAAAACAAAACCATGGGCTTCGTGTTGCTCTGGTTTGTTTTCAGCAAATGTGGGACTTTTGGTTGTCTCAGGCTTCCGGGTGAGCATCCCGGCCATCCCAACCATGTTCAGAACCTGCTCCACATTTGCCGACATCTTCTGAATAAAGAGCCAGCCGTTGATCGAACTGAGGTTCTTGTATTGCTTCACAAGTGTCCTGATCCCCGACGAACTGAGGTATTCAATTCCCTCCAGGTCAAGTACGATGTGATAATGTCCCTCCCTGACCAGTTTTTCGATGTGGTCGTTTAAATGGCCCGACCTGTTGGCATCCAACCTGCCAGAACAGGTAAGGAGCATTTCATCTCCCCGTTCCTCAGTGATAATTTCCAGATTATTCATATTCTTGGTTTTAATTTTTTTCAATTTCCCTGATAATCATATCGGCTGTTTTGAGCAACTCTTCGGGTGTGGTTAATCCATAAGCTTCAGCTGCATTGGGATTTATCACTGTCCTGATATATTTCAGCCTGGAAAAAGGAATCCCGGAAGGTGATTTTCCGCGAACGACCTCCACAGCAACATCGGCAACCTCTTTTCCCTGCTGGACATAGTCGCCCGCAACTGCTGCAATGGCACCCAGTTTTACCTGGCTTGAGATGAAACAGAACAGCGGTACTCTTTCTTTCCTGGTAACTTTCACCATACCCGAAAAACCTGGAATCGTGCAATTGTCGGGAATCTGGCAAATTGCATCCACTTTTCCCCTGCAAAGGTTCATGGTTGCATCTGTTACCTCCGTCACCGAATTCGTCGGAACCGAAATCAGTTGAATCCCGTTTTCCCGGCACGATCTGGCGAGTTCCCGCAAACTGCTGATGGCTGCCATCTCTCCCGGATTGTAAAGGGTACCGGCAGTTTTGATCTCAGGGATATATTTTTTAACCAGCTGAATCCCTTCGTCGGTAAAACTCATTCCATCAATTCCTGTCAGATTGGGGATGTGTTCCCCATACGACTTTCCTAACCCGTTGCCAACCGGATCGGCTACAATTGAGAACAGAATGGGTACATCCTTTATCTGTTTTGAAAGCGCTTGCGTGGTGGCCAGGATGGTCGAAAAAATCAGGTCGTATTTTTTTTCCGAAACCACCCTTACAATGTTGTTCAGAGTGGCGGCATCGGCATTTGCGATATATTCATCAAGTGAAAAATCATTGTTTCTGAGATGGCCGAGTTCTTTAAAACGCTGTAAAATCCCGGATGTGACGTCTTCGCAATCGGGCGAAAGTACGTAGTGGACAATGGCCATTCTCACAGGCGGTTGAAAAAAACGGATGTTTCTGCCTGAAAGTGTGTCCTGCCGGATCATTTTCCCCGACCGGTTCATTTCATCTTCCCCGGGAACATTCCTGTTCGACCGGTCGGCAATGAGCAGGATCAATCCTGCAATGAAAAGGGAACCAATCCCTTTCAGGAATCCTGTGAATTTTATAGAGTGATGGTTTTTCACATCCTGTTTATTTTGCCCCGTATTTATCAGGTACCCTGACCTTGAAATATTCCATGGCTTTTTTATTTACTTCCACCAGCGACCTCGATACTTTCCTGAAAGGGATATCTCCCGGTGACCTCCCATCGAGTACCTGTTTGGCAAGTAATACCGCGTCGATGCCTGCGTAATAGTAATCGCTTGAAACGATGGCAATGGCCCCCTGGTCGATTTGTTTGCCCACATAAGAAAAATAGGGAGTTTTTGTATCGTATGCAACTTTAATGATGGAAGTCCCGCAACTGCTGGTCAGGTTGTCGGATATCTGGGTAAATGCTTCGATTCCCCTGTTTACAAGAGCTGTGGCAGCTTCGGTTACATCTGATGTGGCATTGGCCGGTGAGGTTATAAGCGTCAGTCCGTGCAGGCGGGCAACCTTGTCCAGCTCTTCCATGTAGGAAACCGAATTGATTTCACCCGGAGTGTACACGGTTCCGATCTTTTTAATTCCGGGGATGCTTTCCCTGACAAGAATGACCAGTTCTTCGAACCGGCTCATGGTCGAAATCCCTGTGATATTAGGCAAATGTTTTTCGTACGACTCACCAAGCCCCGACCGTACCGGATCGCCCACATTTGTAAATACTATGGGTGAATGGGTGATCTTTTTCGAACACATCTGAATGGTAGGAGTGGAAAGGGTGAATATCAAATCCCATTGATCGGCTGCAACCGCTCCCGCGATGTTGTTCAGAACCGATATATCACCCTGTGCATTGAACACCTTGAGGGTAAAGTCTTTCCCTTCGGTCATTCCCATGTTTTTCAGTTCATCTCTGATGCCTCTTTCGGCATCTTCCGAAACGGGACTGTCGACATAATGAAGGAGGCACATCTTTTTTACCTTTTTTGGAGGTGTTGTGCTTTCACTTGCCTGCAGGTATTTCTCCGGAAACCGGATATTCAATTCAGCTGCCAGATCATGGTTCAGGGAAATCTGTTCTACCACATAGTTTTCGATGGGGATTCCCGATGTGTTTTCGCCGTTCAGGACACGGGCAACCACCGGTGCAGTATGAAGCCCGGTGTTGTACCATCCGACACCAATTGCCGCAAGTGCCCCTTCGGGCATGATGTCTACATCGTTTACAAACAAAGGAATCCGCTTTTCCCGGCAGACTTTCACAATCCCGTGAAAAGCCTGGATTGCCGTGTTGTCGCCGGTAATCCAGACTGCATCGATGTTCTTCATGCTAAGGGCAAAAGTTGCCTGATATACTTCCGAACTGTTCACTACCGTGGTTTCAATGAGCTCCAGTCCTTTTTCCCTGGTGTATTCACGGGCCCGGGCAACGACTTTTGATGAGTTTACTTCGGATGAATTGTATACGGTACCGATTTTCCGGGTACCCGGAATAATATCTGTAATAAAGTCAATCGTTTTTTCAACGGGGGGAAATGAGCCCACTCCGGTGATTCCCGGATGATGGTCGGTGTAACTTTTGCCGGCCCCCGCTTCGAGGGGTGTGTACGACATGGTGAAGACCAGCGGGTGTTTTTTTACTGCAGAAAGGGCGGCTGTAATTCCAGGGGTTGATGTTACCAGGATCAGATCTACATCCTGGTTATCCATATTCAGATGAATGGGATGAAGCTGGCTCATCTCCCCGTTTGCATGTTGAGCGATAACGGTCAGGTTGCTGTCTTTCACGAACCCCAGTTCTTTTAGTCCGTCCCACAGGCCACGCATAGTCATATCAAAAGTCGCATCAGGCCCGAAATAGGTGAGCCCGATGGAGTAATGCCGTCCTTTAACGGCAACCATACCCTCCTTTGCCGGAATGAAACCAGAATCTTTAATCCGCTGGGAACTACGGTTTTGAAGATCGGAAACCAGCAATATCATCCCGGCAAATGCTATTGCCAGAATCCCATTGAGAAATTTCCTGATCTTCATCAGTTATTCTTCGAGCGCTTCCTCCAGCGAATCGAATATCCTGAAAATGGTGGAAAATCCTGAGATCACAAATATCTCCTTAATCGAAGGCTGGAGAATCCACAGATACAATACCCCCTGCAATGCGATTG
>CAYNBE010000136.1:0-10410 GCA_964395045.1 uncultured Prolixibacteraceae bacterium | reverse complement strand
CGCTTCGATGCTGAACGGAAAGTTTTCCTTCTTCAGACCAACAATACAAGTTATGCCTTCGGGCTTGGTTCAAACGGCCAGTTTATCAATCTGCACTGGGGTGGAAGGATTGAGAATACCGGTGACCTCCCGGAACCATGGCAAACCCATTATTATTACATGCCACATACTTTTACCCATATGCGGTACGGACGGGTTGAATATCCTGTACAAACAGCGGGGTACATTCCTGAACCATGCCTGAGAATTGAGCAGCCCGAAAATCTCGTGAACCTCAGGTTGTCGTTTGATTCACATGAGATATCAGGGAATCACCTTCAGGTTGTGCTCAAAGCGGCAAATTATCCTTTTTACGTCAACTTACATTACCAGGTTTATCCTGAAGTTGACCTGATCGACCGTTGGGTTGAAGTATCGAATAAAGGAAAGGAAAAGATTGTGATAGGGAGCATTCAATCGGCAGCATGGTATGTTCCGCATAGCCGGAAATACCGCCTTACCCACATCGGTGGGAACTGGGGCAAGGAATGGCTGGTTCGCCGGGAATTCCTTGAACAGGGCGAAAAAGTTCTGGGTAGCCGCAACGGGATCAGCGGTCACCAGCATATTCCGTTCTTTGCCCTGGATCAGGATGGTGTTGCGACTGAGAAAAGCGGGGAGGTTTGGTTCGGAACCCTGCAATGGAGCGGAAGCTGGAAGATGATTGTCGAGCAGGACCTGAATAACCAGGTCAGGGTGGCAGGAGGTACCAATGATTACAATTTTGCACTGGAACTGAACCCCGGGGAAAATCGCACCACACCGGTATTCACTGCCGGATACACAACGGGTGGATTTGGAGAAGCCACCCGTTTGATACACCGCTATCAGCAGAAACAGCTTTACCACCATAACACAGTTACCAACGAGGTACCGGTTATCTTCAACACGTTTGGGTCCCTGGAGGGCACTTATGGTGGCAGGGTAACCGAAGAGAATGTAATGGACCTGATCCCGCGTGCTGCTGAAATTGGTGTAGAAATCTTTCTCCTCGATGCCGGCTGGCAAACCGCAACCGGGGAATGGACGGTAAACAAGACCAGGTTCCCACGCGGCCTGAAACCAATAATCGACGAAGTCCGAAAGCATGGAATGAAATTTGGCCTTTGGATGGAACCTGAGAATGTCAGAAGTGATGCAAAAATCTTCAATGAAAAGGAAGAATGGTTCTTTGCGAAAAACCCTTCTTCAGCCATGCTGAACCTGTCGCGCGATGATGTTTATGAATATTTGTATCAGGAGATATCCAGGGTGATACGGGAAAATGAACTGGATTACTTCAAGATAGATTTTAACCGCTATTTTGATATCCCTGATGTCCCGGACCGTTTGACAATGCCGACAAAATATACGGAAAATTTTTACAGGCTCTTTGAACGGCTTCGAAAGGAATTTCCGGGAGTGTTGTTCGAAAACTGTGCATCGGGCAGCGGGCGCCCTGATGTGAAGATGGATACCTGGTTCGGACGTATAAACCGGAGCGATATCCAGGAGCCGCTGAACTGCCTCGAACAGCATGAGGGGTTTACGTATCTGCATCCTTCCTTTATGGCCGGTGGTGGGGCACATATAAACAGGTATGGCGATGTCCCGTTTAAATTTATGTCTTACATCGGTATGATGGGATGGTTGTCGATAGGGCTTCCTTTAGCGAAGGCTACTCAGGAAGAATTGGATGAGATAAAAGGATATATCAGTCTCTTTAAAAAGTTTCGGCATATTACCCGTTTCGGGGAAGTTCACCGGATTGTATCATTCAGGGAATATCCCTATGCAATGTATGAGTTTGTTCTCCCCGATGCAAGCGAAGCGCTACTTTTTGCCTTTGCACATGGCAACCGGTTCAATGAAAGAATTCCCGATGTACGGCTTGAATCTCTTGCCAAAGATAAAGTGTATGATATAGAAGCGTATGGCTCCAGGGGACCCTCCACCCACAGTTGGTATTCCCAACCTCCGGTATACAAGCCGGTCACCGGAAATGCATTAATGGAAAACGGGTTGCTTGTCGAGCTTTTGGGGGATTACGACTGCCGTATCTTTCATTTTAAAGCCAGGAATTAGATGTGTCGGAATGATGTGAACCATGCGATAATCTGTTATAAAACATTGACGATGAAATGAAAGCGATAAAAAATGTGTTTGTTGTTCCTGCATTGATTGCCTGTTTTTTCTTTGTTTTTACCCCGGGAATATGCTTGTCTCAGGCCGACTATACCATATTTTCGGATCCTTCTTTACAGATTAAAGAAATCGGAAAACTAAAAGCAGTAAGCTCAAACCAAATCAGGGGGTCAGGTTTAAGCATCGGTTTTGAAACATTGGACCGGATGCTCTTTGATCCTGAAATGTGTTACGATAAACTGGCTGCAACCGGGATTAAATGGGCGCGATGCCAGACCGGATGGAACCGTTGTGAAACGGTTAAAGGGCAATATGATTTTAAGTGGCTGGATGAGGTGGTGGACAACCTTTTAAAACGCGGAATCCAGCCCTGGTTTAATGTTGGTTTTGGGAACAGGCTATACATGCCGGATGCAAGCGGGGAAGCTGCCGTTGGATGGGTGCCGATATATTACGGGGATGAGGTGCTTCAGGCCTGGGGAAATTATATCAGGGCGCTTGCAAAACATTTCAAAGGGCGGGTAAAGTATTATGAAATATGGAACGAGCCGAATGTGAACAGCTTTTGGCAACCCGGAAAAGCCAATGCCCTGGATTACTTTAAATTAATCTCATTCACCTCTCCGATTATCAGATCGCAGGATAAAGATGCCGGAACAGGTGCCTGTGTGTCAGGCTCAACCAGCGCTTATGTGTTGGAATTGATTAAATTAGGGGTAAGTGAATATATTGATTTCTTCAGTGTCCATCCATACAGGATTGTCCCTGAAACAGGGTATCAGAAAGAAATAGAATCTCTGCGCCGCATGTTTGATTTGAATGGAGGAAATCACGTTCAAATTTGGCAGGGAGAAGTCGGCTATGGTTCTTATTTTCCCCGGGGGCATTTCTTAAAAACCTGGCATAGGGGGAGCGAAACACATCAGGCAAAATGGTTGTTGCGACGCTTTAGCCTTGATGTGTATTTAGGTCTCACGGTCAGTTCTTTTTTTCAAATGGTCGATATGAATACGAAACCTTATGTAACCAGTGAAGGCAAACCAAGGGAAGTTTGTTTACATGGCATCCTTCATGGGAAATCGTATGAACTCAAGGAAGCCTATTATGCAGCCCGGCATTTTGCAGCTGTCTTTGATGAGGATACGAAACCTGCCGGTTTGTTCTGTTCACTCAATTTTGAAAACCGGATGCCCAAGCCGGCACGTGTTTCAAGGTTGACCGAGGTAGCTGCCATTTCGAAAGGTTTTCTAAGGAATGGTTACCCCTTATATATCTATTACCTTCCTGAAGATGTTCAGATGGGTTGGCCAGGAATGACCGATATTTCAGTTCAAACACTGAACGATGCACCGAAACGGATGGAACATCCCGTTTTGATCGACTTGTTAAGCGGAAGGGTGTTCTCAATTGAAACATAAAAAAATGGAGAGTGCAAAAATCTTCCTCTTACCGATTATCCACTGATTGTTACAGACGTTGAAGCGCTTAACGACCGGATCATATTGTATTAAACGCTGTCGATCAGCAAAAAGAAAAGTGAAGCAAGGATGTTTGTTAAAAGGATGGCAGAAAAGATAAGGGAAGAAATTTTTAAACCGGTTGGAAAATGATTTGTATATTTGTCAGACATACATACATTCGTTTTTCTATGAAACATATCAATGGGCAATCCGGATTGATGAGGCAAACTTTCCGAACCGCTCATTCCCTGTTTCTACCCTGTAGTTGGTGATTCCGGTAAGAAAAACAAACATAGTTGACAATTTTCATGAAGGATACAGGATGCAAAATCAAAAAGTCTCATCCTGAGCATTATTGATGATTTTGAAATAAAATGAGAGAAATTATGAAAAACATTCTGATAACAGGCGCCTCACAGGGATTGGGGGCTGATATGGCAAAACTGCTGGCTGGAGAAGGAGTCCGCATTTTTGTAAATTGTGCCCACAACGTAGCCAAAGCCCGGACAGTGGCCGAAGAAATAGCGGCTTCCGGCGGAAAAGCCGAGGTATTGCAGGGAGATGTATCAAATCCCGGAATCGTTGAAGATATGTTCGGAAAGATTGAATCATACGGTGGCGCCGACATATTGATAAATAATGCCAGAGTTGACCCGTACAAACGCCCGGCCGGAATGAACGATGCCGAATGGTTTGACCGGGTTATCGGGGTAAATCTGAAAGGTCCGTATCTGTGTTCGCTGGCGGCAGGCGAACAGATGAAGAAGAAAGGCTTTGGACGCATCATCAATATTTCTTCGGTATGGGCTTATCGTTCGGCCGACCGTACGATGATGGAATACTCCATGAGCAAAGCGGCCATGCACAGCCTGACACGTTCATTGGCCGGAATCCTCGGTCCGTCAGGCATTACCGTCAACACCGTGGCTCCCGGCCTCATCATGACCGATGAACTTGAAAAACGCTGGAGTGAAGAAAAATTTCAAAGTGTATGCGCTAATATACCGGTACGTCGCGGCGCTGCAACAGATGAAGTAGTTGCAGCTGTAAAATTTGTGATCGACAACGCATATCTAAACGGAGAAACAATTAATATCAACGGCGGAATTTATATGCCGTAAAATGGAATTTGTAATTAAATGGTAGATAAATAGTTAAGTACAATGAAAATTACAGGAATTAAAAGCTGGCTTTGCGATGCCTACAGGACGAACCTCGCTTTTGTCAAAGTGGAAACCGATGCGGGTATCTGTGGCTATGGCGAATCATCCATCGGTCAGTTTGAATATGCGATTATGGGCATGTTCAAGAGTCTTGAACCAAAGCTTATTGGCCGTGACCCCCGTGATATCGAAAAGATTTGGCATGATCTGAACAGGGATTCATTTTGGCGGGGCGGACCTGTGCTGAGTAGTGCTTTATCCGGAATTGACATGGCCCTGTGGGACATCAAGGGAAAACTGCTCCACGTCCCGGTCTGGCAGTTGCTGGGAGGGAAATACCGTGACAAGGTTCTTTGTTATGCCAATGCCTGGTTTGTGGGTGCGAAAACCCATAAGGAATTTGCAGAAAAAGCAAGGATTGCTGTTGCTTCAGGGTGGAAGGCGTTGAAGTGGGACCCGTTCGGGAGTTTATACCGGGATATCGGCACCCGGGACCTTGACCGGTCGGTTCAGACCGTGGCTGCTGTCCGTGAAGCAGCTGGAAAAGATATTGACCTGATGATCGAATGCCACGGGCGGTTTAATTTCGAGAGTGCCCTGCGGATCGCAAACAGCCTGGAAGAATTTGATATTTTATGGCTTGAAGAACCTTTGTTCCCGGAACTGCAGTATACGATGCCTGAATTGAGAAACAAGGTCAAGGTCCCGTTGGCAGCAGGGGAAAGAATTTACAACAGCTACCAGGCCATGGATTTTATAAAGCGGGGGTGTGCCGATTTTATCCAGCCCGATGCAAGCAAAGTAGGGATCAAAGAGATGAGGGCCATCGCGGGGATGGCTGAGGCTGCCGGGATCGGGTTTTGTCCCCACAACCCCATGGGTCCGCTGACCAACGTGGCTACGCTTCACATTGCGGGCAGTACGCCCAATTTTTATATGCTGGAAACAATGGTCAATGATATTCCGTGGAGGAAAGAGATCAGTGATGAAGAAATTTACCTTGAAGACGGTTATATGCAGATACCTGACAAACCGGGGCTGGGAATCAACCTGAACGAGGAAGGGATCGGTAGATACCCGGAGCAGCTGCATCCGCTTCGTCACTATATGGGTACTTTAACAGAGATACGCCCGGATGGGGCCACAGAGTGGTTCAGCCGGGATAAAAAATAATCATACATGGTTTTATTGTCTATAAAAAGCGGAGTTCATCCCGGATTGCTCGATTACGCCATTTTCGCAACCTGTTTGTTTCTGACCCTGGGAATAGGTTTTTTGTTTCAGAAAGGACAGCAGGATACAAAACAATACCTCCTGGGAGGGAGGAGCATGAAGTCATTTGTTGTTTCGGTCGCTGTGCTTGCCAGTGTTTTTTCAGGAGTCAGTTATCTTGGTTTTCCGGCTGAAGCATATGCCTATGGCATGGGGTATTCGTTGCTTGCATTTTCTTCTTTTGTGACGACTCCCATTGTGAACGCAATATTTATGCCCTTTTTCTATCGTGTCCGCCTCTACAGTGCTTATCAATACCTTGAAGAGAGGTTTGCATTTGGATTACGGACATTGATTGCTGTGATTTTTGTCTGCAGAACCCTTCTTTGGATGTCCATTGTCGTCTATGCCCCTGCGCTTGCTCTCGAACATGCCACCGGATTTCCGCTTTGGGTGATGATTCTTTCCATGGGGATCATTACCACCATTTATACAACGGTTGGGGGAATGAAGGCAGTTATCTGGAGCAATGTTTTGCAGTTTGTGGTATTGATGGGTGGTCTTATTGCGGTTGTTGTGGTGGCTGTATGGAACATTCCCGGCGGAATAGGCGGTGTTCTAACCAGGGCTGCTGAAGGTGGCCGGCTCCATTTTGATTTCAGCTGGAACCTGACCACCCGTGTGACTGTCTGGGGCATCCTGATCGGGGGGACTATCCATAATCTTGTATTGCTGGCAACCGACCAGGTTTCCATCCAGCGGTATATGACATCGAAAAATTTGAAATCGGCCCGGAAAGCAATGTGGATCAAGGCTTATTTGTGGGTTCCCTGTGCTTTCTTCTTTTATTTTGCCGGCCTAGTGCTTTACTCTTTCTATAAGGATTCAGGCCAGGATCCTTTGACTTCAGGTCTTATTTCAAGTGCCGATCAGATACTTCCCTATTTTGTTGTCAATGAGATGCCGGTAGGGTTTGCCGGTTTGTTGATTGCCGGGATTGTAGCAGCATCGATGTCAAGCATGTCATCAGGATTAAATTCGGCCACAACGGTTTCCCTTATCGATTTGGTTGGGCAGTATTCCAAAAAACTGATGAACGAGAAGAGAAAGGTGCAGATAGCAAAAGCATTGACAGTGGTATTTGGAATAATTGTCACCCTGGTGGCATTTGTTGCCGGACGGTTCGGATCGTTGATTGAAGCCCCGGTGAGGATATTCGGATTGCTGGGCGGGCCATTGCTCGGATTGTTTTTACTCGGAATGCTTTCCAAACGCGCAAATGCCCCAGGGGCGATCACCGGATGGATTGCAGGGACAATCGTTACCATCCTGTTCGCTTTTGCTACCCGCATTTCTTTCCTTTGGTTCGCCATTTCCGGCATGTTGGTTTGCTTTGTCGTTGGATGGTTCATCAGCATCATGGGGAAAAAACCTGCCGAAAGCAAAATAAAAGGCCTCACGTGGACGACACGATATGAGGCGGAAAATGACCCGGTTACATAATTCAGCATACCTGAAAAATATATGAGAAAACATTTCAGTGGAATAATTGTTCCCGTCATCACTCCCATAAACAAAAAAGGAGGATTGGATATTAAAGGACTCGGGAAATTAATCGAACATGTGATAGGCGGAGGTGCACATGGGATTTTTATTCTGGGTACATCGGGCGAAGGGCCTGCGTTAGGGAAAGAGGTCCAAAAAAGAATGATCAGTGAAGCACAGCGCTGTATTAACAACCGGGTGGAATACCTGGTGGGCATATCCGGAACCTCCCCTTCGGAAACAGTAAAACTGAGCCATTTGGCTGCCAATCATGGTGCGGATGCTGTGGTGGTTGCACCCCCTTCATACTTTCCGTTTACCCAGGAGGAGTTAATTGAATACATCCGGTTTATCCTTCGAAATTCACCATTACCGGTGATGTTGTACAATATCCCCAAAATGACAAAAACAGGTTTCGGGGTGGAAACCATTGACCGCTTAACCGGAGAAGCAAAAATAGCAGGATTTAAGGACAGTTCGAAGGATATCGGTTACTTCAGGGAAATACTTGCGGTTACTGCCAAACGCCCCGACTGGTCCGTGCTGATTGGTTATGAGGACCTGCTTGCTGAGTCGGTACTGGCAGGTGGCGACGGTGGTGTTCTGGCGGGTGGAAATATCTATCCCCAACTGCTTGTAAATATCTATCATGCGATTGCAAAAGATGACAGGGAAGAAGTAGCATCAATTGAGCAAAGACTTTCCGGAATCCGGCAAATATATGCCCTGGGGTCAGGGGCGACTTCAGCAATACAGGTTATTAAATATGCTTTGGAAATCAAAGGCATTTGCAGCCGGACAATGTCAATCCCCTTCAAAAGCCTCGATGATATGGCCGGAGAACGGGTCAGGGAAATTCTTTTTAACTCTGAACCATGATGTATGACATAAATAAATCAATTCATAAATTCACTCCCTCTCTTCGCAAAGAGAGGGGACGGGGGTGAGTTGGTGTAAAAACAAGAATATCATATTGTTATAAATAATTGGACACTAGAACTCAGGAAGAATTCTACGGAAATGGATGAGATTTATGGAAAAACCGAAAAGTATTTTTAATGCAACTCATCTCTTGCTTATTCTCTGCCGGCTGGCAGACAGGGGGAGTTAAAATATTATGATTTAGAGAATTAAACAAGTTCTGAGAACAAGTTACATGAGAGTCCATCGTTGTGAAGAATTTAAGATGAGGTAATAAACTGATCACAATTTCAGGATAAAAACAGAGTATGATAAGTGAAAAAAGTTATGTGTATGTGAGTACATACGAAGGACCTGAAGGAGGCGGAATTTACTGTGCGCGTTTTGATAAAAAGACAGGAGAAATATCACGGTTCAGAAAGGTGGCAGCATTGGAGCGGACAGGGCTGATGACACAACACCCGCAGAAAAACTGCCTGTATTCGGTTTGCGTTGATGAAAAATCTGAAGCACCAAACGGATGTGTGGCTGCATATTCCGTTGACATTATTTCTGGTGATTTAAAGCTCCTGAACAGGCAGTTAACAGGGGCAGGCCTGCCTACCTTCATTACAGTGACGCACGATGGGAAATACCTGTTGCAGGTAAGTTTTACGACCGCAGCCGGTTCGGTTCTCAGGGTAAAGGATGATGGTTCCCTGGAAAAATGTGGAAAAATCCAATCATTTTCCGGTTCCGGCCCCAACCCTGTACGGCAATCCCGGTCGACTCCCCATTGTATCGATATGCACCCGGGCGACAACACGGTATTTGTATGCGACCTTGGGGCAGACCAGATTGTAAGGTTCCGGCTCGATTCGGAGCAGGGAGAGCTCGTCCGGATGGAACCGTCGCAGCAATCCGTCAATCCGGGGGCAGGGCCCCGCATCCTGCGTTTCAGTGACGACGGTAAAAATGTATATGTGATCAATGAACTGGACAACACGATTTCTGTATATAGCTATGATCATGAGAAAAAGGATATTGCCCCGCAGCAGGTTGTTTCAACCCTGCCCGGTTCTGTTGAAGGAGGTTTTGATAAACAAATGGCATCGGAAATGAGGCTCCACCCGGATCAGGGATTTCTTTATGCATCCAACCGATCGGTTGGCGAAGGCAGGATTGATGGAATAACCGTATTTAAAAGAGACACATCAAATGGCAAATTATGCCCGGTTCAGTATCAACCTACAGGGAAACACCCACGGCATTTCAATATAGATCAGAGTGGCCGGTGGCTGTTTGTGTCGGCAAGAGATTCAGATATAATTCAGATTTTTAATATCCACCAGGGTCAGTTAAAAGAGCCAGGTACTTCGGTTGCTTTCAGGCAACCCTGGGATATCCGGATTGTAGGTTGTTAATGGCAGTTCATTGATCATACAGATTTTCAGCATTCATTTAAAGCTTATGCAACCGACCGGATGAAATCACCCTGTCCGGGAATTTTTTTTAGCTGTTCAGGAAAATAGTGAAAAAAAGTTAATTTTGAGGAATTGCAAAAAAAATAGCTGGCAGGAAATAACGTATGGGTCAGATGCTGAAAGATTCAGACAAGGATGATGATGTTGTTCTATGGAAGAGAATGAAGTCGGGCGATCATGGATCATTCTCGAAAATCTTCAAATCGTATTACTCAAAGTTGTATTCTTACGGCATTAAATTAAAACCCTTTCCCGATTTTGTAAGAGACCAGGTTCAGGATCTTTTTGTCTATATCTGGCAAAACAGGGAAAGCCTCTCTGATGTGTCGAACCTGAAAGCCTATTTGTTCACCTCCCTGCGCAGGAGGATTTTTCTTCAGAAAAATAACAGGGTTCAAACAAATCTGCTGGACAGTATCTCCGATGAAGAAACCCAGGCTTTGGTTTTTGATCCGGGTGAATTTGTTGACAGGGAGCTGGTCT
>CAYNBE010000135.1:0-10429 GCA_964395045.1 uncultured Prolixibacteraceae bacterium | reverse complement strand
CCCTGACCTGTAAGGCATTGTCTGTTAATATCATCAAAAAGACTATTCTGAACCTGCCGTAAGTCCCATGCAGAAAGAGAAGAATCTTTTAGTCCCGCGATGTAAAATTATGTTTTTTTTTGATTAAATGTTACATATCTTTCATTTAGCATATTATTTTCTATTTAATTCGGATAGATTTGTAAAGGAATTAATAATCAGCATGAAGGGGGGAGTGTTTTTTGGTTGTGACAGGATTAGAACTGGGTACTACCGGTTGAGTTACCAAATCAAAAAGTAAGGAACCCCGGCTTGTCGAAAGAGCTCTCTCAGGAAGTTATGGTGACTTTCAGGTGAGAATGACCTGGAATACCCCGGTTGATTTGGATCTTTATGTATATGAACCATCCGGTGAAGGGGGTGTGGTTCAGGAATAAAAACACAAATTCCGGAGGCCACCTGGATGTAGATGACCAAAATGGTTACGGCCCGGAATACATCTATTGGGAGAAAAACGGGGCCTCAAAGGGGATTTAGGGGTCAGATGAGAGCATCATTATAGCAATTTATAACAGGGGTGAGCTATACCAACAGAGGGTGGCGAGATGGCAAAGTCAGGCTATCAGTGGAAAGTTACAGGAGCGATTTTGTTTCTCATGGGTTTGATAATATGGCGCTATTTTGGCGCAGGCGAAAACGAATCGCATTTGCGCTAAAAATGCGCTGTAATAGGTTGGTTAACAGCGCATTTCAAAACTTTGTGGAACTGGCGGGAGTCGAACCCGCGTCCAAACGGGGAAGCCATATGGTTTCTACATGCTTATCCCTGACTTGGTTTTCGGATGCAGGCTGGATCAGGGCTACCGACCTGCAGCTTATCTCCTTAACTTTCACCTGCGGACCGGAGCATTCCGCAAGCTATCCTTCAATTGCTGCGCCACCTGATCCGGACGGCTGAAAGCGTGACCTCCGGGGTGACGTCCCGTCCCGGCACCTTAGGCCGGGATTAAGATAACCTACTCAATTCGGTTAAGCAGCGAGAGCAAAGTTTTCTTCGCCAGTTATGTTTTGAACGCCTTTGTTGACGGGCTGTGCGATCAAAGCCCGGCATGCTTGCATACCTCTCCTGCCCGCTGTCAAAACCGGTCAGTCCCGAGATAAGGCATCAAAGATACAGCTTTTTGACAAAAATCTATTACAAAAATCATGCTAAAGCTTTCTTTCACCTGCAACCAGGTTGAAGGGCACGGCGCTAAGGTAAGTTCCACCAGCTATTTCCCCCTTTCCCTGAATCTTTCTATATTAGACCTGATGATCCATTCAACCACCCCCGGGAAAAGCGGTTGTATAAATGTCATCATTTTCCCCTGAAACGTCAGTACTGTGATGAATTTTCTTTTTTTTATGTTCCTGACAACTGCTTTGGCAACCGATACTTTTGTCGACACTCCCTTTCCCTTTCGGGGTTCCAGGATAACCTTTGATCCGTCGGAAGCCACAGCCTCCTTGTTCAGGTCGTTTTCGGTGTATCCAACATAAACCAATCCCACATGAATCGCTTTTTCTTCAATCCTGATGGATTCAGCCACAGCCCGCAATGCCATTTTTGAGGAACTGTATGCCGATATAAACGGCAATCCCCTGACTCCTGCCAGGCTTGAAATGAAAACAATACTGCCATTTGCTACCCTCAAATGCCTCAATGCTGAAATGGCCGGATAGACAGCTCCGAAAACATTGCTACGAAAGATAGTGTCAAACACCTCCGGATTCAGATCAGCAAAGTTTCCCCTCATGGAAATCCCTACATTGTTGACAAGGATATCAATTCTTCCGTGCTTATTAAGCGTTTCACTGATCAGGTGCCGGCTTCCTTCAATGGTTGATACATCACAGCAAATACCCATCACATGGTCCGTTATTTCTCTGATTTCATTTTCTGCCTCTTTCAACCGGCTGGGATCCCTGCCGTTCAGGACCACCAATGCCCCATCTCTTGCAAGCTCGGCAGCGATTGCTTTACCGATTCCGCGGCTTGATCCAGTCACAACCGCTACTTTACCCTCTAATTGTCCCATTTTTCATAATTATTTCCGGTAATGCATATCAGGATGAAATTTCAGGGAAGCAAAGCTGTTGGTTAAAGCCATGGTAAGGTGGATAAAAAAAGCAATCCAGATGGTTCCCGAGGAAAGCGTGAGAATGCACAGCACCAGGCCAAGGGGGATTGCCCCGAGCGCTTCGGTAAAACCTTTCGGTATATGTGTTGCCGAATAGAGGGCTGTGTTCACGGCTATGGCCGGCCAGATACCTATGTGATCTGCAAGTGGAAACAAAAGGATTCCCCTGAACATGAACTCATATCCGAGGAGATACAACGCCCAGCCGGCAGTATTGATCCATGCAATGCTGCGCGTCCAGCTTTTAGCCCTGATCTGTGGATAGTGAGCCAGATTTTCAGGTTTTCCCGCGCTATAGTAAGTGAGAAAAAACACCAGCAACGAGAGACAGGCGATCCAAACAAGTGAAAACAGGGTTGTTTCCCTGATCCATGTGAGACCATAATCTGCCAGGGAATAATCTTTCAGAAAAACCAGGCAAATGATTCCCGGGATGAATCCAAGCATGAAGAATCCGAATATTCTGTTAAAAGAGATATGAAAAACAGAGGCTGTGTCATGTTCATATTTCCTGAAAAAAAATGACTTCACCCGTTCCGACTTGGTGGTAAACCAGTATATCAGAAAGGAAACCGTCAGGAGCATCAATGGCAGGAATGAAAATTCATCAGCATCTTTCCATGATAAATCGACTTGCAGGGAATGAAACATAGGATTTTGTTTTAAGTCAGTTTGTAATTTCTGTTTTAGAATTATGTAGAATTTCCGGATTGATATTTATTTATTGATGTATCCATTTTCGAGGAACCATTCATAACATTCCCGGATGGCGGTCTCAATGCCGGTCTGCGGCATGTTGAGTTCCCTGACAGCCTTTTCTCCCGAGACGAACTGATTTTCACACGATATTCTGGCCATCGGATAAGTGAGAAGGGGAGGACGGCGGAAAATCACTCCGTATGCATCCCCCAGCAGCCCGATGAGTTTGATCATCCAGCCGGGCACACAAATTCGGGGGGGAGGTTGGTGCACAACGGAAGCCGTGATATTGAAAAACTCCCTGTATGTGAGATTTTCGTTTCCTGCTATGTAACAGTTGCCAATGCTTCCCGATTCAAGGCTGTTGGCAACAGCACCCGCAACATCTTTCACATGAATAAAATTCCGGCCTCCATTTGTGTAAAATTTCATTTTTCCCTGAGCCGAAGCAAGCACCATCTTCCCCGATCCGGGCAGTGTGTCCCAGGGGCCGATCATAAAGGTAGGAAGGATGGCCAGGGCAGGCAATTCCCTTGTCGCAACTGCTTCGAGTACCATATTCAGTGCTTCATATTTGGAATCGTTGTAATCGAGCCCGAATTTTGCACCCGGATAATTGTATTTGCCGGTAGGTGGTGTGCTGGTATTCACCGAACTTCCTGAACCGATGTAGATCATTCTGGAAATTTTTTCTTTCAGGACAGCTTCAATGATATTTCTGGTGCCTTCGACATTGATCTGCCAGACTGTTTTTGAACGGGCAGGCCATACACTGGTAGAAGCTGCTGCATGGATGACCGCATCGCATCCTGCTATCGCCCGCTGAATGGTTTCAGGGATGAGGATATCCCCCTCCTTCCGGGTGATCGGCAATCCTTCCAGTGAAGTTGAGCAGGATGCGGGATGAACGAACGCAATGACCTCATGTCCCCGTTCCAGCAGGAGCCTGACAAGATTGCTCCCCAACATGCCATCGGCACCGGTGATCAATATTTTCATACCTCTGGGATTAAACTAAGCAGGTTGTTCTTTGCATGTAACTTGTTCTTAGAGACTTGTTTGATACTTTGATGCGTAACACATTAACTCACCCCCTGCCTATCGCCTGCCTGCCGGTAGGCAGGGCAGGCAGGCGTCTCCCTTCCTGCGGTAGTGAGTTTGAACATGAGTATTGTTCTGTTATTTTATATGGAGCTGAGTCCCCTGGTGGTGGTGGACTCTTCATTATTTCGGTTGATGATATAAAGGTAAACATTTCTCAGAATTATCTATAAAAATATCCTGACATTGACTGATTTCAGCCATTCTCTATACCTCTGATTTTTTTTTGGAAATTTCCGTTTTTTCTCGCCGCTGAAAATGTCAGAATCTAGAGCGCTGAGAGAATCCGTTTTTCCCGGCCCATCATCTTATTGCATTCTGGTTCGCGGTGCCCTTTCTCCTATGAGTTTTCACAGTAGTGTATCGTGTCATGGTTTCCAACCGGTTGAAATAATTCTGAACCGTGGTTTCATTCAGAAATTATTCCTAATTTGGAGCAAAATAACCAAAGCTTAAGAATCATGAAACGAACGGTATTGTTGATCCTGGTGAGCCAGCGGAAGGAGGCGGCTGAAATGGTACAAAAAATCCTGACAGGATGGGGGTGTTTTATCAAAACCAGGCTGGGAATTCACGACGGGGTGCTTGAACATTGTTCCGATAGCGGCCTGATCTTCCTTGAACTAACCGGAGAGCCGGTAAAGCATGAAGAGATAGCCCATAAACTAAACCTTGTCAAAGGGGTTGATGCACGGCTGGTGCCCCTGGAAGTATCATAGACCGGGAGACGGGGACAAGATGTAGGCAAAGGCAAAGGCAAAAGGCAAAGTCAGAAGCAAGGGACAAGGCCAAGGCAGTTTAAATAAGACGAAAAGACACAAGACTAAGATACATAAGACTTTGTGAAGTATTTCCGGATATAAATGCGCAACAAAGTCTGATATCTTTTGGTCCAAAATCTTTTGGTTTGTTTCCGGCAGGAGGCAGGAGAACGAAGACGGGAGAGCGAGGGAGCGACAGGGCGACCAAGAGACTTGGAGATTTGGAGACTTGGTGACTGGGAGACTTAACATTTGTTGATTTATTGATTTGGCGATTTAACAGTTTGAGAGTTTACCTGTTTGCTATGAGAAAAAGTCAACTTTAGTTTCAGATAAAACCTTCATAGAAAACAATCCTCCACCTTCCTGACCGCTGTTATTTGCACCGGCGAGGGAATTGGAAGGCAGAGGCCAAGTCCAAGGCAGAGACAAGGGTGAGGTCGAGGACAAGGACAAGGCAACAGGTAATTAAATCCGCAATCCGCAATCCGAAATGGATTGTCCCTGTTTTTTCCGGACTATCCGGTCATCTTTTGTGACAGGCAAATGTTCATAAACTGATCGTCTGCACCAGGTCTTTTGCCTTTCTGGAGGTGTATTCCACCCTAATCTCTCCTTTTCCTTCAATCAGAAACTGGTATTCGACAAATCCATGTCCGGGTACAGATGTAAAGACCACTTCGGGCCGGTGCTCCTGATAAACCACCCTGTTGTTCCTCAGGTCCACGATTCTTCCTGAGGCAACTACTTTTGCCCCGGAGATTTTCAGTATATCCTGTGGATAGAGTTTAGTGTTTACGGCACGGGCCGACATGGAAGGCAGTCCTTTTTCGTTTTTGAGCCTGATCCTGACCTGTGAGAGGTTTCGTCCGATCTTCTTCACATCGATAACTTCCATTAAAATCTCTGGAGTCTGCTCAGAACCGAGAAGCACCACCATGGCATTCCGGTGCACAAGTTCGGGAAGCATGAATGGATGCGGAAGCCGTGAGCTCATTTTTACCCAGCCTCCAATTTCAATATCTCCGTATACCGGATGCTTAAATGGTTTCCAGTCACGGAAAAGCTCATTCATTGCAACGTAATCATTGAATTTGAGCTGTTCCCGGTTTTCTTCAGGGTTGCCCCCTCTTGTCTTTGGTGCCTCCTCACCGGAGGCTGATTCCGGTTTTTGAATATTTTCCCTGAAAGTCTCCTGGCTTCGCTGATACAATTCTCCAACGAAAGTGAACGATCCTTCAATATTAAACATGTGGGCATCGGTGTCGCCATAGGTTGCGTAAAGGTCATACGAGGGCTGGTAAACATATCCCGGGGTGATTTTCACCGCATTTTTCCCGATGAAGTCGTAAGCGGCAATATCGCTGGGATCGAGTTTCTCCTCTTTGGTCGAAGGGGCTCTTAGCCACATCCCCCCGTAATTGTGGAAGGCGAAATTCAGGATGATGTTTGGCCGCTTGTGGATATATTCGGCAATGGCTTTGATCCCTCTGCCTGAAAGCGGAAAATTTCCAGCTCCACTTTGGACATAAGGAGGTTGCCAGTTGTATCCCCAGTTGCGGTTGGCATCCAGATAACCTTCACTGTCTTCGTTGTACCTGCCGTCGTTGTCGTTGTCGATTCCTTCTTCCCCAAGTAAGGTCCATTCTCCTTTCTCGCCGGGCTTCACCGGTATCATCAAACGTTTGTCTTCCGGGTCTGTTTTCAGTTCACCCAGCGGGTTCCTGATTCTCATCTGGCAGATGTTCCCATCTCCGTCAAGGTCGTCGGGGCCATCTTCATCCAGCAATCCGTCCCGGTCATCGTCCCTGGGCACCCTGATGCTCCTTCCTGTGCTGGGTGTGTGCGCATCGCTGAAAAAACGTGCCCTGCCATCCACATTTACCACAGGGATAATATAGTGAACATTCTTGTCGACCACCCTGGTGATTTTTTCATTTTCCCCATACCGGGTAAGAAGCATATTCGCAAAATAGAGACATACTTCACCTGCCTGAATTTCATTTCCGTGAATGTTCCCGTCGATATATACCCCCGGCTTATCCGACTCATCTCCAGTTTTTGGATTATTGATGGTAAGGGCAAAGATTTCCCTTCCTTCCTCACTTACTCCGACAACTTCCAGCTTCGACAGTCCGGGATAGGCTTTGTGAAGTGCTTTTAAGGCTTCGATCACCTCTTCATAGTTGTAATAACGGTCAAACCGGAGAGGAATTTCCATTTTATTGCCGGTCTGACAAATGACTGACGACGATACCAATGCTGCCAAGGTCAAAAACAATATTCTTTTCATTCGTATAAATTTTCAATGTCAATCTCAACAATTTTCGTAAGAACCTTTGCTTTTCAAACTACATCTCAACGAAATGGAATAGCCATATATTCATTTCCGTTTTGTATGGGCTTAAGTTCTTATGGCTATTTCATATGTTTGAAATTTTCAAGTTCATTTGTTATAATTAGTGGAAACACATGCCTGCCTGCCGCCTACCTGTCACCTGCCTGCCGGTAGGCAGGGTAGGCAGGGTAGGCAGGTAATTCGCATGTAAGAGTTAATCATTCCGGTTGGTATTTCGCTAAACATGCTCATTTCAACCTTATTCTCCGATTTTGATTTGTTTTACACTGTTTCCAAAAACTGCAGATTCAATTGTTGCCGAAATTTCAGTTTTCCTGTCGGCCTTCAGAATCCATGTCAATTTTTTTACCTGATTTCCTTTGATTTCTCCTAACGGGGTTCTTGAGAACCCTTCAAGCAGTTCAAACCCTTCGCCTCCAAGGGTGACCACTACGGGTGCGGGTTGCCGGTTTCTCACACCCATGGCAACCGGATAGGCAAAGTATCCTTTGTTTTCGAAATAGATTTCCAATTTGTACACACCAGCTCCCAGCGGAGTGATTTCTTCCTTCAGAATCCGGATGTCGGGCAATTTTTCGGACAGCCTGAGGAGCCAGGGCAACTGGATAAGGCATAACGAATCGATCTGTTCTGCCGGAGGAGTGCTGGTAAGAAAGGGGAATGTCCCTCCGATTTCAATTTTCCCCAGATCGGGGTGGGTAAAAGGTTGCCAGTTCACAAATCCTTGCCCCTTCAAATGCCGGTCGATATAATTCAGAACAGATATTTCCCTTTCATCCTGTTCTCCGGCCCCCGTTTTCTCAGAACCGGTTTTTGCCATTCCGGCCAGCTGTTTCGGGGTGAATTTCCCCGATTTCACCATTTCGAGGACCCTGGCTGCATCCATTTTCCCGGGGATATGAACCGATTTTAGGAGAAGGGCGATTTTTTCCTCACCAAGTGCCAGAAATTCCTCGCTGGTCATTTTTTCAACTGCCTGGAAAGTAAGGCTGTCACCCGAAGTTTTTTCTTCTCCGGATTTCGGAATTGTAAACAGGTTCAGACTGAATGAGGGAATTCCCAGGTGGTAATAGGCCCATGTTTCAACCGAACCATCCGTATCGGGATCGGCTGTAAGCCTGTTCGTACTAAATCCTTTCGTTTTAAGGTAGTCGTTGTATTTGCCGGAAAGTTCGGTGTAAAAACGGAGGTCATCCTCCAGCGGATTAACCACAGCACCGAGGCCGAGTAACCCAGCAATCATTTCGGGTGAAGCTTCAACACCAGGAAAAAATAAATTGAACATTTCCATGACCTGGGCCATGGTATAAGTTTTATCCGGGTCGGCACCAATCCGGCTGGCATATCTCGACGGGATTTTCAGACTTTCAAGATTAGCCCCTCCGCTTCTTGTACTTTTGGGCGGATTCATACACCAGTCGGAGCTTCCCAATGTAAAAGCCATGGCAATCTCCGGGTGGCTGAAGATGAATTCCATTAATCCGTAAACCTCAGGTGCTTCACCCGGCCACAATCCCGATTCCTTCAGATGGGATTTAAAAAGATGGGGGAATCCAATTCCGGGGTTTATGCCACCGGGGCCGTCCTCATTGTATTGGCCATCGTGATCGTTGTCGATTCCTTCAGAATAGATATTGTATTTACCCCGTTCACCCTTCCGGATGTCAGCCAATCTCATCACTCTCGGGTCTTTTTCAGAAACAAGATACATTCCTTCCGGGTCTTCCACACGCATCTGGGTAATCATCCCATCGCCGTTCAGGTCTTCGGGTCCATCTTCATCAGTTTGGTCATCCACATCATTGTTTACTTTCATGTCGTTCACGCGCCGTTCCCATTTTACAGCCGAAAAATAACCCTGAGCAGCATCCGGATTTGGCATAGGCAAAACAAACCACTTTGTTTTTGAGCGGTAACCGGCTGAATCGATGAGCATTTCAGCCAGACGAAGGGCCCCTTCGGTTGCAAGGGGAATGTTGCCCTCAAAGTTTGCACCGGCAAAAATGGCTGGGACCTGCCGGAGACCAGCCCCAATTTCTATGATTACTACATCGCGTCCGCCGGGACTCACGGCAATTTTGTGCAGATGTACAACTTCGGGATGTGCCTTCTGCAATCTTTCGGCAAAAGAGATGACCTCAGGGTAATCGCGGTACCCTGAAGGTTCCTTTACTGACTGTGAACAAAGCGGTAAAACTGAAAAAGCCAGTATCGCAGTCCAGGTGAAATGGTTTAATTTGTTCATATAGTGAATTCCGGTATTAATAAGAAATATGATAATCGCTCATTATTTTAACTCTGTGATAATTAAAGCGGATACTGTTGAATAATAAAATGCAAATTTGTTAAAATTACCGGAACTTAAAAGTCTGTTATGAAAAAGTTCATAAGAAAAACCGGGATGCAACCGGGAAGCCTGGTTTATACGGGCAAGAAAAAACCTGAAAGGGTGAAAATCAACTTTATCCAGTATAACGGAAACAGTTATTCCGAGAAAATTGTGACCGATATCCATGAATGTTTTCCACCTGACGAATCCTATTCGGTCAACTGGATTGATATCAAAGCGCTGAACGATCTGCATACGATTGAAAATACGGGTAAGCTTTTTGATATTCATCCACTTGTTCTGGAAGATATTCTGAATACCAACCAGCGCCCGAAAATTGAGTTTCATGAAAAAAACATTTTCATCGTCCTGAAAATGCTTTCTTACAACGAACCGGAGGACCATGTGGAAGCGGAACAAATCAGTATTGTGCTGGGAAAAAACTATGTAATTACTTTTCAGGAGAACGAAGAAGATATTTTTGATAATCTCAGAGAGTCGATTCGGAAAAACAAAGGGCATATCAGGTTGATGGGAGCTGACTTTCTGGCATATTCGCTTCTCGATACCATTGTGGATTATTATTATATTTTGCTGGAAAGAACCGGGCAGAAAATTGAGGATTATGAGGATTTGCTGCTGAATGATGCGAGTCCTGGTATTTTGAAGGAGATATACATTTTGAAAAGGGAAAATCTGGTGTTGCGGAAGTCAGTATGGCCGCTGAGGGAAGTGATTTCCAAAATTGAAAGCACAGGGAACGTATGCAGAACAGAAGGCAAGCGGATTTGGAGGCGCGCGGCGCGGAGCTGATGCGCATCATCCGGGAGGAAGCGATCACGCCGGTCTTTCAGCCCATCGTCTCCCTGCGGGACGGCTCCGTGCTGGGGTACGAGGCACTCTCCCGCGGGCCTGCGGGTACGGAAATGGAGAGCCCGGACATGCTGTTCCAGGTGGCCGAGGCGGTGCGGGAGATCTGGGAGCTGGAGCGGCTGTGCAGGGCCAAGGCGTTGGCCGCCAT
>CAYNBE010000134.1:0-10513 GCA_964395045.1 uncultured Prolixibacteraceae bacterium | reverse complement strand
AAAATGCGGGGTATATTATTATTCTTGTGAGAATCCAGAATATCCATTGGGATTACTTTCCTTAAGCAGTGAATCAAATGCACATCTTGGTGGTTTTAATGATTATACAACAAAAATCTGTTGTAATTATACTACAAGTATAAACCCCGTTTGTGGAAATTCAGTGCTAGAAGGAAGTGAAAAATGTGATTGTGGATATGATGGAATATGTAATTCTGTTGAATTAGGTGGAAATACCTGCACAACTGTAAAAGGTTCTTATTGGTATGGAACATTAGGCTGCACTGCTCCTCCGACTGGATGTCAGTTTGATACATCTAAATGTTATTATTGCGGAAATAGTGTGAAAGAAGGAGCAGAGCAATGCGACGACGGCAACCATAATAGCAATGATGGATGCTCATCAACTTGCAAAACAGAATATTGCGGGGATGGTGTAACACAAACAGCGCTTGGTGAGGAATGCGATTATGGAGTTGATAATGGAAAAGGACTTGGTTGCTCTGCAACTTGTAAAACAGAATATTGCGGTGATGGAGTTCCACAAGAAGGAAGGGGTGAACTTTGCGATGATGGAAACACCAACTCCGGAGATGGATGCTGTTCAACCTGCGCTGTTGAATTCGACTGTACCTGTAGACCCTGGACAACGCTTAACTGCTGGTCCCAGATATGTTTCTTATACCAGATTCCGGGATATAGTCAAAATCCCGCATCGAATTGATCAGTTTAAAACTGCAGAAATTTTTTATTTCGGCGAGCATGATGTTCCGCTCTGTTATCGTTCCTGACGACAACAGCCGTTCTCTGGCTGTACCTCTCAGCAAGGGGGTGGCAGGGGTAACCCATTCAGAACCATCAAAGAATACAATATTGCAAAATGAACTGTCGGTGATCAATCCGTTCTTCACGATCAGGATATCATCGCAAATCCCTTTCTCCTCGAGCAGTTTCTGTAAACGGCCCCTGTCGGTATATTTCAGGTTGTATTCAATGGTATTGTCCTCTACCAGTTGCAGAGTTGTAATCTCTTTTACAGCGTATTCTTCGAACTCAACTTTTTTTGAAGCTTCGTTGTAGCTTATTCTCATTTTAAAGATACCAGACCGGCAAAAACCGGGAATAAGTATATTTTCTGTCAAAGGAGCAAATGCCGGTCTGCCATAAAACTCCGTAAAGGACTTTTCATAACGCTGCTGATGCCATCCGATGTTTTGCATCTCGCCGTTTACAACGCAGATTGTTTCAAACAACGGGTACATATATTTTCTGTATGATTTCCTGGTATTCATCATCCAAATTGCTATATGCCGTCACACCTCCTCCGCTTCTGTACAACGATTTGTTTTTTTTCTTTTCGATGAAACGGATTGAGACAGCAGAATCAAGATTTTCGCCATCGAAAATCCCGAAAATGCCGGTATAATATCCTCTCCGGTCAATTTCTGTTTGCCTGATAATTTCGACCGTCTTTTTCTTGGGAGCACCGCTGATCGATCCGGCCGGAAGGAGTATTAAAAGTATGTCCCCAAGATTTTTTTGCCAGCCTTTTGGGAGCTTCCCTTTTATTTCTGAGCTGGTCTGAAGGATTTCACCTTTTTGTGTTTTGATTCTTTCGATGAATCGGTACCTCGAAAGGGCAACATCTGAAGCAACCATTGACAGGTCATTGCGCATCAGGTCTACGATGGTATTGTGCTCCCACTCTTCTTTCTTATTGTTCAGCAAAAGGTTTTGTGCGTCCTCAACCGCAGTATCTATGGTGCCTTTCATGGGATACGTAAAAATTTCGCCATTTCCGGTTTTAATAAAACATTCGGGAGAAAATACCACAAACCGGTCTTTATAAAGCAATTTATAGGGTGCCTGTGCTTCGCGAAATATTTCGGCCAGGGTAAGATTTATCTTTATCGGTGTCGGAAACGTCAGGTTTAAAAGATAGGAATCCCCGTTTTTGAGATGAGAGATGACTTTATGAAACCTTTCGGAAAAGAAATTTTTATCGATAGGGGTGAATTTCAGTTCAACTTTCGGATGCAGTGCAGCAGTTCTGATATTGGAATTTCCCTTTATGTCGTAATAAATGCCTTTATGTTCAGCATCTTCCAGCCGGCACACTATGGGTTTCTGAAGCTCAAAGTCAATGATGAAAACAAACGGGATACCCTTTGCAGCGTATTCTGTGACTTTCTGGACAAAAGACTGTATATTCATTCCGGAACACCCAAAAAGTTTTCGAATATCTGTTTGCCACAACTGGTCATGAATGATTCAGGGTGGAACTGAAGTCCAAAGATGTTTTTTCCCTGATGTTTCACCGACATCAGGCATTGACCGGCCGACATCCCGGTTATTTTCAGGCATTCAGGGAGTGCCTGGTGTCTGATCACCCATGAATGGTAGAGCCCTGCTTCAATTTCCGAAGGCAGGTTTTTGAAAACAGGTGTGTTGTTGTCAATCTGAATCTGCTTTTTCTGTCCGTGGACCACATTTTCAAGTTGCACCAGTTCTCCGCCGAAAAATTCACATATAGCCTGATGTCCCAGACAGATGCCCAAAAGGGGTTTGTTATTTTGAAAGCAGTGTGAGATGACATCCCTTAAAACCGGAAAATCGGCGGGCTTCATCGGCCCGGGGGAAATGATGATATGGCTATAACGATCCAGATCGGTTATATCCAGTTTATCTGAAGATATGACCAGGATACCGGCTGCTTCGATATTCCTCAGAATATTCACAATATTGTATGTGAAAGAATCCTGATTGTCAATCAACAAAACATTCTTAAACAGGTTGTTCATTTCTCAAAATCGATTTAATATCCCATGTGGCTGTTGTCATGTTGAAGCGTGCCAAAAAAAGATTGAATGTTAAAGCTACATTACTTAATTAAACCAGTTTCTGTGCTACCCGAAGTAAACCCTGATTTGTTGACTGCAAATTTATCACTTATCCCAATTGATTGATTCCCAGGAATTGCAAAGAAATGAATGACTTAAGAAAACAGTATTCGTCCGGATAGAAATCTTTCAGAGGGGCTTCACCGGAATATAAATATCAACGATAAACTTACTATCTTTGGGTTCCTCCGGATACATCTCAAAGCAGGGTTTATCATCGGGCTGGTATCCGCTTGCAGGGAACCACTCACCGTAAAGCCAGTCCCACGCTTCCTGAAAATCCTTGGGGGGTCAGCTCGAACCGTGCAATTACATACCTGGCTGCTTCAATCTCCATTTTGTCAATCTCCCCATCGACCTTTGTTTCAAAGGGACGGTAATGCAAACACTCATCCTGGGCTTATGGTATGATCCAGTTTCTTTTTTTGTTTATCTCTTCCTTTTCCCGGAATGCCTGTTCCATATCAATACCGAAACGATTGGCAATAGAACAGAGGTAAATTACCACGTCGGCAATTTCTTCAGCTATTGAACCTGTTTTTGAGTTGAAATCTGTTTTTAACTTCATGGCTTTCCGGATTGCTTTAAACAGTTCGCCCATTTCTTCTCCAAGCAACAGGCACTTTTCTATTGCATTCTGACCATCAAAGCCGCGCTGATTTTCGAGTTCTTTTACATAGTCCTGATAGTCGCGGAAGGTTGGGTTTTCTTTTAATTCCAAATTACACATCTGTTTTTCTTTCGGTGATAATAGAATTTAAGTATTTTGTTGCACAATCATTTAAGCTGGATGGGCGTGTCATTCTCCATTGCTCTCTTTCGATTCTGAATTGAATTTCACAATACTATGGAATTTATTAATTGTTGCATTTTTATATCCGGACACCAGGATTTAATTATTTTCCCGGATCCACTTCCCTGAAGGAATTGGCAAAATCGATTACGCACACGTTTCTCCAGGCGGGATGAGGCCCACAGGCCACTCCAGCCAGGCGGAAACTGCTGTTGAGGAAGTTTTTGCGGTGGCCCCGTCCGGGAATTCCGTCGTCAATGACCAGGTGAAGCACCACTGAACGGGCATCGGGATCTCCGTAAAAAATATTTTCCCCCATGGTGATGTTCCAGTCGCCATACCGTCTGATTCTGTCCTGGGCGGCAGAGCCATCGGAACCTGTATGACCGGTACCGCCGTTGGCAGACTGGTCGCGCTGGTGGTCGCGGGCGGCATTGGTGAGCCTGATATCGGGCGACAACAACGGCACCGGCGAAGCCGCCTTCAACGCCTTGATGGCGTCACGGACCGCGGAAACTCCCTCTTTGGTAACAATTGGCACATCGCCGGGATAGTGTAAGATTTTTCCATTGTACAGTTGCAGAAGGGGTTCCAGGTACTCTCTGGCATAGGCACCGGGATCGAACCTGAGCTTGTTGATTTCGAGGATCACCTCTTTTTCGGTCTCCGACAAATAGGTAACATACGCAGTAGTATTTATGGCCCCTGTATCCCAGCGGGGTGCCGGTTTGTTTAACCCGTCGGCCAGGGCGGCACATCCGGAGAACAGCACGAAGATGGTCAGCAGATACTTTGCAGGTGCGATCATTGTTTAAGATCAAGAGATAACAGATATTAGACTAAAAGATATCAGATGTCAGATAAATAGGTGTGACTATTGGTTTGGTGGACACGGGGTAGCACTTGGGGATACCGTTCATATAAAGGATAATGTAATTGACGGATATGCCATTTGTTTTTTCCATATATTCTTCAAAAATGCATGTTCCCTAATTCTGGTCTGAAAAATCGCACACACGGAATTATTCACTTTACGGCAGGACTGTCACCGGCTTCATGTAATCCGATATGAGAAACAAACGGATACATTGCCGGATTCATTTTGTCGGGTTGAAAACTTTTTTCGGGCCTGCCGGGATGGAAACAAATGCCGGTTGTTCACCCGGTCAGCAATGGTTTTCCCTATGCAAACTCCCCGGCAGGGGAGGGACAACCGGTTATCCGCTTCAGGAATAAGCATCCTCCCTGTTCATCTTGCTGATGGAAATAAGCATTTCAGCCATCTTCCGGGTGACAAGGCGGAAATAGGCTTCCCCCTTTTCCCGGGTGGCCATTTGGGGATTCCCGACGCCTGTATCGAGGGTTACCCTACTCCATTCCCGTTCGGTCCAGCCCCATTTTTCATTCAGGGCGGGGATGTCGATCTTCCTCGATAGTCCGGTGCCCGCTTCCTCAAGCGGCAGGACGAGCTCCGGCATGAGGTGGAGCATCAGGCTGGTTTCCATTTCACCCGCATGGTCGCCGGGATCATCAAATATCTTTTCCGGCATGGGTATCTGGTAGAAGTTGGCCTGGAACAGCCACATTCCGGGGTATTTCAGTCCAAGTTCCCGCAGCATTTGCCGGAAGTCGTTCCCTCCATGGCTGTTCAGGATAATGAACTTAAATATCTGGTGGCGGCTGAGCCCGGCTATGATGTCGTCGAGAATTTTCATCTGGGTACCCGGGTTGAGGTTGATGTCGAGCAGGATGTCGTGTTGTCCGGTGTTGACACCGAAAGGGATGGCAGGAAGCACGATGATGCTTGCCCCCTCCCCGCAGGCAAGCCTGGCCGACTCCTCAGCAATGGCCTCCGCCTCAAAAATGTCGGTGCCGTATGGCAGATGGAAGTTATGTGCTTCGGTGGCTCCCCATGGCAGGACCGCCACTTCATACCGGCTGTCTTTTACATATTTCCAGTGATTTCTGGCAAGTACAGGTGATGGATTCATGGCTCTTGATGTTATCAGTGGTAAAAATAGAGAAATTTTGTAACTTTGGATTTTCCGTAAATGAAAGGTATATGAAGTATCCAGAGCGGACTGCTGAAAAACCGGTAGAACGGAATTAGTGGCTGGTGAAACCCGGCTATGCCTTTAGCGGGTCACCATTTGTGAACAAACCTGCACACAGGAGATTATCGGGGATTTTATTACGAAACAAAGTATCAAATATGAACGACAGAAGGAGTTTTATTAGAACTGCAACGGTGGCAACAGCCGGGATGGCGGTATTTCCATCGGTGCTGAAAGCCGGTTCGGTGCCGGCTTCCGACAAAATCACAGTCGGGGTAATCGGCTGCAAGGGGCAGGGATGGCAGAATCTCATGGCCTTTCTCGGGGAACCGGGTGTGGAGTGTGCAGCTTTATGCGATGTCGATGAGAATATTTTGAATGGAAGGGCTGCCGAATTGGAGAAGATGACAGGTGCCAAACCGAGGTTGTATGCCGATTTCAGGAAGTTGCTCGAACAAAAGGATATCGACACGGTTATCGTGGGCACACCCGATCACTGGCATTGTATCCAGATGGTTTATGCCTGTGAGGCAGGGAAAGATGTGTATTGTGAAAAACCACTTGCCAACACCATCGAAGAGTGCAATGTCATGGTGAAGGCGGTGAAGCGATACAACCGGGTTGTCCAGGTGGGACAATGGCAAAGAAGTGATCCACACTGGAAGGATGCTGTGGATTATGTACACAGCGGAAACCTGGGGAGGGTGCGCTCGGTGAGGGCCTGGTCGTATGTAGGATGGAAAGGATCGATCCCGGTACTTCCCGATGAACCCGTTCCTGCGGGAGTGGATTATGACATGTGGCTGGGGCCTGCACCCAAGCGCCCGTTCAACAGGAACCGGTTTCACTTTACTTTCCGCTGGTACTGGGATTATGCGGGCGGCCTGATGACCGACTGGGGGGTGCACCTCCTTGATTATGCCCTCTTCGGAATGAACCGGTACGTTCCGTCATCGGTGATGGCTACCGGTGGCAAATATGCCTTTCCCGGCGATGCCATGGAGACTCCCGACACTCTGATGGCCATGTACGATTTCGGAGATTTCGGCCTTCTATGGGACCATACCATTGGCATTTATGGTGCCAATTACGGACGTGGACATGGTGTGGCTTTTATCGGCGAATATGGCACCCTGGTGGTAGACCGTTCAGGCTGGGAAGTCCTTGCCGAAACAAAGAGCGTTAATGCCAAAAAGGATTTCCAGGGAGTAGCCTTACAGAAATCAACGGGCAAAGGACTCAAACTCCATGTGAAGAATTTCCTCGATTGCGTGAAGTCGCGAGAAAAACCTGCCTGCGACATCGAAACAGGGGCACATATCGCACGGATTGCCCACCTCGGAAACATCTCCTACAGACTCGGCAGAAAAGTGTTCTGGGATCATGATAATCAGTGCTTTATTAAAGATAAGAAAGCCGATTACCTGGTGAACGCACATTATCGCAAACCATGGACATTACCGGTGGTATGATGGTCAGCTTTATGTGAAAAGCAGGAACAAAATCTGACCGTTCCGGAAAGGTATCTCTGGATTGGGGATAAGGTGCCTATGACTATTTCCATCCCTTCCAGTTGCCGTGTTTATCATTTAGCTGAATGAATGTAATACAAACACTGACAACCATTGTTCTCATGATAAGCAAATTCGCTGTTTTGAATATCACAAAGAAATGTCGATAGCTGAAAACATTTTAAAGATAAAAAGCGAGCTGCCTGAAGGGGTTAGACTGGTGGCTGTTTCCAAGACCAAACCTGCCGAAGCCATCCTGGAGGCTTACGAAGCAGGCCAGCGTTGTTTTGGTGAAAACAGGGCGCAGGAAATGGCAGCCAAATATCCGGTACTTCCATCTGATATCGAATGGCATTTTATCGGGCACCTCCAGACCAACAAGGTAAAATATATTGCACCTTTTGTTTCCATGATCGAAAGTGTTGATTCCCGGAAGCTGCTGGATGAGATTGACCGGGAGGCTGCCCGGAACCACCGGATCATTTCCTGCCTGCTCCAGTTCCACATTGCAGAAGAAGAAACCAAGTTCGGATTGTCGGTTATGGAGGCGGAACAGCTTCTTGACGGTTATCTGGCCCGTCCGGAAAGGAATATCCGGATTTGCGGAGTCATGGGGATGGCCACCTTCACCAAAAACATGGAGCAGGTGCGCAGGGAGTTCAGGCATCTCCGGGAGATCTTCGTGAAACTTAAAAAGATATATTTTGAAAGTGATCCTGCTTTTTGTGAAATATCTATGGGAATGTCAGATGATTTTCAGACAGCCATTGAGGAGGGGAGTACCATAGTCAGGATCGGCAGCCGGATATTCGGGCATCGTACCGGACCAGCCTGACAGATCCGGAGTCTCCGGCCCAAAAGCTTCAATATATGTCCGGGGGTGCCGGTGCCTGTGAAAGTGGCGTGGAACGATTCTTTTTTTATGGAATTGTATGGTTGATATACCTTTGGAAGGTATGTTGTATCCCAACTTTTTGTACCATTTTTTTGCCTTTTGTCCATAACTCGTTACATTTGCTTCTATTAATACCAATGTCATGTCAATTCTCGAAACCACTTATCTCGGAATGAAACTGAAGAATCCGCTGGTTGCTGCCAGTTCAGGTCTCACCGGATCGATTGATAAAATCAAAGAGCTTGAAGATGCGGGAATTGCTGCGGTTGTGCTCAAATCGGTATTTGAGGAGCAGATTATGGGAGAGGTTAGTGATATGCTCACAAAAGGTGGAGTCAATATCGATTATCCTGAAGCAGAGTATTATATATCGAATTATGTGAGGACCCATTCAATCGGGAAACAGGCCCGTTTGACTGAAGAAGTGAAAAAGAAAACGGCTCTTCCGGTTGTTTGCAGTATTAATTGTGTTTCTTCATCGGAATGGACCTCCTTTGCAGGGGATTTGGAAGCCTCGGGGGCTGATGCTATTGAGCTGAACGTTTTTTATCTGCCGTTGAACCGAAACCAGCCATCTGCTGAGATCGAAAAGCTTTATACCGACATCCTTTTTCAGGTGAAGGAAAAGGTCAAAATTCCCGTTTCGGTCAAGATTGGCAGCTATTTTACGAATATCACCGGTATGGTGGAAAAGCTGAAAGCCAACGGGGCAAAAGGTGTGGTTATGTTCAACCGGTTTTACGAACCTGATATCGACATCAATAAGCTGGAACTGAAAGCGTCGGAGGTATTCAGCAGTCCTTCCGAATTCACCCATACACTGAGGTGGATTGGATTGGTTTCATCGCGGGTGCCTAATATCGAACTGGCAGCCACAACAGGGATCCATACAGGGGAGACCGTAATCAAGGTACTACTGGCAGGGGCCCGCGTGGCTCAGCTCTGTTCGGTTCTTTACACCAGGGGGAGTGGAATCATTCCGCAAATCCTGAAAGAACTGGAAACTTTCATGGAGAAATGGAATTTTGAATCGATCGATTCTTTCCGGGGGAGGTTATCGGCAAAAAACATTCCCGACCCGATGAAATATGAGAGATCCCAGTTTATGAAATATTACTCGAACAGATGACAACTCAGAAATTTTATAATTTGAGGATTTGAAGATTGGTCAGTCCCCCACAATTATTGCTATTTCGCTCTCCTCGTCCCCGGGTCATCCCGTCTCCCAGTTACCTATTCGCTCACTCACTTTTTTGCTCCCCGCATTCCCAAGTCCCTGGGTTTCCGAGTCTCCCCGGAGTTACATGCCTTGCGGCAGCACCGTTAGTGTTTGAATGGTGCCGTCGGGTTGGTGGTTCAGTCGGGTAACTTTCACGTTCCGGAGGTGTGTTTTCCCCGAGAGTTCGGTGTCATGAAAGAAAATGTACCATTTCCCACCGAACTCAACAATCGAATGGTGGTTAGTCCATCCCTGAACGGGATTCAGGATAACCCCACGGTAGGTGAACGGGCCGTAAGGATTGTCTCCCGTAGCATAGGCAATGAAATGGGTATTTCCGGTTGAGTAGGAGAAGTAGTAAGTTCCGTTGTACAGGTGAATCCAGGAAGCTTCAAAAAACCTGCGCTGATGGTCGCCTGCCTGAAGAGGGTTTCCGTCTTCATCAAGAATGACAATATCTTTTGGTTCTTCGGCAAGGCTCAGCATATCGGGGCGCAGTTTTGCCACTTTGGCACAAAGCGCAGGCTCATTGTCGGCCGGTTCCTTTCCTTCAGGGTCATACACTCCGTTTTTCCATCTCTGAAGTTGTCCACCCCAGATTCCTCCGAAATAGAGATAAAAATTGCCGTCGGTATCTCCGAAAACAGCGGGATCCATGCTATATGTCCCTGCTACAGGGTTTTCTTCAGCCTTGAAAGGACCAGCTGGATCAGTGCTGACAGCCACCCCGATCCTGAAAATATCATCTTTGTCCTTGGCCGGAAAAAAGAGATAATAAAGGTTGTTTCTGAAGGCGGCATCCGGGGCCCACATCTGCCGGCCGGCCCAGGGAACATCGCTGATCTCGAGAGCTACTCCATGATCGGTCACTTCTCCGTTGATGCTGTCCATCGACAAAACATGGTAATCTCTCATCCCGAAATGATCACCGTTATCGTTTTCAGGGATACCGGCATCGATGTCGTGCGAAGGATAAATGTAAATTTCACCATTGAAGACATGTGCCGACGGATCAGCGGTATATATGTGCGATACTAAGGGTTTCACGTGCAGAATCCCGGAATCTGTCTCCGCTGTTTTCTTTTTGCTCTGGCATCCACAGAGAAGTGCCAGCATTAATCCTGCTGACAAAATGATGTTT
>CAYNBE010000133.1:0-10682 GCA_964395045.1 uncultured Prolixibacteraceae bacterium | reverse complement strand
TGTGGCGATTATTATGTATTTTAGTGATTCAAAAAATTCCTGTCATGACAAACAAAGAGTACCGTGAATCGCTGATCGAAGCATATGTCATTAAATCGAACGTCAAACAAAGCGTGTTCAAAAATACGGCCGAGACATTCCTGATTTTGAAGAAAGTGCTCAGGCAACTCGAAAAAGATTATATCTTAGCCCTGAAAGGGAAAATTGACGATTCAGCCCTTCCCAAATACAGTGAAAAAGGTCCTTTTGAAATGGATTTCAGGGTAGGTGAAGATTTGCTGCTTTTTAGCATGCATTCGAATGTCTTTGAATTCGACAACAACCACCCTGTCAACAAAATACCTTACGTGAAAGAAGACCCTTTGCGCAGCTATTGCGGGATGATCATGATTTACAACTTTCTTTCGGACTCTTTCAGGTACAACCGTGTGAACGACCTTGGCTATATGATTGCCCGAATTTTTATCAACAAGGACAAACATTTTTTTGTCGAAGGGAAGAGGCAGGCCGGGGAATTAGTGAAAGACTTCTCGGTCGATACCATCTCTCCCGGCATATTGCGCGAAATTGTGGAGACAGCCATCGAATACACCATTCAGTTCGATCTCCTGGTTCCACCCTATGAACAGGTAAAAATAGCAACCGTCGACCAGATGCAGGAAAAGATCAGCCACTCGAAGATGACAACCGGAAAGCGGCTGGGATTCGGATTCAGGACAGATGATGTATAATGTTAATTCAGGATGGAGATTGAATACCTGAAAGAAAGACTGACCAGGCGTTTCCTGGGATACACTGCCTTCAACACGGCTTCAGACCCCGGAAATCCCAATATACCGAGCACCGAAGGACAAATGCAATTTGCCCGGTTCCTCGCCGGGGAGCTGAAATCAATCGGGCTGGCAGATGCCGAAACAGACGGAAACGGGTATGTTATGGCTACAATCCCTGCCAGCCGCGCAGGAGAGATCCCGGTAACCGGCTTCGTTGCTCACATGGACACATCACCCGATTTTTCGGGAGAGAATGTCAACCCACAGCTGATATACCGGTACGACGGGGGAAAAATCAGGTTACATCCCCAAAAGCAAATCATCCTCGATCCGGATGAGTTCCCGGAGCTTTTAAAATACAGGGGGCAAACCCTGATCACCACCGACGGTAATACCCTTCTGGGTGCCGACGACAAAGCCGGGATTGCCGAAATTGTAACTGCTGCCGAATTCCTCCAGGAGCACCCTGAATATCCACACGGGCAGATCAGGATTTGCTTCACTCCTGACGAAGAAACAGGAAGGGGGACAAGCCATTTCAGCACGGCCAGATTCGGGGCATCGTTTGCCTATACCGTCGATGGAGGGGAACTGGGAGAACTGGAATATGAGAATTTCAATGCTGCACGGGCACTGATCAGGATTGAAGGCAAGCCAATCCATCCGGGAGAGGCAAAAGGCAGGATGGTGAATGCGCTCCTGGTAGCCCATAAACTGAACGCCATGCTACCTCCAGGTGAACGGCCCGAAAACACGGAGGGGACTGAAGGCTATTTTCACCTTCTGAAAATGTCGGGCAATGTCGGATATGCAGAGATGGAATACAACATCCGCGACCACGACATGAAGAAATTCATTCGCAGGAAAGAATTAATGGCAGCCATCGTGGCAGAAATTAATTCAGGATATTCATACAAACCTGTAACACTCGAAATGAAAGACCAGTACTACAACATGTATGAAAAAATCGTGCAGTCGATGTTTGTGGTGGACCTGGCACGCAGAGCGATGGTGTTGGCAGGAGTGGAACCTAAGATTGCCCCGGTCAGGGGGGGAACCGACGGTGCACTGTTATCATGGATGGGCCTTCCGTGTCCGAACATTTTTACAGGTGGACACAACTTCCACGGACCGAACGAATTCATTCCCGTTGAATCCATGGTGAAAGCTGTTGAGGTAATCCTCCGGATTTGCAAACTGGTATCTGAAATCCCGCATCCATGATCAGGAGGTTTACTGAATATGTCAGGGAACACCATTTGTTCCTTCCGTCCGACCGGGTTCTTCTGACGGTCAGTGGCGGAGTCGATTCGATGGTGATGTGGAAACTTTTTGAACTGGCAGGATTTTCTTTTTCAGTTGCCCACTGTAATTTCAACTTGAGAGGCGATGAATCGGACGGGGATGAAGCATTGGTCAGGGAACTTGCCGGTAAAACCAAAACAAGACTGTTCGTCAGGAAATTTGAAACGCGCGAAGTTGCCCGGGAAAGAGGTATTTCGGTGGAAATGGCCGCCCGGGAGCTGCGGTATGAATGGTTCGAACAAATCAGGGCAAAGGAGAATTTCAGCAATATTGCCACTGCCCACCACCAGGACGACCTCCTGGAAACATTTTTTATCAATCTTACCCGGAAAACAGGGATCAAAGGGTTGACCGGATTCCGGGAGAAGTCGGGATTTATTATCCGACCCATGCTTTTTACAGGCAGAAAAGAAATCATGGAGTGGGCTCTTAACAACAACGTGCAGTTCAGACACGATTCCACCAACAATGATTTGGTATTTCAAAGAAACTTCATCCGCCATTCCATCCTTCCGAAATTCGAAGAACTCAACCCTGCCTTCAGGAACAACCTGTCGGAAACCATCCGGAACCTGAGGGCTGTCGAAGATTTTTACACAACAGCGGTAAACCGTCAGATCAGGATGGCAACTGAACCCATTCCGGGCGGGGAAACGCTTCTCCTTTCATCGCTTCTCAGGTTTCCTCATCCCCGCCAGGTTCTGTTTGAATGGATGTGTCGGTTTGGTTTCAATCCTACCACAGCAGATGTTGTTTTATCAAACCTGGAGAAAGAACCGGGCCGCCGATACTTTTCAAAAACCCACAGGCTGGTCACTGCCCGCAACAAACTGATTGTCAATTCTATTTCGAAAGAAAGGAAACAATTGTTGTTCTATATTGAGAAAGAGGACCGTGAAATTGTCGAACCGGTCCACCTATACCTCGAACCGGCTGATGCAAAAAAATTCAGGATCATCCCCGATCCACACACTGCCTGCCTTGATTCAAATAAACTCTCATTTCCTCTGATGATACGGAAATGGGAAGCGGGTGATTATTTTCAACCCTTCGGAATGACGGGTTTTAAAAAAATCAGCGATTATTTCATTGACGAGAAATTTAGCCTCCCCGAGAAAGAGGATACCTGGCTTCTTTGCAGTGGCGGTAAAGTCATCTGGATCATCGGAGAGAGGATCGACAACCGCTTCAGGATAACCGAAGAAACCCAAGAAGTACTCATTATCCGGTATGTTTGCTGACATCTGCCAAGGGTTCTGACCTGCAAGAAAAGTGATCAGAACAAGTACAGGAACCGATCCCTTTATTCCATTCTGACTATCTTCGGGTAGAAGATGGCAATGATCTCCACGAGTTCGTGCTGTGAGTCCATCACCTGCCTGATATCTTTGTAAGCCTGAGGAGCCTCATCGGTTCCGCCGCCAATCAGTTCCACCCCGACCGATGAAAGATATTTGCCCAGTTCAACCTGATCGAACTGCTGTCTTGCTTTGTTTCTTGATATCGCACGTCCGGCACCATGAGCGGCAGAACAGAGCGATGCTTCATTACCCTTTCCGGTTACAATAAATGCAGGGGATGCCATGGTCCCTGGAATGATCCCGATATCCCCCATTCCTGCAGGGGTTGCCCCCTTGCGGTGAATAATAAGTTCCCTTCCATCGGGGAGCTTCTCCTTCCAGGCGAAATTGTGATGATTCTCGAGTTGGAAAAGAGGATCTTCCCCCAAGGCACGGGCCAGTCGCTCATGTATGAGTTGATGGTTGGCACGCGAGTAATCACCAGCCAGTTCCATCGCCTGCCAATACTCCTGCCCTTCTTCCGTATCCAGATCAAGCCAGGCCAGCCGACCAGCTTCTCCGGATAAACCGAGTTTATCCTGGGCTATTTTTGTATAATGGCGGCATACCTCTGCACCGAAATTTCTGGAACCCGAATGAGATAATAATGCGAGGTAATTTCCCGGCTCAGCAGGAATGGAAGGGTGTACCCTGTCAATTGTAAAAATTCCGAAATCAACAAAGTGATTCCCATGTCCTGAAGTACCCAGCTGCTCCATGAATCCCTTTTTCAATCCTTTCAGGAAAGGGATGTCCCTGAATTCTTTCCTTTCGGAAAGCTCATGGTCGCCAATATCATGGAAAGAGGCATTTCCAAAACGTGTCTCTGTGGTAAGGATTTTTCTGAGCTGTTCCTTTTCTTCGACAATCTGGCTCCCGCGCAGCGGGAACACCGACAGGCACATCCTGCAACCGATGTCCATTCCCACCCCGTATGGAATGACAGCATGATAAGCAGCCAGAACCCCTCCGATCGGAAGACCATATCCAACATGGGCATCCGGCATCAGGGCACCTGCCAAAGCAACCGGCAAACGCATCGCATTTTCCATCTGACCGATGGTCTCAGGATCAATACAATCCTTGCCGAAAATTCTGAAATCAAGCGGATGTGGACGGAAAAGCGATCGTCTCTGATTCATTTCAGTATTTGAATACCTTTCCTCCTGCCATCACCTGCCGTGTCCGGGGATCAAACGTGGCAGGATAGCCGGTCCTGTATGCAGCATTGGCCATCACACAGGCAATGGCATGGTTGTATCCCGCTTCAACCGGTCCGTTGGTTTTACTTCTTGAACGGACACATTCCATCCAGTTCCGCATGTGTGCCGATGTCATGTTATCGCCACCCGTATTTGCAGCTGTTTCCACATAAGATTTCGGTAGTTCAAACTCATCCAGGAGATTGGGTTTTAATTTCATGGCAGCTGCTTCCTTTTCCCTTAGACCTCCCTCGGATGTAACCTTGTTTGTATCAAGGTTGAGCATTCCACCGTTTGAATAATACAATTCCTTGGTGCCTCCGGCTGAATTGCTGAACCGGGAAGAGTATACCACCTGAAAACCTTTGCTTTTGTCACCAATGGGTCCGTAATCAAAGACCGATGTCAGGGTATCGGCATTTGTCCGGCCGTCCCGCCACTGGTAAATCCCTCCGTTAGTTACAACACTTCGTGGATATGGCAAATCAGTAAACCAGTGAACCGTATCAATCTGATGGCACATCCACTGTCCAGGAATCCCGGAAGAATATGGCCAAAACAATCTGAATTCCAAATATTTACGAGGATTCCACTCCACTTTCGGACGGTTCATCAGAAAGCGGTCCCAGGCGGGAGCGGCCTGCCGGATGGAAGCACACAGGGCAGGACGTCGCCAGCGGCCCGGCTGGTTGACATTCCATGTCATCTCTACCATCACAATGTCACCGAATTTCCCTGATTTGATATACTCTGTGGCTGCTTTGTAATTGGGAGCGCTTCGGCGCTGAGAACCAATCTGTACAATAATCCCCGATTTATGAACGGCATCAAGTGCTTCATTGGCATCATCCATGGCTTCAGCAAAAGGTTTTTCGCAATATACATCTTTACCGGCTCTTGCGGCTTCAGCCAAATGCAGCGCGTGCTGAAAATCTGCTGTGCTGATGATGACGGCATCGATATCCTGCCTTGCATACAATTCATCGTTGTTGCGGCACTGAACAAGTTTCCAACCTGTTTCCTTTCCTATTTCTTCAGCGCCCTCTTCCCTGCGCCGCTTCCAGATATCGGAAACAGCAACCATCTCAAAATTCATTTCTTTGGCATGATCCATAAAACAGGGCAACAAAGCCGATCTGAAACGATCAGAATACCCAACCACACCTACACGTACCTTTTCATTGGCCCCCATAATCCTGCCATAGCTTTTTGCGCTGAATCCCATGACAGTGCCTCCCATAGCCAATCCGGCCGTACCGATTGCGCTTTTCCTGATAAATGATCTGCGAGTCTCTTTCATAATTTTGTGAATATTTGTTTTTTACAAATATCACAATTTACAAAGCATTCGTCAAAAAAAATGAAGATGAATTTGCGTTAAAATGATACATTTGGGAACCAATCGGTTGCTCCGATAAAAATCACAGATATATGACAGTGAATATTGAACCTTCATGGTATCTTAAACTGAAAGATGAGTTTGAAAAACCATACTTCGCCAAACTGGTAGAGTTTGTAAAATCGGAGTATGCCCAAACAAGGGTATTCCCACCGGGAAAGCTGATCTTCAACGCATTTGACAAATGTCCCTTCGATCAGGTCAAAGTGGTTATTCTCGGACAGGACCCCTATCACGGACCGGGTCAGGCACACGGGCTCTGCTTCTCAGTTCCCGACGGGATTGAATTTCCTCCCTCTCTGCAAAATATATTCAAAGAAATCAACGCAGACCTGGGTATCCCCGTTCCGGTGAACGGCAACCTTGAAAGATGGGCATCTCAAGGTGTATTCCTGCTGAATGCCACGCTGACCGTCAGGGCGCACCAGGCAGGCTCGCACCAGGGCAAAGGATGGGAGACCTTTACCGACAGGGTGGTTCATCTGCTTGCCGAAGAAAAGGAACACCTTGTATTCCTGCTCTGGGGCGCGTACGCACAAAACAAAGGGCAATTCATCGATACGGGCCGCCACCTGGTTCTCCGGTCGGTACATCCCTCCCCCCTTTCTGCGAGCAGGGGTTTTTTCGGGAACCACCATTTCAGTCTGGCAAACAAATACCTTCTGATGCATGGAATAGAACCTGTGAAGTGGTAGTGGTCAATAAGTTATGATGGATTGGATGCTGCGACATTTATTATCACATCTATGGACACATGTGTCGATTTTATCAGCCACCTGCGGAGGCAATTTGCGGGCGGAATGGCATTCGGCTTCCTATCGCTGTTAGCCTTCTCCGAAGGCAAACACATTTTTCACCCGTTACTGATAAAACAGCGATAGAAGATAATGGATGTTTGGAATCAACCTTCACCCCGTCAGGGTGATACAGCGAGAACCCGAAATAGGAAAAACCTCACATTGAATCCGGCATCTTCAGGTAACTTAAGGACATCTGTGTATTTAACTCTGTCAGAATCAGTTTTGATACAATTGAATGGGACAATGAAGCTGATTTTGATCCCGAAATCCTTTATAATAAAAGCACTTAGGTTCAATAAACTGTTTCATTCATCTCAAATTGGCTTTAAATCAGCCATTTATTATCCTATAGTTTCTGAATTCGAATGGCCTGATCCCAGTCATTTTCTCGAAAAGGTAAAGCAAACGGTAGCGCAGGTTCATATTCCTTTTTTTTATGTCAATGTCAACATTCCAGTTCAGACGTGCAATTCGCGGGAGCATGACAGCCGGATGGGACCCTTCAAACCTTGCAAGAGCATCGTAATTGCTTCCAAAGTCGAATTCCTTTGCCTGAGCAATTTTTAAAGCTTCTTCCGGGGTAATTCCGTCGTAAAACTGCCTGACTGCATCGATTTTCTGTTGCATATAGCGCGGATGCCGCACCCATCCGTAATGGTAGATCTCCGCTTCGACCGGCATCACTTTGATTTTCTTTCCGTCCCTGCGAAAACCCTGTGCATCCCGGAACGAGCGGATTGTTTTGTCGTTCCGGATGATCCTGACCTCGCGCCTGTACCAGTGACGCGAATCGCCTGTATAGTCATATGTCGCGTAAAAATGGCGATACGAAAACAGCAGCCCCTCCACTTCCGGGTGGTTTTGCCATCTGGCCATTGCTGCTTCGACCGGTTCCAGGTATTTTTCGTGCAACACCTCATCTCCCTGGATATAAAAACACCAGTCAAATTCCGAAGGAATGGCATCCAAAACTTTGTTGGTTTCATCGGCATACACGGCACCTCCTCGGTTTAGCTGTTCATCCCAGACAGTTTCGAATGCCCTGATTTTCACCGGATCGATCTGCCGGATCAGATCCAGTGTCCCATCGTCCGACCTGCCTACTCCAACATAAAAGCAGTCGCACAAGGGAAGAATGGATGAAATCGCCTCCACAACCGGAAAGTCGAAACGGACAGCATTGCGGATAAATGTAAAACCGGCAACCTTCATCACTTTAGCTGTCTTTTGTTCTTTGCCAGAAACAGGAGCATTTCAATTCCGCCGATCAACAGGAAGGTATAGCCTATCATCTCCATTCCTTCCTCGGCTGCATTCTTGATCCACCGGTTGTAATCACCGCCTGTAACCGCACTCCAGAAGACTTTTTTCCCAAAAAAGCGGCTGAAAACAAAGGTTACCAGGAATCCGGCCATAAACCAAGGCAACGAAGGGATTCTGAGAAACGAAGCCATCGACTGAACCAGGGATTTCCGGTTACGGTAAAGAAACCAACAAAACAGAAGGATCAGGGGCAGGGTAAGGTAAAACCAAAAAGGGATCAGGTTGTTTAATTCCCGTATAGCGGACATGAAGAAGAAAAGCGAGATCAGCCCTGAGACTGGAGCCAGTTCCCTTTCTCTCCGGCCTGCTAAAATAAAGATAAATCCCAATGACACCAGAAATAACTCCTGAAGTGCCTCCGTTGCGCACACTTCTCCGAACTTTCCGGTACTGGTCTCATGTTGTGCATCAAACATCATAACTAAATACAAACCAATCATCAGGGCGGAATAGAGAACCATCCGGATGGCAAAGTGAAGAATTTGTTTTACCGATTCGTTCATAAGATGAATTGTATGAAAACAGAATGCAATATCGGAACAAAAATGATGAAATATCTTGTTTGTCCTGATTGAAGTAAGATTTTTCCAAAAGAGACTTGTTCTTTCTCTACAACCATTTGTATTCAGATACCTCCTGTCCTTCAGCACAACAGGGTAACCAGCTGAAACATGGCCGTGGACCAGACTGACAGGATATTTTTTATCAGGTTATACCCAATCTTCAGTTCTAATCCTTGAAACAATATGTGCAAATGCATCTTCCTCATTGGTTGGTACCACCGCAAATCCCTTTTTCAGCTCCTCCGGGGCATTGTCGGTCAAAAAAGAATGCTCGGTGAAGTCAAGCAGGTCAATGTCGTTGTAATCATTGCCGATTCCCAGGGTGTGCACAGGATCAATCCCCAGCAGTTTGCATATCCGGAGCACGCCGTTTCCTTTTGAAACCTCGCGGTGAAAAATTTCGATCCAGATATAGCCTGTCCCCAGGGGGGATGACGACCTGATCACCCTGATTTCATGACACATTGACTCAATGTTGTGCTTCATCATGATGAACTTTTCTTCATCATACGGGATTACAAGCAGGAACTGGCAGACATCGGAATCAATCTTTCCTGAATCAGGCAAAGGGATGGCTGTACAACGGTTATAACTGAAATAGCGTTCAAATTCGGCGCATTCTTCGCTTCCCCGATGATACCAGAATGAGTGGTTTTCCGGAACCGGAAAAAAGGAGTGAAAATTCAGGTTTTCGGAAATAAAGAAACCTGCCAGCCTGTTCGCCTGCTCCTTTTCGATGTTCCTTGTATAGAGATGACGCTGCTCATGACAGGAGTAAATCCCAGCCCCAGTTGAAAAAATCACATAGTCGAACGGGACATGAGAAGGAATAACCTCTCTGACCTTCCGAAGATTCCGTCCTGTAGCTACTACCCTGACAATGTTTTTTTCCCCCAGTAACTGCAGTGCTTCCAGGTTTGACGGACTGATGGATTTATCGTTCCGCAGAAATGTCCCGTCCAGATCAGTGGCAACCAGCTTGATGTTTTTCATAGTGACAAAAATCGGGACGAATATACAATTTTATTGCCTTCGGACATGAGCTGTGGCTGAGGCTATGGCAAAGGCAGACCGAAGGTACTGACCGACGAAGTGAGCGTCAGGAGGCATTTTTAAGATTCAAATCGGAAACTCTTGAAATCTATAATTTCCTTCCCATTAACATCCGGGAATACACTTGCACCACAAAGGGGAAAAACTTACATTTGCAATCAGGCATGAAACTCGTAAAAACGATGCTTTATGGGGAAAAATGTTACGAAAGAGGCTCTTCCCTCCCCTGATCAGTTGCTTTCAGAGATTGCATTTCTGAAAAAGAGATTTAACATCCTCATCAATTATACCGGATCGGTCGAGATATGGGTGAATGCCGACAGGAAGGTGGTTTTCGTTTCACCTGGAATTGAGAGAATTTCAGGATATACGGCAGAAGAGTTTATGACCGATCCAGGGCTTTTTGCAAAATTAATCCCTCCTGAAAATCTGGAGGCCTTCCATTCAAATTACTGGGAAACCAGGAAAATTGGGACTGGCAGGTGGGTTGACCGACGCATTGTCCGTAAGGATGGGGAGACCAGGTGGGTACACACCCGAATTACCCCTTTGTTTGATGAACAGGGCAACTATGACGGGTTCCGCAGCAGCACCGTTGATATCACAGAAAGGAAAATCGCGGAACAAATATTGGAGCAGGCATACGAGTCAATTCAGGAAAAGGAAGAAACATACCACATTGTTGCTGATTACACAAATGATATGGAACGCTGGGTGTTGCCTGATAAAAAACTGGCTTACATTTCCCCCAGTTGTAAAAAAATCACCGGATATAGCCGGGAAGAGTTTATGAATAATCCGGGACTTTTTTTGGAAATTATGCATCCGGATGATCAAAAATGGTTTTCCGCAAAATGGGAAGAAGCCTTTTCCGGCAGAGATCTCCCGGAAAGGGAAAGGTTGAGGATTATCCGCAAAGACGGA
>CAYNBE010000132.1:0-10748 GCA_964395045.1 uncultured Prolixibacteraceae bacterium | reverse complement strand
TTAACTAATAAATTAAACATCGTTTGACTGCGTTCCCGGGTCAAACCTTGTGCCACAGGTATGAAACTGACGAAATGACACACTCAGCGACTTTTCATCCCAAAAACAGGCAGATTCACCTTTCCTCACCCTAATGAAAGAAGGTTAAAAAATATAACGATATTTGTATATGTTTTTTACAATTTTACTCATGCTATCAATGCACAGATTGGGATGAATACGGAGGAATATTTTGCAAAATTCAGGAATCACATTATTGGAATTGACCAGTATATCCTAACTCCGCGGGGGAAAAAGAAACTCATTTATGCCGACTGGATTGCCAGCGGACGACTATACTCCATAATCGAAAAAAGGCTGAGTGAAACCATTGGTCCGTTTGTTGGCAATACCCATTCGGAAACCAGTGAAACAGGGCTCCTGATGACAAAGGCGTATCACTGGTCTCACCGGCTGATCAAAGAACATTGTCATGCTGGCCCGAATGATGTTATCATCACGGCAGGTTCGGGGATGACAACAGTGATCAACAAATTCCAGCGAATTCTCGGTCTGAAATATTGTGGAAAACTTTCTGGAAGGGATTGCATTGGCAAACGGGAACGTCCGGTGGTTTTCATCACCCACATGGAGCACCACTCCAACCAGACATCCTGGTATGAAACCACTGCCGACGTCGAAATCATCGAACCGGGTCCGAACCTCGAAGTGGTTCCGGAAAACCTGCGGAAAGCGCTCGAAAAGCACCGTGACCGTTCCTTTAAGATCGGGTCATTTACTGCCTGCTCGAATGTAACCGGTATCCGCACTCCTTATCATAAGCTGGCTGCCATCATGCATGAATATGGAGGGGTTTGTTTTATCGATTTTGCTGCATCGGCACCTTACGACGAAATCGATATGCATCCGGCCAACCCCATGGAGAAACTGGATGCCATCATGTTTTCGCCCCACAAGTTCCTCGGAGGGCCCGGTTCTGCAGGTGTTCTGATTTTCGACTCTTCAATGTACCACAATGAAGTACCTGACCAGCCCGGTGGAGGTACCGTCGACTGGACCAATCCATGGGGAGAATACAAATATGTCGACAACATTGAGATCCGCGAAGACGGAGGAACTCCCGGATTCCTGCAATCGATAAAAGCAGCCCTCTGCATAAAACTGAAAGAACAGATGGGCATTGCTGCGATTCACCGGAGGGAAGAAGAACTGGTCAGACTTGCTTTTGAAGGTCTTGAAAAAATCCCGGGACTGAAAATTCTCGCCGGGGATATCCGCGACCGACTAGGGGTTATCTCATTTTACATCAGGGGTATCCATTACAACCTGCTGGTCAGGCTCCTGAACGATCTCTACGGAATACAGGTACGGGGAGGATGCGCCTGCGCCGGTACCTACGGACATCTCCTGCTTGAAGTATCCTATGAGAAATCAAAGGAAATCACCTGGAAGATCAACCACGGGGATTTATCGGAAAAGCCGGGATGGGTCCGGTGGTCGCTTCATCCTACCACCACCAATGCCGAGGTTATTTGTATGATTACCGCCCTCCACAACATCGCTGACAATATCGAAACCCTGCGAAGAGAATATGTGTATGATAATCATCAGAACCTATTCCGGCATATTTCTGAATCAGCCGAAACTTCCGACCGGATGATCAGAGGATGGTTCGAAACAAATGAATGAATGATGGAAATGGTACAGACAGGATTTGCATTAAGCGGGGGTGGAGCCAGAGGATTCGCCCACCTGGGAATCCTTGAAGCACTTACCGAAAAAGGAATTCGCCCCGATATCATTTCGGGTGTAAGCGCTGGCGCCATTGTCGGTGCGTTTATCGCCAGCGGAAAGTCGCCGCGCGAAATCCATGAAATCCTGAAAGCAGGGAGACATTTCAGGTACACCCGGATTCAGATACCCAAAACCGGTTTCTTTCGGCTCGACGGTCTTCAGAAAATACTCGAACAGGAAATCCCATTCGTCAACATTGAAGAGCTTCCTCTCCCACTTTATATCGGAATTTCAAATCTCACTGAAGGAAGAATGGAATACCGCAACAGTGGCCCCCTCGCTCAAACAGTGCTGGCATCATCCTCTATTCCGATTCTCTTTTCTCCGGTAGTCCTAAACGACTGCCAGTTCGTCGACGGAGGACTGCTCGACAACATCGGTGTGGAACCTTTGATCGGTAAATGCAAAAAACTGGTGGTCTCAAACATCAGTCCGCTGGAACGCTCTGCCACCATCAACAACATGATACAGATGATCACCAGAACTTTTCTGGTCGGAATCCATGCCCGCATCCGGGATGCAAAAACTGTTGCCGACCTTTATATTGAACCTGCCGGACTTACACAATTTGAGGTACTTTCACTCTCCAAAGCAGATCAATTGTTCCGGATTGGATACGATACGGTCATGCAAATGGATGATTCGGCTTTCGCCCCTTTCATCAGCAAAGATGAATGACCAGATAGCATTACTAATAAGCGAAGGGCAAAGCAAATAAAATGATATACTTATCAAGACAGTAAGTATTTGTGCAACCATTGATAGGCCGAGGCCGAGGTCGAGGTTGAGATTGAGATTTCACTCCGGGAACCATGATAACCATCCCCCCGCTGTCAGCTTCACCGTTCGAAAGGTTCTCCATTCGCTTCGTTCATGTTGTCTTTGGCAGGAAACAATTAATGATTTAGCATAATCACGGCAACAATGATAACCCGACAACCACGACAACCTTGTCCTTGTCCTCGTCCTTATCTCAACCTCTGTCTGATCAAATCGAGCAGCTTTCTGTCCAGCTTATGGCCGTACCAATCTTCATATAACACATCCTTTCTGCCAGAATCCAGAATTCCGAAATCACCCCTGAAATTCCAAAGGGCAAACCCGATGCCTGCCTTCGTCAGAATTTCGGTCACATCGCCAAACCAGGCGAGAAAAACAGTATGTGGTGTATTTTTCCAGCATCCGCACTCGCCGCAGTGAACGCCAGTACCGCTTTTTAACAAATCGATCCATGGCTGGTAATAATTTTCAAGATCAGTCCGGCTATACTCCCTGTTACCAATCTTGCCCGGCCAGACAGGAACAGGACACTGCTCCGGATTTTTGTTAGCCCATGGTGCCTGGTAGTGGGAAATGGCATGCGGGAAATATCCCCTGCAACTTTGTATGATATCCAGGTTGGCAATTTCAGGAATGACATCGTTCCCAACATTATTGCCATCGGCAATGACGAGATGCCTGGGATTCTGTCTCCGGATGGCATTTTGAGCCGCAAGGGCCACTTTCCTGTATGTTTCACCGGGTACTGTCCTGTTGGGGGAATGCTGGTCATTCATATCATCCCGCATGGCAGGCTCATTCACAAGGTCGAAACTAATTTTCTCCGGTGAAATATTTTTAAACCTCCTGGCCCACAACTCCCAGTGAAAACAAAAAGCCTGCAGTGCTTCATCATCCGTCCACAGGTTATAAGGTTCATGAAATCCGGCATTGATACAATAACCGGGTGCCCTGTGCAGGTTCAGGCTGACATGAAGGTGATGCTTATGGGCAAGTATTACAAGCCTTTCGATTTCATCGACAACTTTTTCATCAATCTGGTAAACCGAGTCAGCCGTGATGTTTTTTGAACGGTCGAAATTAAGATAACTGGGATAGTCCATCGGCAATCTGACAAAATCAAATCCCCACTCTTCCATCCATTTTAAATCATCTTCCGAGGTTTTGGCATGTCCACCCCCATGCTGAGGTGAAAAATAATCAAGCAGATTGAATCCTGTCCATGCAGGTATTCGGTTTTTCACTCTTTTCAATGATGGTAATCCGTTGCCGGTCAGAGGTAACGCCGCGGCCATTGCAGCCATCCCCGTTATATTCAGAAAGTCCCTACGATTGAGTGACATGGGGTAGATTTTATTCAGTGTTAAACAATAAGAATCATCGGGAATCATTGAATGCTTTCGTTCTTTTCAAGGTTTTCCGCTATTTGATGAAACCCAGAAGTTGCTTCATTCACATAAAGAGAGGAAGATGCAAAATATGGACTCATTCCTGATGAAGGGCTTTTTCGACAAGGGCAATAATCTTCTTTTCGAGGATGGCAGACCTTTTAGCAAGAACACCAGCCTGTTCAAGGATTTCATTTGCTTTCTTTCTGTCGGTAAGCCCCGGCGCATTGATTTTCACATTGAGCCAGGCACCTCTGACGGCGGTGTTGGCACACAAAGCGCCAACACCTGCATCGGAAACCGAATTGGGATTTCCCGTTTCAGCCATTGCCTTCATTACGTCCATACTGTCACAGGCAAGCTGCATGACCTTCAGGGGGACTTGCATGGCATTCAGGGTAGCCGACTGAATGGCTTCCTTTCTTGCTGTTTTTTCCGCATCGCTGTTTCTCGGCATCCCGAAAGCATTCATCAGCCGGTTAAATGCCAATGTATCCTCATCCACACATTGCAAAAGGCTGATATAATAAAACTTACCTTTTTCGGCCCAGGCCGAAAACTCCTCCCACCGGTCGTCCCATCCCCTTTTATGGGCCGAAAGGTTTGCCACCATGGTTCCAAGCGATGCTCCCAGGGCACCGGCCAGTGCAGCAACCGATCCGCCACCCGGGGCGGGCGACTCGGAAGCTGTTTCATCTGCAAACTCACAAATCGTGCGACTGGTGAGTTTTTCTATGCTCTGATCTTCAAGCATGTACTCAATGATCCTTTCCCGGGGATGAAAAGGATTCAGTTCCTCCAGTCCGAGTGACTTTACAGCAATCCGGATGATTTCCCGGTCAGGGATCCCTGTTGAGCGTTGTTGTTTCCGGAGAAACCATCTCCCGGCATCCAGCATGGCTCCAAGCGGAACCAGCCCAACCAGTTCCGATCCGGTCACCCTTAATCCCCGCAGCCTTGCTTTTTCACATACTTCATCAAAAACAACATGCAGCGGTGTGGCCGAAATATCGGTCAGATTCATGGAAACCTGTGCTATTCCATACTCTTTGATATACCATCCGATTGCCCTTACGTTTTTCAGGGAACCCGGAATCCTGACGGGTTCACTGTTGCTGTCGGTCACAATTTTCCCGGTGACCTGATCGCCTTCTCTCAGGAGCCGGCCGGCTTCCCGGATGTCAAAAGCAACCGAATTGGCCCTTCGCACCGATGTGGTGTTTAAATTCACATTAAATGCTATCAGGAAATTACGGGCACCAATTGCAACCGCTCCGGTGCGGGCGACTTTTTCACTCCACTCCGACGGGCCAAAATCCGGTTTCCATCCGGGCATTCCCATTTTCTCCCTCAGCCCTTCATATTCCCCTGAGCGACAACTGGCAAGGCTCCTTCTCTCTTCCGACGATGCTGCAAACTCATAACAATACACCGGGATCTCAAGTTCTTCTCCAACCCTTTTTGCAAGCGATTTCGCCCAGGCTACTGTTTCTTCCATGGTAATCCCTGAAACAGGGACCAAAGGGCAAACATCGGCAGCCCCAAAACGGGGATGTTCACCGTGATGACTGCGCATATCGATCAGTTCAGAAGCTTTTCTGATAGCATAAAAAGCCGCTTCCACTACCAGGCCGGGTTCCCCTACAAAGGTATAGACGGTCCGGTTGCTGGCGTTTCCCCGATCCACATTCAGCAGTTTCACACCAACCACTCTGCGAATTGCCTCTGCAATTTTCTCAATCACTGCAAGATCCCTTCCTTCCGAAAAATTGGGGACGCATTCAATCAGTTGCCGCATCGGTATCCTTGTTCTAAGAATTTCGAATGTTTCAGTTAAAACAAACTATCCAGGTTGTTTTTCATGCAACCTGCCACGGTCAAAATCATTAAACCCCGGTTCTGATCTAACGAAAAAACAGTTTTTATTAATCGGACTCTTTTGGCCCGGGCGTACCCCGAAAATACGAATAATCCCGGCAATCAGCAAATACCTTGTTTTCAGGTTTCCTGTATTTCGCCATTGAGGATGACTGTATCGATCAGTCCGGAGCCGTAGCTGTAATAAAAGTAATCGATTCCAGGTATTTTACTGGTTATGAATAGGTTGGCAATCTTTCCCCTTGCAATGGTTCCCAGCCGGTCGCTGATACCCATGGCATACGCACCGTTAATGGTGCAAGCATTGATCACTTCTTCGGGTAAAAGTTTCTGCCGGATGCAGGCCAACGAACCTGCCAGTTTCATATTTCCCGAGGGGGAAGAACCGGGATTGAAATCGGTTGCCAGTGCAAGAGGCAGTCCTGTATCGATCAGCCGTCGGGCAGGGGCATAAGGCATATCGAGGAAAAAAGAGGCACCCGGAAGAATCACAGGCATGGTTTCGCCGGCCAGCAAAAGTGAAATTTCTTCATCGCCCATATATTCCAGGTGGTCCACACTCAGCGCATTGTATGCAACTCCCGTCTGCACACCTCCCGAGAATCCAAATTCATTGGCATGAATTTTCGGCCTCATCCCATACCGGATGCCTGCCTCCAGTATTTTTGCCGTATCCCCGGGAGTAAAAAAGCCACTTTCGCAGAAAACGTCAATAAAATCGGCCAATCCTTCCTTTCCGACCTGGGGGATCATCTCCCCGATGATTTCTTCCACATAACCCTGAACGTTGTTTTGAAATCGCTCCGGAATGGCATGTGCCCCTAAAAAAGTAGCCCTGATGCAAAGGGGAGAGGACCTTTTCAGCCTTTCGATGACCCGCAGTATTTTCAGTTCGTCGGTTGTGTTCAATCCATATCCGCTTTTGATCTCCACTGCCCCTGTTCCAAACCGGATCAATTCCCGGATCCTTTCAAAGGCCTGTGAGAACAATTCATCTTCGCTGGTATCATGCAAGAGTGCCGCACTGTTCAGGATACCCCCTCCCGACGCAGCAATTTCGCTGTATGACAATCCTTTGATATGTCCAACAAAATCTTTTTCACGTGATCCGGCCCAGACCAGGTGGGTGTGCGAATCGCACCATGCAGGAAATACAAGCCTGCCTGAACAGTCTATTTCCAGCAAAGTATCCGAACCGGCTGTTACCCTGACCATATCTTTCATCGGACCAAAGTCGGCTATCGTCTCATGATCTGTCAGGAGAAAGGCATTCCTGACCGACTTCATTCTACTCATTTCCCTGCCCGACACCTTCCTGACCGGTTCTTCCTCTGACTGAACCAGTTCCTTAATGTTTTTAAGAAGAATTTTCATACTGAACATTCTGATCCCGCCGGGCAATCAAGATACAAAATGTACTTCATAAAAGAAAGGGTAATCAAAGGATTTTCATGACTGCTTCCAGAGCTGCATCATAGTTGGGTTCACTGGCAATTTCAGGGACATACTCCGCGTACCTCACTACATTTTCCTTGTCGATGATGACGGTTCCCCTTGCCAATAACCTCAGTTCGCTGATCAGAAAGCCGTATTGCAAACCAAAATCGGCATGTTTATAATCAGAAAGAGTGATGACGTTTTTCAATCCTTCTGCTGCACAGAAACGTGCCTGAGCATAGGGAAGATCGCACGATATCGAAAGCACAACAACATCATCCGACAGCGATGATGCCATTTCATTGAATTTCCGGTTCTGGGCTGCGCAAATGCCCGTGTCAATCGATAGATAAACCGCAATAATTTTAACTTTCCCGCTGTAGTCTCTGAGGCTCCTTGTTACAAATCCGGAATCTACGAGAGAAAAGTCTTTGGCCCGGTCACCCGGTTTTACCCTATCACCCAGCAGTGTAACTGGTTTTCCTTTTAGCGTTACAATTGAACTTTTGTTTTCCATTTTTCTGTTTTATTAATACTTGTTGTATGCTATAAACGCTTCTTGCGGTCTGAATGTTCAACGTTTTTTTGTTTCAGACAATATTTTTCATGCAGTTTGGTTATACACCAGAACAGTGAAGAACAACAAATGAAACCTGTTTGAAACAGGAAATGCAATTTGTAAATTTCATTACTTTTGCCAGCATGAAATTCAGGAAACTCTTCAGGAAAAAGAAACCTGTCAACAGCCGCAAAGCTGTAAAAAACAACAAGAAAACAAAAACAGGCAGATCGTTCTGGTCGGGGATCACCAGCCAGAAGGTGGGATATACCCTGGCGGTTTTGCTTTTAATTTTCACGGTTTACCTGACCATTGCCTTTATTTCTTTCATATTTTCCGGCGATTCCGACCAGAGCAAACTTGATATCCATTGGGAAAAACTGGTCACCAATCCGGAAATCAGGGTTGAAAATGCAGCCGGAAAAACCGGGGCTTGGCTTGCCGACATCATCATCAACCGCGGATTTGGAATTGCATCATTTGTTTTCCTCTATCTTTTGATGATCATCGTTCTTAGACTTACCGGCCTCAGGATCAGCCATTTCAGAAAGAATGTTGCCCTATCCCTGATCTCTGTCCTATGGATTTCGGTCACCCTCGGATTTCTTTTCCAGGACAATGCGTCAGGGGCTTTTCTTTATCCCGGCGGAAAATATGGCTTTGTGATCAGCAGTTGGATCAGTTCTATGATCGGAAAAACGGGAAGTGTGTTGCTGCTTTTAGCAGCAGGTTTTTTGATTTGTGCTGTTTCCTTCAGGAATTTCATTCCGTGGATGATGCGCATCACCCTTTCGAAAATAAAGACCGGAGGGGAAGTCATACCATACCGGGAATCAGGGGAGCATCCCGGAAAAGGGATTCAGGATGAAGAAATTGACGCTTCCATTTCGAAAGTCATCGAAGATGATGACCTGGTCACTGCCATTTTTGATCCCGATTCCCCGCCTGTTCCTGCCGATCAGGTCGGAATGGAAATTGAAAAACCCGGCATCAATGGCCTTCCGGAATTTTACAATCCGGTGGAAAATGAGGAAGATATTGCAGAACAGCCGAATGAAGAAGAAGAGAGATTTCCGGCTGGAATTATGGATAACTATGACCCGACCCTTGAACTTTCATCGTACCAGATGCCGACGCTCGACCTGCTCGACGACCATAAAGCCGGTAATGCAGAGGTCAGCAATGAAGAGCTGATCTCGAACAAAAACAAAATTGTGGAAACCCTCCGGCAGTATAAGATCGAAATTACCAAGATCAGAGCTACCATTGGCCCTACCATTACCCTGTATGAAATCATTCCGGCCCCCGGGATCAGAATTGTAAAGATTAAAAATCTGGAGGACGACATTGCATTAAGCCTTGCAGCATTGGGCATCAGAATTATAGCCCCCATCCCCGGCAGAGGCACCATCGGGATTGAAGTTCCCAACCAAAATCCCGAACTGGTTTCCATGAAGTCGATCCTGGGATCCAAGAAGTTTCTTGAAACCCCTGCAGAACTTCCGGTAGCCCTCGGAAAAACGATTGCCAATGAAACCTATACCTTCGACCTGACCAAAATGCCACACATTCTGGTGGCAGGGGCAACCGGACAGGGGAAGTCAGTGGGGCTGAATGTGATTATCACCTCCCTGCTATATAAGAAACATCCCGCTGAGCTGAAATTTGTATTCATCGATCCCAAAAAAGTTGAGCTGAATCTTTACACTTCATTGGAGAAACACTATCTCGCGAAACTTCCGAGTGAAGAAGAACCTATTGTGAACGATGTCCAAAAGGCGAAATACACGCTGAATTCGCTGAACGTAGAGATGGATAACCGCTATGAACTATTGAAAAAAGGGCATGCAAAGAATATCCGGGAGTACAACGACAAATTCATTCAACGAAGGCTGAACCCTGAAAAAGGACACCGTTTTCTTCCATATATCGTGGTGATTATCGATGAGTTTGCCGATCTGTTCATGACAGCTGGCAAGGAGATCGAGCTCCCGATCGCAAGAATTGCCCAGCTCGCCCGGGCTGTGGGGATTCATATGGTTATTGCCACCCAAAGGCCCTCGACCAATGTCATTACAGGAATCATCAAAGCCAATTTTCCGACGCGGATTGCCTTTAAAGTTGCTTCAATGATCGATTCAAGGACCATTCTCGATACACCGGGTGCCAATCAGCTGGTTGGGAAAGGGGATATGCTGATCTCTTCCGCAAGCACCATGACCCGTGTACAGTGTGCCTTTATCGATACCCCGGAACTCGAAAACCTCTGCAAATTCATATCTTCCCAAAGGGGATTCCCCTCTGCCTGGCCCCTTCCCGAAGTGGAGGGAAGCGAGGAAGATGGAATGGGAGAACTCGATCTGTCAGGAAAGGATGAATTGTTCGACGATGCAGCAAGGCTGGTTGTGATGAATCAACTGGGATCTACCTCCATGATCCAACGTAAACTTGCCATTGGATACAACCGCGCCGGACGGATCATGGACCAGCTCGAAAAAGCCGGGATTGTCGGACAGGGAGAAGGCAGCAAACCCCGCCAGGTATTCATCCAGGATGAATACAGTTTGGAACAGTTATTGAGAAATATCTGAAAAATGAAATGAGCATGTATAACGATAGACAAACTGAGGTGATGATACGTCACATGCGAATTCCCCGCCTGCCCTGCCTACCCTGCCTACCGGCAGGCAGGTGGCAGGCAGGCGGCAGGCAGGCATCTGTTTCAACAAGATGCATTTAATGAACAAAATATGATAAACAGATGAAATGAGCATGTTAAGCGAAACACCAACCGGAATGATTAACTCTTACATGCGAATTACATGTGTTTCCACTAATTTTACCAAATGAACTTGATAATTTTAAACACATGAAATAGCCATAAGAACTTAAGCCCATACAAAACGGAAATG
>CAYNBE010000131.1:7829-10790 GCA_964395045.1 uncultured Prolixibacteraceae bacterium | reverse complement strand
TGACTATTATTTCTTATGATGTTATTCCCATTCGCAGGTTTGTTCGGACAAACCCCGGACAACTGCGTGACCGGTGTGATCCTTTCCGGTTTTTCAGAAAGGGCATACACTTCTGAGCCTGTTACCGACCAGCAGCTCGACCTGATCCTGAAATGCGGTATTAAGGCTCCCAGTGCAAGAAACAATCAACCCTGGAAGTTTACTGTGATCAGGGATGACTCCACCATGAAAAAGCTCATCAGTAACGTAGTTCCGGGGAATGTTCTGATTGTTGTATCCGGACTTGAATCGGAAACCGGAACCACACCTGATTTTGACTGTGGGTTAGCTACGGAGAGCATGTTTGTTGCGGCGCACAGTCTTGGACTGGGGGCGCGCATTTATGGAAGTCCGGCAGGCAAGATCAATTCCGAAAGAGAGAAATTTGAAATCCCTGCCGGATACAAAGCTGTAGTGATCCTGAGGATCGGGAATGCCGATAAAAGCGTGGATGCTGTAACTGCTGCAACCCCCCGAAAGAATCCGGAGGAGGTAGTCAACTTTAAGAACTGACTATACAGATGCTTGTCAGGACGGGAACGGCCTGACACCGGGAGTTCATTACCTGCCGGTGAATGTCATCTACGCAAGGATAACACTTACATACACACGTGTTTGAGGAGTTCGTACACAAGAAAAGCGGGCCAAACAATCGCCTTCAGAAATCCCAGGACACCTGCCCAGAATCCGGTTGCCGTAGATATAAAATAAATTGCAGCTCCGATAAACCCCAGTCCGTATACAGCGTTCGATCCAGATCCACATTGTTTGATTTTGTCGCTCATGGCTTTTTCTTTTTATAATTTGTCCTCTGTTTTGATGTTAAAGTTTTGAGTCAATTCTCATTATTGTATCAATCAGTCTACAGTTGCCGGCATTCATTACAGATTCCATCACTGAAATCTGAGGTTTGTTTTATCCTGTAATGCAAAATTTACCCCTTGCTGCTTCTTGGCCATTGTTTTCAATCAGGAACAGATAAATTCCGGAAGGAAGGTTTTCTATCTTGAACAGATGATGATGTTCACCCGGTAATAAATATCCCGGGTTAAGGACTCTCATTTTCCTGCCATTCAAATCGGTGATGATCACTGAGTAAAAGCCCTTTTCCGGAGCTGTAAAACGGAAAATGGCCGATTCATGCACGGGATTTGGAAAAACCGAACAGTCACTCCTGTTGACGCCAATACCTAGTTTTGTGAACGAAACCTGATTTTTGCCTGATATGATCATGGCTACAGTGGTAATGGACCTTGGCCTGAGAACCAGTGAATCGGCGGGCCCTGGGTCTTCAATCCCATCCTCACTTGCAGAGGTCCGGCTGATCTCTGCTTTGTCAATGTTGTACCCGGAGACATCAACTTTAATCCCGTATGAGGTTGTTGTTGAGGTATTGATTGCGACCAGGGTCGCCGAATCCCTGTCGGCACTGATAAATGCGATAGTTTTAACTGCCCCGGCGGGGGAGCTGACCTTGATTCTTTTCCATCCCGGATGGATGAATGCCGAAAATTGTCTGAAAACATAGAAATGCTTGGTGCGGGTGTACCCTTTCGGATTGCTCCACCGGTTTGAATCCCAGGGAAAATCCAGATCGACAAGCCCGCCGTTGTCCCAGATCAGGTCCCAGAAAAAGTAAGCCACAGCGTTTTCATCGTTGAAAGTTTTGTAAATCATACCGGCCAATGGGAACCATTCGCCACGGCTGTACTCGGTTTGGAAATGCGGGATTTCGGGATGGAATTTCCCCACCTTGGCAAAGTTATCTGAAATGAAGGGATCGGTTTCGTCGGCCCCATGGTAAAGGTGGTGGGCAATCCCGTCGAGTTTGCCGATATCGAGGGCATTGATGTAATTTTCAACGGCATTGTAACCAATTCCGACACATTCAGGCCCCAGAATTTTCGGTCGCACACTTCGTTTTGCCAGGGTATCGTAAACTGCAGCCAGAGCTTTGTTATATCCGGCAATAGTGTCGGTGGCAGTGATGGTCTCCGAAGGTTTCAGCAGACACGACTCGTACGATGCTTTCCAGTCGGGCTCGTTCTGGATGCTGATATATGCAGGGAAAATACCGTTCGAATTGTAATTGTCGAGTGACCTGGACCACCACCGGGCAAACTCATCATAGCGGAAGGAAACTTTCACCCCTGAAACCGAATAGCTGATGGTTCCCCCATTGCTGACGGAGTTGTTGCTCTTGAGATAGGCCGGGGGCCCCCAGGATGATACCATTATGTTGATGGGCTTTCCCAGTGATTTCCGGGCAGCTTCGTAAAACTCCTTCACTCTTCCGATCATGGTGTTCTCGTAGTCAAATGTGTTACGGACCCGCAGGATATCAAGGCTTAGTTCCCTGAAAATAACATCGTAAATCTCTGCCTTTTTGGGGTGTGCAGTCAGCCAGTTTTCGTAAAAGGCGAGCGAGGCTCCAAATCCAGAAACAGTCTGGTAACTCTCTCCCGGTATAAGATTTACAGTAGCATAAGTGCCAGTCTGGGCAATCAATATTTCTGGCCATCCTGTCAGGATGACCGGAAACCAAAGAAAGAGAATGAATTTATTCATTTTTCTGAATGATGAATTGACATTTGAAGTGGTAAAAATAGGAATAATCTTGCAGATAGCAGAAGAGGAAAACTTCCGGTTTGGCTTCTCCGGATTCTGGGTATGGCTTTCATTTCATGGACACGAAATACATTTCAGTCGCTTTTTGAGTCACTTCGGAAAAACAATTCGGGAAGAAAAGTTAGGATAGGGTTACTTTAGAGGCCGGAATCAAGGTCTTTAACCTCTGAAAAAGTAGTCTTGTCTGGTTCCGGAAGGAGGATGACACATACTTCCACTATATGCAAAAGGTTTTGAATGGATAAAACAATAATATTAACAACAAAGCGATGAGAACAGTTTTTCGTTTAATAA
>CAYNBE010000131.1:0-7813 GCA_964395045.1 uncultured Prolixibacteraceae bacterium | reverse complement strand
GGGGCTGAAGGCAGCAGCAATTCTCTTCGGATGTGCAACCAGGGGCCAGGTACAACCTGATATTGTTCGGAAGGTGAAGGTGGTAGGTCCCGAAAAAGAACCTGAAATTTCAACCCGAAAATTTCCGGGTGTCATCAGGGAAGCGGCTGAAGTGAACCTCGCCTTTAGAGTTGCGGGTCCTATCAGGAATATTTATGTTAAGGAGGGTGATTATGTGCGACAGGGTAGCTTACTGGCCCGGATTGATCCCCGTGATTATGAAATCCAGGTAAATGTGTATGAAGCCCAGTACAGCCAGGTAAAGGGAGAATTTGACCGGCTGACAGAGCTAAACAGCCGTAAGAGCTTGGCTGACAACGATTACGAAAAATCAGTTGCTGGCGAAAAAATGTTGCGCATGAAATTACAGAATGCGAAGGACCAGCTTAGCGACACCCGACTGGTTGCACCTTTTTCCGGCTATATCCAGTCGGTAAAATATGAAGAAGGCGAAATGGTAAATGCAGGGATGACCGTAGCCACGCTGGTGGATGTCAAATCCTACATGGTGGAGACCGATCTTCCTGCTTCATTTTTCATGAGAAAGGAGGACTTCACGCAATTCAGCTGTTCCCTATCCATGATACCAGGTGAAACCTATCCCATGCAATTGGCAGGTTACCGGATCAAAGCCAACAACAGCCAGCTCTACAGGACTAACTTTCTCCTCGATCCGAAAGCGAATCCGGCACTGGCACCGGGAATGACCGTCCTTGTCAGAATAGATTACAGGAATGGACCGGATTCTTCCCTGGTGGTTCCGCTGTCTGCCCTGTTTCATACGGAGGGAAGAACGTTTGTTTGGAAATATGATAACACCACATCAACAGTCAGAAAGCAGGAGGTTACGACGGGTGCTTTGGCAGGCAATGGGATGGTAACCATTCTGATGGGGGTATCGGAGAGTGATAAAATCGTTGTGGCAGGGGTTCACTCCCTCCGGGAAGGGGACCGTGTATCCCTCCTCAAGGAAGCTACTGAAACCAATGTGGGAGGATTGTTATGATACATATTTCTGAACTGGTGTTCAAAAGGAAGACGATTTTTTACTTCCTTCTGGCAGCCATCGTTGTGGGAGGCATCCTCTCCTTTGCGAAGATCAGCAAGCTCGAGGATCCTGAAATTGTTATCATGCAGGCCCGTGTAATCACGGTATACCCAGGCGCATCGGCTCATGAGGTGGAACTCCAGGTGACCGACGTGCTGGAGAATGAACTGAACACACTTTCCGATATCAGTGTAATCCTGTCTCAGTCGGAGGAGAATGTTTCGATGATTACGGTAGATTTAAAAATGACTGTTCCCCAGGAAGAGATTCCTCAGCGGTGGGAGTTTTTGCGGCGAAAGGTGGCATCGGCGATTCCCAAATTGCCGGCAGGAGTTCAAACTCCCATGGTTATTGACGATTTCGGTGATGTGTATGGGATGTTCTATGCGATGACTGCCGAAGGCTACACCTGGGAAGAGATGAAAAAATATGCAGAGTTTGTGAAGGGGGAACTCCTGGAGGTTGACGGGGTGAAGCGGGTTGCTATTTACGGGGCTCCCGATCCGGTGGCTGATATCATTCTGTCGGCAGAGACTATGGGTGAACTGGGAGTCTTTCCCCTGCAAATTATGGCCGCCGTCAGCGGTCAGAACAAGACCGTTTACCCCGGGGTCCTCGAAACCGGTAACCAGCTGATCAGAGTGGGTGTCAGCGATAAAATCAGTTCTATTGACGACCTGAAAAATGTACAAATCAGGGGGGTTCATGGTGACCAGTTCAGGTTGGGAGACATCGCTACCATTCAGAAAGGTTACGGATCCCCTTTGCGCAATACCATGACATTGAACAATGAGAAGGCCCTGGCCATTTCGGCTTCAATGGAAACAGGTGCAAATATCATCGAAGTGGGAAACCGGGTGGAAAAGCGCATGGAGGAGATCGTGCGATCGCTTCCGGCCGGCTTCCATTTCGAGAAGGTCTTTTTCCAGCCCGATGTGGTAAGGAAGGCCATCAACGGATTCATGTGGAACCTGGTGGTTTCGGTGGCCATTGTTATCCTGGTGCTGATGCTGACGATGGGTCTACGAAGCGGGGTCATCATTGGTATTGGACTAATCCTGACAGTGCTGGCCACCTTCCCCATCCTTCTTGCTTCGGGAGGTACCCTTCAGCGGGTTTCGCTGGGGGCTTTTATCGTGGCGATGGGGATGCTGGTTGACAATGCCATTGTGGTTACCGACGGAATCCTGGTTGATTTGGGCAATGGTGTGAAGCGAAGCATTGCGCTAACACGGACTGCCAAACGAACAGCCATGCCCCTGCTAGGGGCCACCCTGATCACCGTCACTGCATTTCTGCCCGTGTTTCTGTCGAAAGATACGGCCGGTACATATGCGCGCGACCTCTTTGTAGTTCTTTGCATATCGCTGCTTGCCAGCTGGATTCTTGCACTTACCCAGATTCCCCTCTTCTCGGAAAGATGGCTCAAGATCAAGGGAGAGGGGAGCACCGAGCCCCATAACGAGGGAAAGGCCCACCGGACAGTGCGTATGGCACTTTCATTCCTGATCAACCACAAACCGGCCACCATTGCCGTGGCCACCCTGCTGATGCTGCTTGCAGGATTTAACGTTCGCAACATTCAAAATGCTTTCTTCCCCGACCTCAATTACAACCAGGTGTATGTGGAATATAAACTTCCCGACGGAACAAGTCCCGACCGGGTCAATGCCGACCTGCAAAAGATCACCAGCCACCTTCTGGAGATGAAAGAGGTCAAAAAGGTGGTAGCCAGCCAGGGGATGACCCCTACGCGATACTGTCTGGTACGTGCGATCTCAGAAACCGGTGACGCTGTCGGCGAGCTGATCGTTGATTTTGAGGATTACCGGACGATGATCCGTATGAAGCCGAAGCTTGAAGAATATCTCCATGAGAACTATCCTGATGCCTCTATCCGCATTCGGAAGTATAACCTCTCCATAAAGTCATCTCACACCGTAGAGGTAGAATTCCGTGGTCCCGATCCAGCGGTTCTTCATCGGTTGAGTGAACAGGTGCAGGAGATCATGCGCCGCACACCAGGAACTGACAAATACACCATCTGCGATGACTGGCATGCCATGGGCAAATCGATGGTAGCCCGGTACGACCAGACACTTGCCACCCGGGCAGGGGTGAGCCGCTCAGACCTGGGCAATGCCCTGCTGGCGGCCACAACGGGGCTTCCCCTCGGAAAATTTTACGATGGTGAAACGGCCTATACTATCCAGATGAAAACCCGTGCAGCCGATGGTTCCCTTCTGCAAGACCTGAGCGACATCCCTGTCTGGAGCATGCTACCCAACGCAGGTAGGCTTCTGGGAACCGACGCCATGGAATTGCTGTCTGGTACCAAAACTGCGGACGATATCACCAAAGAGCTGATCAGTCCGGTTCCTTTAAGTGCTGTTACCTCAGGGACCGGATTAACCTGGGAAGAAACGCTGGTTCGCCGTACCAATGGAAAGCGTTCCATCCAGGCGCAGTGTGATCCGTCCGAAGGATACAGTCCGGCCCAGGTGCGGCACGCCATGATGAAGGAAGTTGCATCCATCAGCCTTCCTGAAGGATATAGTTATAAATGGGTGGGTGAGCACGACCTTCAGAGGGATGCCCTCCGGAATATCTTCAGCTACCTTCCCCTCTCGATCATGCTGATCATCCTGATCCTGATTCTGTTGTTCAACGACTTGCGGAAACCTCTGATCGTGCTGGTGGTGATTCCATTGACGGCAATCGGAGTCGTGCCTGGTCTGATTCTCACACGGTCGCCCTTTACCTTCATGGCCATCGTTGGAGCGATCGGACTAATCGGGATGCTCATCAAAAATTCGGTGGTACTGCTTGATGAAATCGAAAAACAGATCGGGGAGGGGATACCTCGGTTCAATGCACTGGTGAATGCCACCATGGCTCGTACCAGACCTGTGACCATGGCCTCAGTGACCACCATCCTCGGGATGTTGCCGCTCCTGACCGACCCGATGTACCGAAGCATGGCTGTGACCATTATCAGTGGTCTCATCGTGGGAACTATCATCACCCTCATCTTTGTGCCCATCCTCTATGCTTTTTCCTTCCATATTGACAGAGGAGAAACTGGGGAAACTCAAACTGTTGCGGAAAGGTTCTCCGTTTCCGGAAGTTCCCTGCCGGAGACGTCGTCCAATTCCGGTCAATTCTGAAATGAGAAATGCCATGAAAAAAACTTTGATCATTCTATTGCTCATTACTGGTGTTGCAGGGGGGAAGGCGCAGCAAAAGCTGACGTTGGAATCATGCCGTCAGTTGGCCCTGAAACAGAGCGAGGACATGAAAATTGCCCGTTTCCGGGCAGATAAAGCCGAAGCCGAACAGGCGGCCATGAAAACACAGGCTTTCCCTGTCCTTTCGGGAAGTGCCACGGGTGTTTACTTGTATAATGATATAGAGCAGGAGATGATCCTGCCCACCCAGGTTCCCGACATGACCACAGGCCAGTTACGGCCCAACGTGATGGTCAATCCCGCAACGGGTGAGGTTGTCAGGGGAACCGATGGCAATCCCGTATTTAATATGTATGCCTGGCTCCCTCTGGAAATCAGTCTTCGGGGAGCATATCTGGCAGGGATTACATTGCAGCAACCTATTTACACAGGTGGAAAAATTGCTGCAGGCAATGCCTTAACCAAAATCGGGGTGGAAATGGCTGCCGACAATTTGGAACTGCAGCGGGCCAATACCCTTTTTGAGGCTGACCAGGCTTTCTGGCTCTACGTATCGGTGCAGGAAAAGGTAAAACTGGCAGAAGCGTATGAGGAGCTGCTCAACCGGCTGGAAGAGAAGGTGACCAATGTCTTTGAAACCGGAATGACCACCCGGAACGAACTCCTGAAGGTGACAGTGAAACACAACGAGGCCAAACTGCAGTTGCAAAAAGCGAGAAGCGGACTGGAACTGACCCGTATGGCCCTCTGCCGTGTAACAGGGCTGCCGTTTGACACCTCTATCGAAACCGGGGTGAACCTTCAGGATGAAAACCTTACCTTACCGTGGGAGAATATTGCTGGCATTCAGGAAAGAGATGAGTCAGAAACATCTGAGACCCTGAAGTTGCGTCCGGAATACCGTCTGCTCCAGAGAAATGTAGAAGTGGCAGGTCAAAAGGTGAAACTGGCCCGGGCCGCATTCCTTCCTACCGCAGGGATCAGTCTGGGATACAATTATGTGGGAGGCATCAGCATCGGTACGGAAGATTTTACATCTTCGAATCCAACCTTCATCGCCTCCCTGAAAATTCCCATTTTCCACTGGGGAGAGGGGAGACAAAAACAACTGGCGGCGCGCCGGGAGATGGAAATCAGTCGGGCAGAACTGGCCAAAAACAGCCGGCTGATGACGCTCGAGATGGAACAGGCACGCCTGAATGTGCACGATGCCCGCCTGCGTGTCAGAATGGCAAAAAGTGCCCTGGAGCAGGCAGGTGAGAATCTGCGTGTGAGCAACGACAACTTTGCTGTGGGAATGGGCCTCCTTTCCGATCTTCTGGAAGCCCAGGTTCAATGGCAAAGTGCAAATAGTGAGACAATCGAAGCTGCTGCTGACCTGAGATTGAAAGAAACAGCCTGGCTGAAAGCTTCGGGGCAGCTGAAATAACAGGTCAGGTGACGAAAAATCGCCCATGGTTGTGTATATTTGATCAGGTTTCACAATGACAGCATTTCTTCATACCTTGGATGAACAAAGAATTTGACTTCATCAGTGGTCTTTCCTCCTACAAGGTACGGTCGGTAATTTTCCGTATCGGCACAGTGAGTGTGGTAGCACTGGCTTTTATGCTGGTTGCCGCCAGGGTAATAGGTGGAAATGCAGCACATATTCCTTCCATCCAGTATTTCAAGGTCGTTCTCCTGTTCAATATCATCACCGAACTGAATGTCCTGCTTGATAATGTTTCGGAGCGCTACTTCCCGATTCCTTCAAAGATCAAAACACGGATTTTCTTCCATTTCCTGCTAAGTTTGATGGTTGGCTTTTTTGCCCTGCTCTATTTCAATAAGCAGGTAAAGTATGTTGAGGTATTGCAGGAACCTATCACCTGGATGATGTTTGCTTTCGGATTGATCTTTGTTTTTATTATGGTGGTAATTTCCATCAGTCTCCGGATTGTTTCAAAGTGGATTGCCGCTCAGCGGGAGGTGGAAGACCTCAGACAGCTTCAGATGAAAAACGATTACAACGCACTTCAGGACCAGCTCAATCCACATTTTCTCTTCAACAACCTTAGTGTGCTTAAATCGATGATCCAGTATGACCAGGCTGCGGCTGTCTCTTTCACCCAGAATTTCACAGACACATACCGGTATGTCTTGCAGAACCGCGATCGCAGCACTGTGCCTCTCGGGGAAGAACTAGAGTTTATCCGTAGTTATGCCGATCTTCACCGGGAGCGGCTTGGAGAGGGGCTCAGAGTGGAGTATAGCGTGGACCCGGCCTTGAATAACCGCAGAATTCCCCCCCTTTCGCTCCAGTTGCTTGTGGAGAACGCCATCAAGCACAATGTAGTCTCAAACGAGCAACCTCTCACGCTGAAGATCACAGCTTCGGACGATACAATCAGTGTGGAGAACAACATCCAACACAGGGAAAGCTCCTATTCAACCTCAAAAGGATTGAAAAATCTGATGGCCCGTTACGAATTCCTGACCGAGAGAAAAGTGACAGTTAGAGATACTGGATCAGTTTTTATAGTTGAACTGCCACTGTTGTAACATTTTACAGGTTAGAAATTCCTTTTTGTCAGGCAGGTTGAAAAATCCTGGTAGGAAATGAGGCAAGTAAAAACAAGTAAAGAACAAAACCATGAAGGTGGCAATTATAGAAGATGAGAAACCCAATGTGAGGATGCTCACCGGGATGCTACATGATTTGCGGCCGGATTGGGAGGTAGTGGCCAGGCTGGAGAGTGTCAGACAAAGCGTATCTTATTTTATGTCGGGGGAACAACCTGACCTGGTACTGATGGACATCCAACTGAGCGACGGAACCTGTTTTTCGATCTTTGAACAGGTTCAGGTCACCAGCAGCATTATTTTTACAACAGCATATGACCATTATGCCATCCAGGCTTTCCGGGTGAACAGCATCGATTACCTTCTGAAACCTGTAAAAGAGACTGACCTTGAAAGGGCATTGCTGAAATATGAATCATTACGAAAAATACAACTTCCAGGGTTTCCGGATTTCGATTACCGGGAAATTTTAAAAGCTATCCGTTCAGGTCGAAAAGAATTCAGAAAGCGTTTCCTGATTACGGCAGGTAACCGATATTTCAAACTTGATATGGCCGACATCGCCTGTTTTAAAAGTGAAAACCGGATTACCACGGCGATTACCTGGAACGGTGAAATGCACGTAATCGATTTTTCGCTCGACCGACTGGAGGAGGAACTCGATCCGGATTACTATTTCCGGGCCGACCGAAAAACCATCATCCATATCGACCTGATCTCCCGTTTTGAGGATTATTTCGGCAATAAACTGGTAGTAAAGCTGAAGAGCCCATTGAACGAAAAAGTCACAGTCAGCAGACTGAAAGCATCTGCCTTTAAAATGTGGGTGGGTAAATAGCCACATGTCAGATTGCAGAAGCCAACTTTGAAATGAATGGCAAAATGGGTAATTCGTAAATCACAGATAAATGATTTGCCCGTTCTCGATGAAATTCATGACTGTTTAATAATATATGCGAACTTCAGTTTTTCT
>CAYNBE010000130.1:0-10801 GCA_964395045.1 uncultured Prolixibacteraceae bacterium | reverse complement strand
CAAAAATCTTGAATATTGATGATGTTTTCCTGAATCCTTTAACCCGGGAAAATATCCTGCCGGGATTTTATGACTATTGGCTTACCCATAACAAAGGGCACCTTGTGTTAGATGCAACAGTGGGATACTCCCTGAGTGATAAGTACAGCCTTTCGTTTGTTATAAAAAACCTTGCAAATACCGAGTATATGGGCCGCCCCGGAGATATACAGCCAATGAGGAATTTCAGTCTCAGGCTGGGAGGCCGTTTTTAATCCCTGTTTTCCGGATTGGCAGAAATAACTATATTCCGGCCTGAAATTTGTATCTCTGAAGCTGTCGTAACAGGTTTATTTGATGATTCATATAAATATATAAATAGTTGCAATAATGAAGAAACATGTTTTAATCCTTGCATTGCTTATCAGCTTAGCCATCAGCGTACCTGCACAAAAGCCCACACTTTGGAGGGGGCCTCATAACAACGGGCTTTACGATGATACAGGGCTATTAAAATCATGGCCTGCCGAAGGCCCATCTGTCTTATGGAGTTTTGACAAACTGGGAGAAGGATTCTCATCACCTGTTATCTCCGGGAATACCATTTACTTGTCGGGAGCCGAAGAGGGAATGGGATTTGTTTACACATTATCGGGCGAAGGCAAACTGCTTTGGAAAACCGCATATGGTCCTGAATTTACTGAGAGTTACCCGGGTACGCGGAGTTCACCGGTGATCGTAGGCGATATTTTGTACCAGTATTCCGGATTGGGTGTGGTGACCTGCATAGATGCCGCGACCGGAGCAGTCAGATGGAAGAAGGATATGATGAAGGAATTTGGTGGCCGCAATCTGAGGTGGGGAGTTACCGAAACATTTGCTGTTGATGGGGAAAAACTTTTCGTTACCCCGGGTGGAGCTGAGCATACCATCGTGGCACTAAACCGTCTGAATGGCAAACTGATCTGGACTTCGAATGTGAAGGGTGAACTTTCAGCATACTGCTCTCCCCTGGTCGTCAGGATACCCGGAAGGACACTGCTGGTTACCCATACAGAGTCGCACATTGCAGGACTGGATGCCTCCACCGGCAAACTTCTCTGGACCCATCCCCATCCGAATCAGTGGAGTGTTCATGCGAATACGCCCATTTACCATGATGGGGAACTGTTTTGTTTCAGCGGGTATGGTCAGGGTGGCGTGAAGCTGAAACTTTCTCCCGATGGAAGTTCTGTTTCTCCTGTCTGGGTATCAAAAGAAATGGATAACCGGATTGGGGGAGCAGTTCTGGTAGACGGACATATTTATGGATCAGGTGATAAGAACCGTTACTGGATGTGTATCGACTGGGTGACGGGCAAACAAAAATACCAGGCTGCGGGCCTTGGACTAGGGAGTGTGATTTCGGCCGATGGCATGCTTTACGGATATACCGACCGGGGAGAACTTTTCCTTGCCAATGCTGACCCTGAGAAGTGGAACCTGGTTTCCCAAACAAAAGTGACAACGGGAACTGCCCAGCATTGGGCACATCCTGTGATCGACAAGGGACGTTTGTATGTCAGGCATGGGAATACCCTGATCGTTTATAAAATAAAATAATACAGGAGAAAAGGTCTGTTATTTCATAAGGAACTGAAAGAAAGTAATTGCAGAACGGATAGGGTGACGCAGAAGTGAATAATTTTGTGGTTCTGTTACAGGTGGATGGGTGAAATAAAGGCAGTTGCCGGTATGTGTCGTTTATTCAGGAAATATCACTAAACCGGTTTTGAAGGTGAAATTTGACATGCAAAAGATAATATTCATATTATTTTTAATTGCAATCGCTACTGGTACCTCCCGGGCACAGGTTTTCCAATGGAGAGGGGAACAACGCGACGGGATATACCGGAATGAAAAGAACCTGATGGTTTCATGGCCGGAAGGAGGTCCGGAAATGATTAAAAAAATCGATAAACTTGGCAAAGGATATTCTTCACCGGTTGTTGCAAACGGGGTCATTTATGTCACAGGGATGATCGATACCCTGGATTACCTGACTGCCGTTGATTTCGCGGGAAATCTACTATGGCAGGTGCCTTATGGCCGTTCATGGATCAAATCATTTCCGGAAACACGCGGGTCTCCGACAATTGAAGGCGACAGAATTTATCTGGTGGCAGGAACCGGACGGTTGTGCTGTTTCCATGCCCTGACTGGAAAAGAAGTATGGGCTGTGAATGTAGACAGGGATTATGAGTCGGACTGGCATCTGTGGGGAGTGGCTGAAAGTCCCCTGATTGTTGACAACATAGTAATCTGTTCCCCGGGGGGGAAAAAGACATCGGTTGTGGCTTTCGACAAAATTAGTGGAAAGGAACTTTGGAGAACCGGGCCAGTTGGGGGGCCACGGAGTTATGTTTCACCAACCCTTTATGAATACGGATCAATCAGGTATATCCTGGCAGCAACCGGAACACACCTGATTGCTATTGATCCGGGGTCAGGAAGGGTGGCCTGGTCATATAAATACTGGAATGCTGACAAATGGGACCAGGACGGGCTGATCTGGGCAAATACTCCCATTTGGAACAAGGACGAAATTTTTATCACCATGGGCTACAACTACAGGGCTGTCATGCTGAAAATGAGTCCTGACGGATCCGGGGTTACGGAAAAATACACAGGGGAAGTCCTGGACAACCATCATCATGGAGTGGTATTAATTGACGGATATGTTTACGGATCGAACTGGATCAGCAATGGAAAGGGAAACTGGGTGTGCATGGATTGGGAGACCGGGGAGATCAGATGGGAAACACAATGGAATAACAAAGGGTCGGTCATTTATGCTGATGGCCTGTTGTATCTGTACGAAGAGAAACAGGGGAATGTGGGACTGGTGAAACCCAATCCGGATCATTTCGACCTTGTCAGCACCTTCAGGGTGACCGACGGTACAGGTCCGCACTGGGCACATCCGGCCATATATGATGGCAAACTGCTGATCCGGCATGGGGAGGTCTTATTGGTGTACAATATCCGAAAATAAAACCGGGACAGATGAAACAGGAGAGGATTCCGGGAATAGTCCTGTTTGTATTGTCAGCCGTGTCGGCACTTCTGATTGTTTGGTGGTTGACTGCGGACCCATCCGGGAGGTTTTCAGTGAGCCTCCCTGGCACGGATAACCGGAATGCTGTTTCGCATGATGGCGATTCAGTGGTAATCGGAAACCTTTTTGAACGTTTCACGACTGACTTTACACCCATGGAAGAGTCATGGCCCCGTTTCAGGGGAGCTTTTTTTGACAACATTTCCCGTTCAGCCGTTCCCCTCAAAGAAACATTCGGAGGCCGGCAGGAAGTTCGCTGGTCGGTTTCGCTCGGAGAAGGCCATTCAGGAGCAGCAATTTACAAGGGACTGGTCTATCTGCTTGATTACATGGAGGAAGAACGTGCCGATTTTCTTCGTTGTTTTTCTCTCGCAACCGGAAAGGAGCTTTGGAGGCGAGGGTATCAGGTGAATATAAAAAGGAACCATGGGATGTCGCGTACCGTACCGGCTGTAACCGACAGTTTTATCGTCACCATAGGGCCACGTTGCCATGTCATGTGCATCAGCAGAGCATCCGGTGATTTTCTGTGGGGTCTCGACATTGAAAGAGAATACAGGTCGGAGGTACCCTTGTGGTATACGGGACAGTGCCCTCTGATTGACGGGGACATTGCGGTGCTCGCAACAGGCGGTAAGGCATTGATGGTTGGGATTGACCTGGCAACCGGATCAAAAGTCTGGGAGACCCCGAATCCGAATGGCTGGAAAATGTCGCATTCTTCGGTGATGCCTTATGAGTTCGGAGGACGAAAAATGTATGTTTACAGTGCAGCGGGAGGAATGGCGGGAATCGCTGCCGACGGCGATGATAAGGGAAAGATCCTGTGGGAAACATCCGAATGGAACAAAGCGGTGGTAGCGCCTTCCCCGTTGTGCATGCCCGACGGGAAAATTTTTATCACCGCCGGCTATGGAGCGGGAAGCATGATGTTTCAACTCAAAGCCGATAAGAGTACCTTTTCCATATCGCTGATTGCCGGGTATAAACCAGGGGAGGGACTAGCCTGTGAACAGCAAACCTCGCTTTATTGGAGTGGCCATTTGTTCGGGATCATGCCCAAAGACGGAGGAGCCCTCCGCAACCAGCTGATTTGTGTCAATCCTTCTGACACTAGGAAACCCGTCTGGTCAAGCGGTCCTGACAAACGATTTGGACTGGGGCCCTATCTGATTGCTGACAACAAAATGTTCCTACTGCATGAAGATGGCACCCTTTTTATCCTGAAACCATCGTTGTCGGGGTATATCGAATCAGACCGGATAAAACTGATCCCCGACGGACAGGATGCATGGGCCCCGTTGGCAATTGCCGACGGTATGATGGTGCTCCGTGATTCAAAAACAATGATTTGTATCGACCTGAAAAAATGAAATGAACATGTATAATAATACACAAACTGAGATGATTATTTGTTACATGCGAATTCCCCGCCTGCCCTGCCTACCCTGCCTACCGGCAGGCAGGTGGCAGGCAGGCATGTGTTTCCACTAATATTACCAAATGAACTTGATAATTTTAAACACATGAAAATATGAGAAACAAGGGCATATACGGTTTTTTGATTGCTTTGTCAACTGTTCTGATTGTTATCATTGTGGCGGAGTTTTCATCCACACGGCCCGACAAACAGCATGCAAACCCCTATCATCTTGAAACAGATCAATTTTATTCTGTCAGTCAGGAGTTGATCATATACAGGGAGTTCAGGCAACTGAAGCTCAGTCTTAACCGGCCTGCCGGGATATCAGGGTGCAACGGTATACTGGCCGTTGTGGGTGATCAAAAGCTGGTTGTCCTTACCTCACAGGGGATGCTGCTTTTCGAAAAGACTCTCGACATGTCTCCTTTGTGTGTAAAATACACGAAAGATAAAATATATATCGGAGGGGAGAAACGTGTTCTTGCCCTGGATTCAACCGGTTCATTCCTGTTTGAGTTCTCCGGTCTCTATGAAAATTCTGTCATCACCTCCATCGATGTGCATCATGAAAAAATTTTTGTGGCCGATGCCGGGAAAAGGCTGGTTTATCGTTTCAACGATGAAGGGGTGAAAGAACTTGAGATCAGCGGAAAAGGGGAAAAGGATTCTGAACATGGATTTGTTGTCCCGAGCCCGGCATTTGACCTTGGATTCAATGATACGGGCGAACTCTGGATCGTGAATCCGGGTAAACACACTTTGGAGAATTACTCTCCCAATGGAGAACTCCGGGGGTGGTGGAAAGCACCGGATAAAGGTATCGGTAGCTTCAGCGGATGCTGTAATCCCGCTCATTTCGCCTTTCTTCCCGGCGGAAATTTCATCACCAGTGAAAAAAGAATCGTACGGGTGAAAGAATATTTGCATTCGGGTGAGTTGAAAGGAGTGGTTGCCCCTCCATCTGCATTCGGTGATGAAACAGTAGCACCTGATCTATATTGCGATGAATCGGGAAGGGTCTTCCTTTTGGATAACGGGAGAAAAATGATCCGGGTTTTTGAAAAGTCCACACAATGAATCGAAGGGAATTCATCATAAAATGGTCGCGGTTTGCTCTTCTTGCCAGTATGGCAGGGGTAGCCGGATATCTGGTCTTGACTGGCAGGGTTGCCAGCAATGCAGGATGCTTGAAACATGCCTCATGTAAAAGTTGTGCAGGTTTTCGAACCTGTTCAGTTCGAAAAGCAGATACAAAAATGAAATAATGGAAGATGATGTCGTGAAATCGCGCAGGGAGTTTATCCGCAGCGGAGCAAGGCTTTCCATGGCCCTGGCTCTTGGGGGATTAGGCGGAATGGCTTCCATGAAAGCCAGCGGACAAAAATGGGTCTGGCAGATCGATCCGTTCAAATGCACCCAATGTGGCCGATGTGCCGATGAATGTGTCCTATTGCCGTCGGCTGTGAAATGCGTCCACGCTTTTGGCCTGTGCGGGTATTGCGACCTGTGCGGGGGATATTTCCGACCGGAGAGCCAAACGCTGACAACGGCGGGTGAGAACCAGCTTTGTCCGACTGCAGCCATCAGTCGCAGATTTATTGAAGAGCCATATTTTGAGTATGTCATCAATGAGGATTTGTGCATCGGATGTGGCAAGTGCGTAAAAGGGTGTTCTTCATTCGGAAATGGTTCACTCCATTTGCAGATCATGCATCATCTCTGCAAAAATTGCAACCAATGCGCCATCTCAAGGGTCTGTCCTTCCGATGCCATTCACCGGGTGAAAATCTCGGAGCCCTACATGATCAAAGGTGGATTTACTCCGGAAGCCCGACAGCAGGGGGAATCGGGAAATGAAAAAAGCTGAATGAAGGTATGTTGGTATGGTCAAATAAACCCCGGAATGATAAAAAAATCATGAGAATTATTCTGCTGTCTGGAATATTACTGATGATACTGCTCCCTGCAGGGATTAAGGCACAGCAACGGTTTCCGAAACCTGAGTTTGAGAACGGGTACGTACTGCCGGCTACAGAAACACCGAATCCCAGGTCCGGGACCATGGAGTACCTGGATGTTGCCGTGCTTCTGATGGTGATGGGGATGACCTCCTGGTATGTCCTTCGCAGGAGGTCTCGTCAGGGGGTTCTGTGGATGTCGCTATTCTCGCTGCTCTATTTTGGATTTTATCGCCAGGGCTGCATTTGTCCGGTCGGATCGATCCAGAACATCGTCCTTTCATTCGCCGATCCGGGATATGCAGTTCCGGTGACAGTTTTGATTTTTTTTCTGCTACCGCTCACATTCAGCCTGTTTTTTGGGAGGGTATTCTGTGCTTCGGCGTGTCCGCTGGGTGCAATTCAGGATTTGCTTGTTGTGAAACCGTTAACACTTCCTGTATGGCTACAGAAAACATTAGGAATGTTTCCGTACCTCTACTTCATTCTCGCAGTGCTGTTTGCCGCCACAGGAACCGATTTTATCATTTGCCGCTACGATCCCTTTGTGGGAATTTTCAGGTTGAACGGACCTTTTCTGATGATCTCCCTGGGAGTGGTTTTCCTGCTGATGTCCATTTTCATCGGAAGGCCATACTGCCGTTTTCTTTGTCCGTACGGAGTATTGCTGAAATGGACTTCCATGGTATCCAGATGGCATCTGACCATTACCCCCTCAAAGTGTATCCAGTGCAGGCTATGTACCACTTCATGCCCGTTTGATGCAATCAGCCATCCGACTTTGCCAAAGGTAACCCGGAAATCGCGCGGGGAGATCAGAAAATTCATCCTGTATCTCTTACTGATCCCCTTATGGATTGCCGCAGGCGGATATACAGGTTGGAAAGCACATGTCCCGCTTTCAAAAGTCCATCCCGACGTCTATCTTGCAGAGCTGCTGATTGACCGCCCTGAGCTGATTCATGACAAAGAGAATATCGATGTACAAACTTTTCTCAGCTCCGGAAAAACCATGGAAATGCTGGTCGACGATGCCAGGGACATCCGGAATAAATTCAAAACCGGAAGTACTTTGGCCGGTGCTTTCTTCGGGCTGATCATTGGCTTGTTGCTCCTGAACCGGACAATTTTCAGGAGAAACAGCGATTACAGGCCTGATCAGGGAAATTGTTACAGCTGCGGACGATGTATGGATTATTGTCCGGTTGAAAAATGAAAATAGTTAAAGACACTTATATTTATCAGAGATATGGATAACCGGAACCGGTTACGGCTGTCATTGAATGTGGCGATAGTATCCGCCGTATTTACAGGATTTGTTGCATTGCTCCTGTTGCTCAATTTTTACCAGTTCACCAAAAAAGATCCGCTCGATGGCAAAGCACTGGATGTGCTTGTTCAACGGCTTTCTGAAAATCCGGACGATGAAGGGCTCAGAAATGACATCCGGAACCTCGACCTCCTTGCCAGAAAAGCCTATTTTAACAGCCGCTGGCAGATCAGGACCGGCAGTCACCTGATGCTGTTCGGCGCTATTCTGTTTGCAGTCGCTTTAAGAAGGTTTTATTCCCTGAAATCAAAAATAGATTTTCCAGATCAAGCTACCGGAAATGAAATTGCCGAAAGGATTTTGTCACGGAAAGGGATATGGATAGCAGGGGCGATGCTGCTGGCAGTTACCCTGGTGGCTTCCCATTTCTCACATGACCGGCTGAAATCGTTTGAAGCACGCACAAGCGGAGAAATACGGCAGTTAATTCCGGCAGGGAAAGAGGTTGAAGTGGTAGAGGTTGGAAGCGGAATGCTATCGTCGACACCTGAAAGTACTGTTGTTTCCAAACCTGCTTCGGTTGATGCAACCGAACCGGAAATATCAGAAGCCCCAAAGGTCGTGCAAGCTGATATACAGGTCGATCCATCTCTTTACAAGTCAAATTATCCTTCCTTCAGGGGACCTTTCGGGAACGGAATTACCTGGTTTAAAAATGTGCCGGTTGATTTTGACGGTCCTTCGGGACGAAACATTCTCTGGAAAGTTCCTGTTCCGTTACCGGGAAACAATTCTCCGGTGATTTGGGGTGATAAACTGTTTCTGACCGGTGCCAGTCCACAGAAAAGAGAGGTATACTGTTACGACAGGTTTGGCGGGAAATTGTTATGGACGGCTGTGGCCGACAATATTCAGGGAAGTCCAGCCACTATGCCAAAGGTTACAGACGATACCGGTTTGGCAGCTCCTTCGGTGGCGACCGACGGAAGGTATGTTTTTGCAATCTTTGCTACGGGTGATCTTCTTGCCGTCGATATGAACGGCTCCCGTGTCTGGGCAAAAAACCTGGGTGTGCCCGATAACCATTATGGCCACTCCTCCTCACTTTTGGTGCTGAAGGACAAACTTTACGTACAATATGATACCAACAAAACTCGGAAGTTAATGGCTTTCAATGTGATATCGGGTCAGTTGTTGTGGGAGACCAACCGGAATGTGAAAGTTTCATGGGCAAGTCCGATACTGGCCAACATAGGGGGCAAATACCAGGTCATTCTTTCTGCTGATCCGCTTGTGGCAGGATATGATGCCGAAACGGGAAAAGAAATCTGGTCGTCAGCCGTGATGTCGGGTGAAGTCGGGCCATCACCGGCGTTTGGCGAAGGATTGGTGTTTGCTGCCAATGAATATGCGAAGCTTGTTGCCATTCATCCTGGCGATGGCCGGATTGTGTGGGAGGCCGATGAGTACCTTCCTGAAGTATCCAGTCCGGTGTCATCCGGAGGATTTTTGTTTATTGCCACAAGTTACGGGGTTTTAGTCTGTTATGATGCAAAATCGGGAGAAAAGCTCTGGGAAAACGACAGGGGAACAGGATATTATTCTTCTCCTGTGGTTGCCGATGGCAAACTGTTTATCTTTGATACGGAGGGAACTTTACAGGTATATACGATTTCAGGAGAAAAAAATCTCATTTCCGAATCCGTTTTGGGAGAAAAAGTGTATACAACCCCCGCCTTCTCACACGGCAGGATGTATGTCAGGGCCGGAGGATCATTGTTTTGTATCGGTAGTAAAGAGGGATAATGGAATTTGATATCCGGATCATAGAACGAATCATTGCTGAAAAGGGGCGTGAGAAAAAAGCTCTGATCCCCATATTGCAGGCGATTCAGAAAGAATTCAGTTATCTTCCTGAAGAGGCTTTGCGCTATGTGGGGGAGAATACAGGGATCATTCCGGCCGACATTGCAGGAGTAGCCAGTTTTTATTCGCAGTTCCGCCTGAAACCTGTTGGCAGGCATACAGTGAAGGTTTGTGTGGGTACAGCCTGCCATGTGAAAGGTTCGGCACAGGTTTATGATGCCTTCCGCAGGAAATTTAAACTCGGGGAAGGTGAAAATACCGATCACGAACGAAATTACACAATTGAAAAGGTCAGTTGCCTTGGGTGCTGCACCCTCGCTCCTGTCGTCCAGGTCGACCAGGTTACTTACGGCCATGTTACCGTAGCACAGGTTGATGAAGTGATTAGTGATTTTGAGTCGCTTGGAGAGGCTCAAACAAAGAAAAAATTTCGCAGCTCAATGGGGAAAGAGATTCTCGGTGAAATCAGGATCGGTCTTGGAAGCTGTTGTGTTGCCAGCGGGAGTGATGAAATCAGAAAAGCGGTGGAGGCAACTGTCCGCAGAAACAATATCAGGGTTCATCTGAAGCATGTGGGATGCGTGGGGATGTGCCACCAGGTACCGCTGGTAGAGGTGATGCCATTAGGGGGAGAGCCTGTTCTTTATTCGAAAGTCAGACCTGAGGATGTTCCTGATATTGTTACAAAACATTTCAGGTCAGATGGTTTGTTGTCGAAAATAAAAAGCCGGATTTTGGAAGCAGCGGAATATATTCAGACGGATGCCAAATGGGAAGGGGTGGAAAGGTATGCTTTGGATGTACGGGATAAACCGGTCAGTTTATTTTTGGGGAAACAGGTTCCGATCGCTACCGAATACAGGGGGACTTTGGATCCGCTTGACCTGGAGGAGTATCAGCGCAGAGGTGGATTTGCTGCTGTCAGGAAGGTTCTTTTAACCATGAAATCTGAAGAGGTTGTCCGGGAAATCAAGGAGAGCCATATCCGGGGCAGGGGAGGGGCAGGATTCCCTTCGGGACTCAAATGGGAGCTTGTAGCCCGGCAAAAAAGCCCGCAGAAATATGTGATTTGCAACGGCGATGAAGGCGACCCGGGAGCTTTTATGGACAGGATGCTGCTTGAGTCGTATCCCTACAGGGTGCTCGAAGGCATGATCATCAGCGCCTATGCAACAGGCTCCACACAGGGAGTTTTTTACATCAGGGCA
>CAYNBE010000129.1:0-10838 GCA_964395045.1 uncultured Prolixibacteraceae bacterium | reverse complement strand
CCGGGATAGCAAATTCAGCGTGAGCGGTTACAAAAATAACCCTGGAACACGGCATATATTTCTGCAAATAGTCAACCAGATCAAATCCGGTTTTACCGGGCATCTGCACATCCAGGAAAACCAGGTCGGGCTGTTCCGCTATCACCATTTCCAGCGCTTCATCGGCCGATGCAGCTTTGCCGCATACCAAGATGCCCGGGATGCGGATCAGCAACTTTTCCAGCAAGTCGCGTGCCCTTTCCTCATCGTCAACGATCAACGCCCTGATAGCTGCCGTGTTTTGGTTTTCACTTTTCATAATTTGTGATTTTTGTGTTTATTCTCAAAAATCGGTTCCTGATTTTACGGCCTGGAGTTGTACAAATAGTCAGGATGATTCTGGTGCCTTCCGGATTTCCAGCATCATCAGTCAGATCTTCTATGGTTTGAGTGATTTCAGCATGAAAAAGTTTACGATATAAAGAAAAAATCTGATCCATTATTTTAAACCCAAGTCCTGTTGATCCGGTACTTAGTTCGGCAGCTTTTTTTCTGCCAATGCCATTGTCTTCTATTGTAATCAGGATGCAGGAATCTCCTTTTTCTACATTTATTTTCAGGAGACCTCCTTTTTGCCTGTGTATTAATCCGTGTTTGATTGCATTTTCAGCATGCGACTGGATGATCATTTTCGGAACTTCTGTTCTGGCTGGAATGCCCTCGTCGACGTGAATAGAATAATTGAATTTGTCACTGAATCTCACTTTTTGCAGTTCCAGATAGTTTTTTACAAACTCCAGTTCTTCCTGCAGTGTTCTGGAAATCCGGTCGTGGTCTTTCAGGATATTCCTGATCATGTGGGCAAAACGGGTAAAATAATCATACGTTGCATCGGGGTCCCCTTCATAAATGAATGAAGCTACTGTATTAAGCGCATTAAAAGCAAAGTGGGGGTCCATCTGGCTTCTTATTGTTTTCAGTTGCAGTTCAATCATTTCCTTTTCTTTCCTTGCTTTTTGTTTCTGGTCATTGAAAATGCCCCATATACCGAAGACAAACAATGACGCCAACAGGGATAAAAACCACCAGGTTCTCCAAAATGGAGGAGTGATGGTGATTTTTAGTCTGGCCTCTTGAGGGTTCCAGACCCCGTCGGAATTGGTACCCCTTACCATAAGGGTATAGTGGCCCGGATTCAGGTTGGTATAGGTAGCCACATTCTGTGAACCAATGAAATTCCAGGTTTTGTCAAATCCCGATAATTTATAAGCGTATTGATTTTTGGAGGGGTTGCTCAGATCTAAGGCAACGAAATCAAAAGAGATCACTGATTCCCGGAAAGATAGTGTTAACTCACGGATATGTGAAATTTCTGCGGGAAGGTAGTAGTTGTTTTCCTTTTTTATTATTCTGGCTTTGTACTGAGTTTCCTCAACGATGAATGGCATAACCTGCACCACCTTATTGAAAATCCGGAATTCGGTTATGATCAATGGAGGCAAGAAGGCGCTTTCCCGGATGTCATTGGCATTGAAATAATTAGCCCCGTTATTACCGCCGAACCATAGTATTCCTTTGCGGTCTTTGAAACAGGCTCCCTGGTTAAACTCTAATCCCTGTAGGCCATGATCGGTGTCAAAATTCCGGAAGAGAGGACCTTCAAATGGGTCTCTATTCTGTTCAGGGACAATTGAGGATTCAAATGCCTGGATATTAAGCCGCGACAATCCGTTGAAACCGCTGCACCAGATATTTCCGGAGAAATCTTCCAGCACTCCTAAAATCATATTTCCGCTAAGTCCGTGTTGTGTGCTCAGACAATGGAATTGCATACCAGGGCCGGGATGTTCTGCAAAGTTCAATCCACCCTGTGTTCCTAACCACATTCTTCCTTTTCGGTCAAAAAGAATAGCCCAAACGTTGTCGTCGGAAAGCCCTGAATTGGATTTTGTAAAGGATATAAACTTATCCGTTTTTGGGTCAAAGAGGTTCAATCCACCTTCATGCAGGCCCACCCAGATTCTTTTGTGCCGGTCAAAGGCGAGGGAGAGCACTGTATTTGCAGAGATGGAAGTGGTATCTCCGTGAGTATGCAGGTATTTCTTGAATTGTCTGGTTCCCGGGTCATACCTTACCAGGCCGCCATTCCTTGTTCCTATCCAGATTATTCCGTCATCTCCCGGGAGAATGGCCAGAACACGGTCGTTGTGCAGGGCATAAGTATCCTCATCCCGCAGGGGTAATGCTTTGATCGGTCCACCTGAGGCCGGCAATAGGTGCAGACCCCCAAGGTAATTACCAATCCAGATGTTTCCTTCCCGGTCCTCAGCCAGCGCCCATACGGCATTGTTCCGGAGTGCTGAATTCTCTGAAGTAAATATTGTCCGGTTTTTCCAGCCGGGAGTAAAACAATTCAAACCTCCTCCGTCGGTACCTATCCATAATCTGCCTCGGCTGTCTTCCAGAATGGCCATTACTTTGGGGGAAGACAGATGAACTGGTTGTGCGGGGTCACTGTTCATTAGCCGAAATCCGGCAGTGAAGGTCTTAGCCCAACTGACCCCGTTTTTTGTACCTACCCAGAGGTTTCCGGAAGGATCGCGCAGAATATACCAGATATTGTCATTCCGGAGAGTCTTTGGATCACCGGGATCATGCCTGAAAAGTCCGAAACTTCTATCACCAGTATCGATCCGGTAAAGGCCCCGGGCAGTCCCGGCCCATATTATCCTGTCGGTTTCAGCAAATAGCGACCAGACAACAAACTGCTCTGAACCAGTCGATCCCATCAGTCGAATGACTGTTCCGCTGCCCGGATCCAATGCAAATAAGCCATTGTTAGTACCTGTGTATATTTTTCCAGTGCTGTCACCAGTCACCGACCAAATGATGTTTTCATCTTTCGATTCCGCACTTCTAATGTTGAGCCAGGTTGTAAACTTCTCTGTTTCGGGATCGAACCTGCACAGTCCTTCTGTGGTTCCCGCCCAGATGATGCCTTTTGAATCCTTCCACAGGCTAATCACCATATCGCAAGCCAAACCGGAAGTATCGTTTTCGAGATGCCTGAAAAGCCTGAATTTTCCTGCTTTTTTATCATAGCAGTTTAGTCCGAGGCTTGTCCCTGCCCAAATGTGTCCTTTACCGTCGGAAAGCACTGCCCAGACATTGTTCTCCGATAAGGAATTGCTGGTGTCGGAATGTCTGAAAACGCTGAATTCGCCAGTTTTCCGGTTAAACCGGTTCAAACCCCCGGCCATGGTGCCTATCCACAAAAATCCTTCTTCATCTTCGCAGATCGAAAGAATATAGTTGTTGGAAAGGGTTGACGGATTATCGGGATCATTCTGATATAACCTGATTTCCTTCCCGTCGTACCTGTTTAGTCCATCCTGGGTGCCAAACCACATGAACCCTTCACTGTCCCTGACCATACAATTCACACTGTTCTGCGAGAGGCCTTCTGCCCTGCCGAGGTGGTCAAAATGTAAAGGGATTTGTGCTGCAACTCCAGTTGCAAAAAAGAGGGGATTCAGGTAAATGTAAGGTATCAGATACCAGATTCGCCATTGCTTCATTATCCGGTTCAGTAGAGTTTCTCCTGAGGAAAGGTATGAAAGAAAATTGAAATTTAAAAATTACTTACCGGGTGACTTTAAATCATCCGGTGAGTAATTCTTTATCCCCTCAGAACAGCCCCAAGTTCTTTTGTGAACACGGCCAGAAGTTTTTCCATTGTTTTTTCGATCTGCCTGTCGTTGAGTGTTTTATTATCATCGCGCAGGACAAAGCTCACTGCATACGATTTTTTCCCTTCAGGAATCCCTTTGCCTTCATATATATCGAACAGAGATACTCTCCTGAGGAGATGCTTTTCTGTCCTGAAAGCCAGCTCTTTCAACCTGGCAAACCGGACCGTTTTATCGACTACGAGGGCCAGGTCACGCCTCACTTCAGGATACTTTGGAAGTTCACTGAATTTAACTGCATGACTTTTGATTTCGGAAACCAACAATCCCCAATCCAGATCAGCATAATAGACTTCGGCTTCCACCCCCGTTTTCCTAAGCAGGGAATGACTAACCATTCCCAATTCGGCCAGTTTGTTCTTCCCATACTCATACCGGATTCCTTCTGAAAACAGTTCGCTTCTGCTTTCAGCAACGGTCAGCCTGTCGGGATTAAAACCAAGCCTCAGGAGGATGTTGTCGACATAGCTCTTCAGTAGGAAAAAAGAGACAGGTGTTTCTGCGGTTGTCCAGTTGGGTAGTTCGCGGCTGCCGGATAAAAAAAGTGCCAGGTGTTCTTCTTCATGGAAATTTCCGGCCGGATTTTCCTTCATCCTGGTACCATGATCGAAATAGGTATTGCCGAACTCAAACAGCCTGAGGTTACTGTTTTTCCGGTTCGAATTCAGCACGATGCATTCCAGCCCGCCAAAAAGCAGGGTTTGTCTCATCCCGTTCAATTCCCTGCTTAGTGGGTTATTGATTTTCACCGTCGAGGCCGGGGCGAATTCAGACATTTCGTCGTAATAAGATGCCTTGGTCAGTGAATTTGACCATATTTCATAAAAGCCGGATGAGACAAGTTGTTCCGAGATGATATTTTTCAACTGGTCCGGATCAGGCCAGGGTGAATAACCCAGTGTGGCATTCATCCGCTCGGGGATTTCGACATTGTTGTATCCGTAAATTCTCAAAATTTCCTCGATGACATCGCATTCGCGCCTTACATCCACCTTGTTGGTGGGAACGAGGAGTGACAGTCCCCGTTCGGTTTCCTTTTCGATCTTTATTTCGATATCATTTAAAATCATCTTGATGATTTCCTTTCCAATATCCTTGCCTAACAGCCGCCGGATGTTGTACCAGCTTACCTCGACCGGAAAACCCCTCACCGGATTGGGATAAATATCCCGGATACCGGAGGAAACCACTCCCCCGGCCACTTCAGTGATCAACAATGCCGCCCTTTTCAGGGCATACAGGGTGCCGTTGATATCCGTACCCCTTTCAAAACGAAACGATGCATCGGTATAAAGTCCGTGTTTCCTGGAAGTTTTCCGAATAAAAACCGGGTCAAAACAGGCACTTTCGAGGAAAATGTCTTTTGTGGAAGAGCGGACCCCCGAACGGAGACCACCATAAACCCCTCCGATACACATTCCTTCTTTGGTATTGCAAATCATCAGATCAGAATCATCCAGGATTCGTGCGGTTCCGTCAAGGGTGGTAAACCTGGTTCCCGAAGGCAGGGTTTTTACAATCACCCTGCCGCCTTTTATCTCAGATGCGTCAAATGCATGCAGGGGCTGTCCGGTTTCAAAAAGCACAAAATTGGTGATATCCACCACATTGTTGACTGGGGTCAATCCGATTGATTTCAGGCGCTGCCGCAGCCAGGCGGGCGATTCCTTCACCTCCACTCCCGAAATGGTGAGGCCCGAATATCTCGGACATGCCTCCTGATTCAGTACTTCAACAGCTATCTCCAATGAATGGTCCCCGACAGCAAAAGCATCCACCGAAGGTCGTCTGTATCCCTTTTCTCCCCTTAGTCCGAGAAAAGCTGCCAGATCCCTTGCCACACCGAGGTATGAAGCACTGTCGATTCTGTTGGGAGTAATATCAATTTCAAACACCCAGTCCTTCTCGATTCTGAAATATTCACCTGCCTTTTGTCCTACCGTGGCATCGGCCGGAAGAACCATGATCCCCTCACCATCAGTTCCGAGGCCGGTTTCCATTTCCGAACAGATCATTCCTTCCGACACCTCTCCCCTGATTTTTGCCTTTTTAATGGTCAGTTCACCGGCACCACCAAAAAGCCTGGTCCCCACCGGGGCAACCACCACTTTCTGTCCCGCTGCCACATTGGGTGCCCCGCATACCACTGGTAACAACCGGTCTGTTCCGATATTCACCTTAGTAACACTCAGGTGATCACTGTCAGGATGTGGTTCACAGGTGACTACCTCCCCGATGACCAATCCTTCGAGCCCTCCCTTTACACTTTCGACCTGTTCGGTTCCTCCCACTTCCAGGCCAATCCCTGTCAGCAATTCACCCAGCTCAGAAGGTGTCAGATCAAGATCGATGTAACTTTTTAGCCAATTATATGAAAGCTTCATGATGGTATATTTCAGAATCGCTAATTGACAAAAATAAAGAAAATAAGTGTTGTACTCCGGTTTTTACGTAAAGTGTTAAAATATGGTGAAGTAATCAAAGGCTAAATGGTATAACCCAGCACCCCAAGTCCGGGACGTTTGGTACCACATTGCCAGAACCATATCAGTTCATCGTTCAATGTTGCCAGTGCCGGCCGGTCAGGACTTGTTTCGCGCAGGACCAGCCGCCCGGTGTAGTTGATCCCGTCGGTACTTTCAATGATACTTAGTCTTTTGTCTGATTCTCGTTTCCATGCCAGGAATAACCTGCCCGAGTGAACATGTAAAAAAGGCTGGGAATCGGAAGAATCATCTATCACCTATTTTTCTGTAAGGTTGCAACCGTCTTCGGAGGTCATCGTGCAAAGCCGCTTCCCCGGTTCATTCCAGGCAACCCGGAGTTTTCCGTGGAAGAAGGCAATTGCAGTGGCAGATTTGGCAGTTTCATCCAGCATGCACCTGTTCTGCCATGATCTTCCGTCGTAGCTTTGCTTAAGACAGATTTGTCCGGAACCTGGTTCAACCCATGACATGAATAGCTTGTCTTCTGTGGATGCAAGGGATGGGGAAAAGAAGGAGCATTCACCGGAGGTGATTTTCCCGGACCAATCCCTTCCGTCATCGGAATACCGAAGCGTGATATGTCCATCAATCAATTCAGACCAGGCGACAATGAACCGGTTTCTAAAAACGGTCAATGCTACCGGACACAATGAATGAATCCCGGGAGAAACCTTGCCTGAAAAACGGACACCATCATCGGACTGCAGGAACCTGACCTGATTCGTACCAGGTTTGGTATAGCCTAAGAGCAAACTGTTGCCGCTGGCTGTGACCGAAGGCCCGCACTTACTGACAGGATGAAGAAGTTCTTTTCTGCAAAGATGGATATTCAGCACATTCGCAACTCCGGAAATTCGTTTGGCCCAGGCCCGCTCTTCTTCGGGGAGACGGGATGATTCTCCCCCGTAATGAAGCCCCACGGCAGCATGACTGGTCACTTCAAGCCATATGGACCCCGAATCGCCGCAGGAGCTTATTTCATCTCCTATTTGGCCAGGAAGAGGAACGACTGTAAATTCCTTCCTGCTGACTGCTTCGACCATTCCCCGCGTGGTACCCGTTGTCCGGCCCGATTTGGTTACAATCATCCCCGGTATTGGTTCCGTCATCCCTTTGATACCTCCCGGAAAGTCGATGACAGAAGTTGAAACTTTCCGTTTCCCGTTCAGGGTGATAACAGCTGAGTCGTAAACAACACTGCTCCTTGCAACAGTGCCGATTGAATCCTCATCACCGGCCGTTCCGGGTTGATTAACCTGATCGCCTTTTGCCAAAGCGCGCCGGGACCCAACCAAAACATGGTGGTTGCTCAGGGCCATCGGCCTTCGGCTGAATACATCATAAACCACAGCACCCAGTGTTCCGGTGGAGCTGAGGTTCACATTCCGGATTTCAATACCCCCTACCAGCGGATCATACCTGCCAGCCCTGTGAAGGATCAGTTTCGATTCAATCACGTCGACCCGACAACCATCCATCGAATCAGGGATGATATCCCCGACAGCCAGCTCTTCCTTCGGCTTCTTTCTCCTGACATGCGCCCTGAGGGCCAATTCACCGGTCATTTTCCCATCACTCCAGCGGTATCCGATGTCCACTTTAAACACCCCCCTGTACTTCCGCAATTGCTTTGAATTTTTCTTCAGTACCTGCAACAGCTCTTCCATCCTGATCTGTTCAGGTGGTAAAAAACAGGAATCTGGTGAAACATCATCCGGTGTTTGATCCCTGCATCGCCGGTTCTCATTTTCGCATGACATGGCATTCCCGTTGGCAATCTCACATGAAATGACCCGGTGAATATTTCATCCATGATGGTATACCAGCGTCATTCATCCTGCGGGTTTATCTTCTGTAACCGGCATGGAATATACGAAAAAACTAAATACAAATCGTTTCAGGCAGTCAATCTGATCATTTTGGCAGAGAAAAAAGAAATTCGAGGCCTCCACCCTGCCGTTTCCTGGCTGATACTTCTCCCCGGAAACTCAGGATGGCATTTTTAACAATTGCCAGGCCCAGACCGGTCCCTCCCATTTTACGCGACCTGCCCGAATCAACTCTGTAAAACCGCTCAAAAATCCGCGGAAGATGCTCATCATCCACCCCAGCACCATCATCAGAGAAAGAACAGTAATGATAATTTGCATCTTCATGATAGGAACTCAAAACTACTGTGATATTTTCACCTCCGTAATTCACTGAATTTTCAAGCAAATTCCTGAATACCGAGAATAAAAGCGAGTAATTCACATGGACTATAACATTTTCGCTGATCAGGTTTTTTACGACGACTTTTTTACTGACAATTTCATCACTCAGGCTGTCAACGACATCATGAAACACAGTGCAAACGGAAAGCATTTCTTTGGGATAGAGTTCTGACGATTCCTCAATTTTATTCAACAGGGCAATGTCGCTGACCAGCTGGGAAAGCCTTTCAGTCTGACGATAGGCTTTATCGACAAAGTACAGGACTTTCGCTTTTTCCAGTCCCGGATTGTTCAGCACTGTTTCAAGATACCCCTTAACAGAAGAAATGGGTGTTTTCAGTTCGTGTGCAATATTGGAAGTAAGCTGCTGTTTCATGATGCTCCGCTTCATCTGATGGGTATTGTCGGTGATGAGAATTTCGAAACTTTTGTCGGGGAAAAAGATAGATTGAAGCTGAAAATGAAATCCTTCCCGGTGGATGGTATATTCACGGCGGGGCAGCTCATTCATGGTAAATGCATCGGGATTCATGAGCGAATGGTCGATAAATTCCGTCACATCACCGAAAGCATCCATGCTGAATATCCTGTCGATTGAAAAAGAGCTCTCACCGGAAATGATTTTAGCAAAAACAATGAAATGGCTGTTGTGCAAAATGACTTCTTTTTGCGGTGAAAAAAAAGCAACACCTTCACGAAGGACAAACAAATGGCTGATCAGTTTCTCCTTCTCCAGGATCAGTTCGGACTGGGCCTTCCTTATCTGATGGTATAATTGCGTAATTTCATTGCTGATGGTACCCAATTCATCGTTCGGAAATAGCAGGTTACCCGGGATTGTTTCGTTCCGGTTGACCTGGATTACAAAATTTTTTAATTTCGTAACAGAATCCCCTATTCTCCCGGCTATCACATAAAGGAGAATTCCAAAAACCGTGAACAATAAAACAAGGAATCCAAAGAATGCCCCCTCAGCTTTCAGGAAGTTCCGGAGTTCCACATCATACACCATGGCTGTCCTGATAATCCGACCGTTGATTTTTTTCGCATAGTAGAAATAATTCTGGTTGGTGGTAACGGAATGACGGATGTTGTATCCCTGTTCTTCCATAAGGGCCCTGACAATCTCCGGACGGTTGGCATGGTTTTCCATCCGGGAATAGGCCGGCACACTATTATCGTATAATACATCCCCCGAAAAGCTCAGGATGGTGAGACGGATTTCACCCGGAAGGATCAGTTTCTTTAATGAATCAAGCGATGAGAGATCGCCGTCCCGATCCAATCCATTCCCTGAAATAAACCGGTCAACAAACACAGCATACTGATTCAGCCGGCCTTCGATTTCTTCGATCCTGAACCGTTTTTCCCTGTAATTCTGAAAGACCAGTATAGACAGTGTAAAAACGGCAAATAATACCAAATAATAGACAAATAATCTTCGTTTGATGGTCATTGTGCCTGAGATAATCGACCCGTAATAGTTCAGATTTCAAAATAGTAACCGTAAGAGGTCTTGTTTTTAATATATCCGTTGTACTGCCCCAGCTTTTTACGGAGGCGGGCTACATTTACATCAACAGTCCTGTCGGTAACGATGACATCGTTTTCCCATATCTTTCCAAGGATTTCACTCCTTGAAAATATTCTTCCCGGATATTTTGACAAGAGTGCCAGAATTTCAAACTCCTTGCGGGTCAATTCCACCCTGTTGTTACCGATGATGACCCTTTTTGAAACATGGTCGATGATCAACCCTCCCATATCCTGAACTAAATTCCCTGGCGGTTCGCCGATCCTGCCAGTCCGGCGTAAAACCGTTTTAACCCTGGCCTGAAGTTCCTTTACCGAGAACGGTTTTGTGATATAATCATCAGCCCCGATATTGAAACCTGTCAGCAGATCATTTTCCGAATTTCTTGCCGTCAGGAATATTACAGGAGTATCAAGTTCCAGCTCTTTCCTGAACTTTTGTGCAAGGCTAAACCCAGACATCCTCGCCATCATCACGTCCAGAAGAAACAGGTCATACTCCGTAAGTTCCTTCTTGAGTGCTTCTTCAGCTGAATGGACAACATCGACCCGGTGCCCGTCGCTCTCGAGGTTAAACTGGAGAATCTCACACAGGTCCTCCTCATCTTCAACCACCAAAATCCTGAACCGATCTTTCATTTATATTTTTTCTGATAAAAGGTTTCCCGTCATTCTCCCCGAATTCCATTTTCGAAAAAATCAAAGTACCCGCAGAAATTTCCTCCAGGCCTGCATGTATCGGGCAATTCCTTGCACAACTGCATGAAGAGTTAAAGTAATATTTTAGCTGTTACAAAATTGCTACATTTTTGTAACAAGAAAAAAACATCCCCCTGAATGGATTTGCTTGAAACTGATATCAAAAAAAAACCGTCCCT
>CAYNBE010000128.1:0-10982 GCA_964395045.1 uncultured Prolixibacteraceae bacterium | reverse complement strand
CGAGATCCATCGTGCGGGGCTCGATCCGTCGTATGCCATGCCCACCCTGTTCCATACAGGGTTGGCGCTGCTTTGTTAAAGAGATCGATTAAGACCCCGACTGATCCAAAATCATGCTCAACAGCCTTCTTCAGCTCCCCTTCCGGCTCACGGCTTCCAACAGGGGCAAACTGCTCAAAATAAAAGGTATGGTTATAAACCTGCGCCCCATTGTTGAATATCCCCCCTTCGGCCTTCCGGACAATCTCTTCAAGAGTGGCATGTTCAAACTCTGTTCCCGCGATCAGGTTATTCAGATTGTTTATATATGCCTGATGGTGTTTCCCATGGTGAAACTCAAGCGTTTGGGCACTGATATATGGTTCCAGGGCCTCTTTGTCATAAGGTAATACCGGTAATGTAAATGCCATTTTTCAAGTTTTAACAAATTTCACATCCATTCATAACAGAGGTAAATTTACTCCGAAAATTGAAAAAACCCGGAGTAATTTCATTTAATTTTTCAGCTATAATTTTTCCTCTTAATTATCCGGATTATTCAATAATTCCAATCCCTGCTTCACTGTCCGCCCTTTCGATGCTCCGGAACAGATTCGGTCTCTGAAGATGGAATAGTATTGCAGTTTGGAAATGTTTCAACGTGCATCTCCACGATCGAGAATGATTTGGGATAAGGTTTGATAAAATTGAGGGGCAAAGCATTTTTAAAAATTAAAAAATGTTAATTCTTTCTTTGAAACTGCGAAATTTATTACTTTTACAGAAACAATCCTAATTAATAATTATTATTGTTTATAAATGGCTGAATTTCTGAACATAAGAGAAGTGTTGGCTAAACATGGTTTAAAAGTTACCCCGCAAAGAGTGGCAGTTTTTCAGGCATTTGCTGTTCTGAAGAACCATCCGGGTGCTGAAAATATCATTGAGTATGTCAGGAAAAATGATCCCAATATATCCGTTGGCACAGTGTACAAAACGCTTGATACATTTGTTGAAAAGGGAATGATCAGAAAAGTGAAAACCTTTGGCGATGTCATGCGTTATGAAGCAGCACTGGTAAAGCATCATCATTTATATACCTCTGATTGCAGCCTGATCGAAGATTACTATGACGATGAGCTCAACAGGTTGCTGGAAGATTATTTCAAGAGGAAGGAGATACCGGGGTTTCAGGTAGAGGATATACGAATCCACCTCATAGGAAAATTTACAGACAACAACTAAAAATAGATTATTATGGCAGAAATTGGAAGATCAATTGTAAAAATGGATGTTGACGAACTGCTCAACCTCCTGAACAAAGCGCTTGCCGATGAATGGCTGGCGTATTACCAATACTGGATTGGTGCAAAAGTTGTGAAAGGCCCGATGAAAGACGCCGTCATTGCAGAACTCCAGTTGCATGCAACCGAGGAGCTGGCCCATGCCGAACTGCTGGCAACCAGGATTGTTCAGCTGGGCGGAACACCGGTTCTTTCACCCGATGAATGGTCAAAAATCACCAACTGCGGATACGATGCCCCGGTTGATCCTTATGTGGAAATAATCCTCGACCAGAACATCGGAGGTGAGCAATGCGCCATCAAAACTTACAGCCACTTGATGGATGTGACCAGGGAAGCAGACCCTGTGACATATAACATCATTCTTCAGATCATCACCGATGAGGTTGAGCATGAAGAGGATCTCTCTTCACTGAAGGAAGATCTTGAACTGATGCTGGCTAGACGAAAATAAACTTGCATTCAAATAACACATCTCAAACAAAAAAAGAAAAATTATGGAAGAAAAGAGTTATTCAATGCCGCGTATCGGTGAAAAAGCACCGGAGTTCAAAGCAGCCACCACCCAGGGTCCTATCCACTTTCCCAACGATTATGCAGGGAGCTGGGTGATTCTCTTCAGCCATCCTGCTGATTTTACCCCTGTTTGTACCTCAGAGTTCATGACCTTTGCTTCAATGGAAAAACAATTCAATGAAGCAAACTGCAAACTTGTCGGACTTTCGGTCGACGGTCTTTACAGCCATATCGCATGGCTTCGGACCATCAAGGAAAAAATCGAATACAGGGGAATGAAAAATGTGGAGGTCAATTTTCCGCTCATCGAAGACATTACAATGGAGGTAGCTAAAACCTATGGGATGCTTCAACCAGGTGAAAGCTCGACCAAAGCGGTCAGGGCGGTATTTTTCATTGATCCCGCCGGGATGATCCGCACCATTATTTATTACCCTCTGAGCCTTGGCCGGAATTTTGACGAACTATACAGGGTTCTGATCGGGCTGCAGACAGCCGATGCATTCTCGGTTGCCCTTCCTGCCGACTGGAGACCCGGTGACGATGTGATTGTTCCCCCGGCTGGTTCCTGCGGGGTAGCCAGGGAGAGGATGGAAAAAAATGAAGAAATGACCTGCTATGACTGGTTCTTCTGCACCAAAAAACTACCCAGGGACAAAGTAATGGAAAAGATTCTGAAAAAGTGATTTTCACCAAGCCGTCTCTCCAATGGGGCGGCTTTTTTCAACCTTTATCTCTATGTTTTCGGGGCAGTCTACCTGCCCCTTTCCGTTAGCACCACTGCTTTTTTAAAATACTCCACCCTGCCGTCTGTATGAAATAGTTCAAACAATATCAAATAGGGGCCAAAGGGCAATTGGTGCCCTGTCTCATCGCGGCCATTCCAGGAGATGTTGCCTGAAACCGGGAGGAGTGCGTTATTCAGCAGTCGGTAAACCGGCCTGCCTGAAATATCATAAATATGACTGTTGGCAATCCATCCGGGGGAATCAGTTCTGATACTGACCAGAAGTTCATCGTTGTAACCATCTCCGTTCGGTGAAAACGACTCCTGGGCAAATTCAACCTTCGTGGCAGATACCTGTTCCAGACTGTATTGAGAATTCTGGTACCCGGGAGTGGCGAATCCCGATACGGATGATGCCGAATGCCAGTTTTTGCGGAGAAGTGAAGAGATTTCAGGATGAACACGTTCAAGCGATACCCCCTCATGCCTGAACAACATGGGATGATGCATTTGATCGGAATAACTCATTTCGTCAAGAATGACCTCCCTGTCGTCCAACAATACGACACTACCCGCATCATTATTAAAAGCCGGCAGTTTGGCAACCTGGAGAATACACTCTTCACAGGGAGTATGGTAATACGCAAAAATCGCATCGCGATTTTCAGTAATGGCGATGTAACCACCCGGATTAACCCCCTTTCCGGTTTCGGGTAACCTATAAATGCTTTTAAGTTGGCCGGCATTGTCTTTGGTAGCAATGACCAACCGGGTAGTTTCAATTATTTTGGAGGAACGGTTGTAGATTTCAACAAAATCACTGCCAGAGGGATAAGGATTAAACAGGACTTCATTGATGACCACATCTCCGGGCGTCAGCACAACCCAAGTAACTTTAACACTGCAAGGCGACACTTCATTCCCGCAAAGATCGGACAAACCGTTAAATGAAAGTGTGAATGGCTTATTTTCAGGGAAAGGCTCCGTCCAGGTAAGTTCGGCTAATGAATCGGACAATAAAGCGACATAAGCCGGATGGCTCCATCCATCTGAAAGGGTGTAGACGGCCGGATTTGTAAGCTGGAGTGGATCAACAGGTTCTGAAAAACCGATCCTTATCACAGAAGCCGAAACGCAGCGTACCAGTGTCAAAACAGGACTCAGGCTGTCCTTGTTTTCACCGAACACAGAGTTGACCGATCCGGGAGTTCCTCCGCGGGGGTCAGCTGAAGCCTTCCAGTTTCGAGCCGGATTGCATGACCTGGCCGGATCAACTTTTTCGAGACTCCATCCCCCGTTCTTTTTTTTCTTATCGCGGTACCAGTCATCGCTGTATTCGACTACATCGATTGGGATTCCCGAATCATCAGCAAGCTCTATCCGGTTGCCGGTGTTCCGCAGGGCTGGAAATACGGGGAAGGTAACCGTTTCGCCAAATGCCCGCAAACCTGTTGAGGCCTGGGTTGAACAGAGGATCACAAAACTACGTGGATGGATGGTAAAGTCAGGAAGTACTCTGGTGACACTTCCCACGGAGAGTTTCCAGTTTTTAACACAAGCGGGGGTTTCGGTTATATTCAGCAGTTCAATCCATTCGGCGTCGGGCAGTCCGTTTACGGGAGTGGGATCTGCCATTATTTCATTGATTACAACTGCAACAGGCTCTTGGAATTGAGCTGTATGAACAGCCGGGTAACGAGGGGCTGCTTCTCCGGTTTTGTTCCCCTGAGGGAGAGCTGTATGGAATAGCAGTATAATCCAGCCCGTTAATGTTAAGAATTTGAGTTTTGGGTCAATCATCTCTGTCACAATATCTGCAATATTGTATTTTTGCTTCAGTGGGTTTGAAAACTGAACAATATAATAAAAATTTGGGAGATATGAAAATCGCAATTGTCGGCGTGAGCGGCGCAGTGGGACAGGAGTTCCTGAAGGTGCTCGATGAAAGGAATTTTCCATTGAATGAACTGGTTCTCTTCGGTTCTTCGAGAAGTGCCGGGAAAACCTACAACTACAAAGGGAAACAACTTGTCGTCAAGGAATTAAAACACAATGATGACTTTAGGGGAATTGACATTGCCCTGACTTCTGCCGGTGCTGGTACCTCCAAGGAATTTGCAGCCGATATCACCCGGTTTGGAACCATCATGATCGATAACTCAAGTGCGTTCCGGTACGACGACGATGTGCCGCTGGTGGTGCCCGAGGTGAATGCGGCCGACGCAAAGAATCGCCCCCGTAATATCATTGCCAATCCAAACTGCTCAACCATTCAGATGGTGGTTGCCTTAAAACCGGTCAATGATCTGTCGCCCATTACCAGGGTGCATGTGGCAACTTACCAGGCTGCCAGCGGGGCAGGAGCACAGGGGATTGCCGAACTGGAACAACAGATCAGGGAAGTGGCAGATGGCTCAGAAACCACTGTTTCAAAGTTTCCATACCAGATTGCCATGAATATTATTCCCCACATTGATGTCTTTCTTGAAAATGATTACACTAAGGAAGAGATGAAAATGAACTGGGAGACCAAGAAGATCATGCACACACAGGCGGAGGTTAGTGCCACATGTGTCCGGATACCTGTGGCAAGGGCCCATTCCGAAGCCATCTGGGTGGAAACAGAAAAGCCGCTTTCAGTGGAGCAGGTCAGGAAAGCTATGGAGAATACCGAAGGATTGACGGTTGTGGATGAACCTGCGTCAAAGAAATATCCTATGCCTTTATTTGTTTCAGGAAAAGACAATGTTTATGTGGGAAGAATCCGGAAAGACATCAGCAATCCAAATGGCATTGCATTCTGGTGTGTCGGGGACCAGATCCGGAAAGGGGCGGCTCTGAACGCCGTCCAGATTGCTGAATACCTTATCAGGGAAGGAGAGGTGTAACAGTTCCCGCTCAGAAAAGCCCGTGTATCTGGGCATCGATTTTATCGATCACGAAGCTCAGATCCTCTTTTCTGGAGGCAAAATCGAGTTCATCAACATTGATAACCAGAATTTTCCCAAGTTTGTACGACTTCGTCCAGGCTTCGTACATATCGTTCAGCTGCCTCAGGTAATCAAGCCTGATGGAGTTTTCATATTCCCTGCCTCTTTTTTGTATCTGGTTAACAAGCGTGGGAATTGACGCCTTCAGATATATGAGAAGGTCGGGAGGTTGAATCAGTCCGATCATCAGATCAAACAAGGTTTTATAGTTGTTGAAATCCCGGGTACTCATCAATCCCATGGCATGAAGATTGGGAGCAAATATCTCGGCATCTTCATAAATGGTCCTGTCCTGGATAACGGTCTTTCCTGATTTTCTGATCTGGAGTATCTGACTGAACCTGGAATTAAGAAAATAAACCTGAAGGTTGAACGACCACCGTTGCATGTCATTGTAAAAGTCATTCAGATAGGGATTGTCATCCACATCCTCATAATGGGCTGTCCAACCATAGTGCTTAGACAATAACTCAGTGAGCGTTGTTTTGCCTGCTCCAATGTTTCCGGCTGCTGCGATATGCATAAAAATAGGTTTTAGATATTTCAAAGATAATGGCTATTTTGAATTTATTAATCCGAGAAGTGGATCAAGATATTGCCTGTCGTTTGAAAGTCGAGGAATTTTATTTTGCCCGCCTGTTTTGCCCCGGCTTTTCATCCATGTGTAAAATGTCCCTTCCGGAGCTATCTTAAGGCGAGGTGCTTCCAGGGTGATGTCCTTATGCCTTTTGGCTTCATAATCCGAATTGAGCATTTTCAGGGCATTATCCAGAATATCCATAAAGTAATCCGGATTTTCAGGTGTTTTTTCAAACTCAATGATCCACTGATGGGACCCTTTGTTCCCCTCACCCATAAATACAGGTCCTGCCGTATATTCGTGGACGACGGCGCCCGTGTGTTCACAGGCTATATGCAAAGCCTGTTCGGCATTTTCAACAATCATCTCTTCGCCAAAGGCATTGATATACTGTCTGGTCCGTCCTGTAATCCTGATTTTGTAAGGTGATGCAGAGGTGAACCTGATAGTATCGCCTATGATATACCGCCATAAACCTCCGTTTGTGGTGATCACCATGGCATAATTCTCATCCATCCTGACACCCTCCAGGGTTAACACCTCAGGATGATCACTCCCCCAGCTCCTCATAGGTATGAACTCATAAAAGACGCCATAATCGAGCATCAGAAGCATATCCTGCCGGCTTGGGTTGTCCTGAATGGCAAAAAAACCTTCCGAAGCATTATAGGTCTCCATGTAATGCATTCCCTCCGACGGGATGATTTTTCTGTATTGCTCCCTGTAAGGCTCAAAGTTCACACCCCCGTGTATGAACAACTCCAGGTTGGGCCATATTTCAAGGATGTTTTTCTTTCCTGTTTTCTCTAATATCTTTTTCATCATGACGAGGTACCAGGAGGGAACACCTGCCAGGGTAGTAACATTTTCATTCAGGGATGTACTGATAATCTTTTCGATTTTTTCTTCAAACTCCTCAATCAGGGCGATCTCGGCCGGAGGTATCCGGATGAACTGTGTCCAGAACGGGATATTTTCAATCAGAATAGCGGAAAGATCACCGTAATAGGAATTGTTACTGAAATTGTTGACGCTGTGCGATCCGCCAAGTGTCAGGGTTTTACCGAAGAAAACCTTCGAATCCGGATAATTTTTCACATAAAGAGCAAGAACATCCTTTCCTCCCCTGAAATGACAATCTTCGAGCGATTCTTTTGAAACGGGAATAAATTTGCTCTTGTCGCTTGTGGTTCCCGAAGATTTTGCAAACCATTTGATTTCACCGGGCCATAAAAGGTTCCTTTCTCCTTGACGAAGCCTTTCCACCCAAGGCTTGATGTCTTCATACGATTGGAGTGGCAAACTGGATTGGAATTGTGCAATTGATGCAATCTCATCAAACCGGTACAATCTGCCGTATTCAGTATTCCGGGCTGTTTGTAACAAGTGAAAAAGCACTTCCTTCTGAATTTCATGGGGATATTTGCCATAGAGGTCGATCTGATATATCCGCTTCGTATTCAGCCAGTTAATCAAGGAATTTAAAAATGGCATCCAGTGTTGTTTTAACCTTTGTCAAATTTAGGAATATTTTCAGAGTACATATCCTGAACCTGAAATTTATCTAATTTTACCTTAATGAATTGATTGGGAATCTTTATGAATTATCTTGACATCATCCTGGGGATATTGCTTGTTTTGTCGGCCTTCAACGGTTTCTCCAAAGGATTTATTGAAGAACTTGCGGGCCTGATTGCGCTTATTCTTGGCATCTGGGCTGCTATTCATTTTTCTGGCCTTGTAGCTGGTTACCTGACCAATCACCTTCATTTTACTTTCCAGCATCTTTCCATCGCTTCCTTCCTCATTACCTTCGTTATCGTGGTTATCCTTGTCCATGTTGTAGGATTTGTTGTCAGCAAGATAATTAAATCTGCCAGCCTGGGCTTTCTGAACAGGTTGGCAGGGTTCGGATTCGGAGTCATCAAAGGAGCTCTTATCCTGAGTGTCATTCTGGTTGTTTTCAACCGGATTGATGACGATGTACATATCATCTCACCACAAAAAAAGGCCGAATCAAGGTTGTACGAACCAATCCGGAATTTTGCGCCCCGTATTTTTCCGTTTCTCGATTTCTGGGATGAGTTCGAGAATAAAGGCTCAACGCACTTGTAGTTGCATTCATACTTGTCCGGTAAATATTGCTTTGATCCGAAAATTATATTTGTAATTGTCCCGACATTCCAATCATCCGTATATTCAGGCCGCGGCTGACTTTATGACCAGGCATGTCCTGTACTTCCTGCAGTTTCTGAAATTTAAGTATCCATAAAACCGGGTGGTTCCTTCCTTCCAATTTTGGCACAACCGGCTGGATAATACAATTCGATATTCTATCTTTGTCGGAAATTTTGCGGGTTGAAACAGCCAAAGGGGAAAATATGCAGAAGCTTGGAAAGTTCCTGGATTTTTGCGTTTTCCGGGTGTGGAAAAAAAACATGCTTCGAAAATTGTTTTGAAATAGAGATAGAAAAGAGAACAGAATGAATTTTGTAGATGAGTTGACCTGGCGGGGAATGATCCACGATGTGATGCCGGGGACAAAAGAACTTCTCGAAAATGAGATGACCACAGCCTATCTGGGAATTGATCCGACAGCTGATTCGCTGCACATCGGACATCTTGTCGGAGTGATGATGCTGAAACATTTCCAGGGATGCGGGCATAGACCAATTGCTTTGATCGGCGGGGCCACCGGGATGATCGGTGATCCGAGCATGAAGTCGGCAGAACGGAACCTGCTTAGTGAACAAACACTAAGACACAACCAAGCATGTATCAAAAGTCAACTCTCCCGGTTTCTTGACTTCGATTCCGACGCTCCCCAGGCTGCACTGGTCGTTAACAATTATGACTGGATGAAGGATTTTACTTTTCTCGATTTTATCCGGGATATCGGGAAACATATCACCGTCAACTATATGATTTCGAAAGATTCAGTGAAAAAAAGGCTCACTGCCGAGAATTCCATCGGGATGTCGTTCACTGAATTTACCTACCAACTGGTGCAGGGATACGATTTTCTCCACCTTTACATGAACTTTGATTGCAAACTACAGATGGGGGGATCCGATCAGTGGGGCAATATCACCACCGGTACGGAACTGATCCGAAGGAAAACCGGAGGTGAGGCATTTGCCCTGACCTGCCCGCTTATTACCAAAGCCGATGGCAGCAAATTCGGGAAGACCGAATCAGGGAATGTCTGGCTTGATCCGGAAAAAACTTCACCTTATGAATTCTATCAATTCTGGCTGAATGCATCGGATGAGGATGCCGAAAAATACATCAAAATCTTTACTCTCCTTTCCCGGGATGAGATTGAAGAACTGATACGGAAACACCGGGAAGCACCTCACCTGAGAATATTGCAAAAAAAACTGGCTGAAGAAATCACGGTCATGGTACATTCACGCGAAGAGTATGAAGCTGCAGCCGGTGCCTCTCAGATTCTTTTCGGACAGGGAACAGCCGAACAGCTTCGAAGGCTCGATGAAAAAACCTTTCTCTCTCTGTTTGAAGGTGTTCCTCATTTTTCAATTTCACTCCGGGAATTATCAACCGGCATCAATGTTGTCGACCTGCTGACTGAAAAAACCAATTCCTTCCCTTCAAAGGCCGAAGTCAGACGGACGATTCAGGCCAACGGACTGAGCCTAAACAAAGAAAGAGTGGCATCAGCCGATCTGACCATTGACGAATCGTGGCTGCTGGGTGGAAAATACCTCCTTGCCCAAAAGGGAAAGAAAAACTATTTCCTTCTGACAGCCATCTAAATAACGATTTTAGATGATTTTCATACTAACCCCGGAATTTCGCCGTTAAGTCTGCAACAGTTCATTTCAAACCACTTTTATGAATGATTTCTTCAGTTATGATTGGATATTCCGGGTAATCCGGAAACGCTTTATCCACTTTGTCATCATTGGTACAGCTGCTATTTTGCTGTCGGCCTTTTTTTCATCCCCCCTGTTTATCACACCCAAATTCAAGGCAACTGCCAGGGTATATCCATCTAACCTTGGGGAAATGAGCGAAGAATCCTACACCGAACAGATGCTTGAGATCATGAAATCGGTCGATATCAAGCTCAGGATGTTTGATGCTTTCCGCCTTGACACCGTGTACCGTATCAGCAGGGATGATCCCAAATATCTCTCGTACATGCTGGGAATCTACGACAAACACGTTCGTACAGCCAAAACCGAATATGAAACTGTTGAGATCAGCATTCTTGACAAAGAGCCCAAAAGAGCGGCAGCCATGTGCGATTCGCTGATCCATTTTTACAATGAGAAGGTCAGGGAAATGCACTCGGCAAAGAACTGGGAACTGGTAAAGGTTCTCCAGGACGACATTACAAAAAGGCTTGCTGACCGTGACTCCATAAAGCAGTTGCTCGACCGGCTGCGTGCAGAAACCAGGGTTTTTGACATAGTTGCACAGGAACCCGAGATCACAAGAGGATATATGAGAGCAATGGCAGGTGGGAATGTAAACTCCTCCAACACGAAGGAGATCATGAAGATTTATGACAACCTGATGAAAAAGGGATCGGAGATTCACATTCTTGAACGAAGATTTGAAAGCCTGGTGCAGGCAATCAACGAACTTCGGGTTTCTCTCGATAAAAGCCTCTCCGAAGCCACGAAAAAAATCACCTATGCACACATTGTTCAAAGGCCGTTGGTCCCCGACGACAAGGCATATCCGGTCAGGTGGGTGATCGTTTCATTAACCCTGGCCTCCACCCTGTTCCTGGCATTGCTGGTTTTTGCATTTATCGATTCAAAGAAAATTACCCGGGAATAAATTGGCAAAGAGTCCCCTCATCCGGATTACCCTGTTCAATGCCGTATGCCTGGCATTTATCTCAGTGAACCTTT
>CAYNBE010000127.1:0-11057 GCA_964395045.1 uncultured Prolixibacteraceae bacterium | reverse complement strand
AAACCTTGTAAAGTACTAAATTAAAGCTATATTTGATCTGATTTACTTATCATTCAAAAATATTCCGGAGCTTATGAAAATCCGTAATTTGTTTATCGCGGGAGTGATCGCGTGGATATGTATCGACTGTCAATCTCGTGAAAAGCAGGTATCTCCCCTTCAGAGAGCAGAAAATATCTTTCTGGCCGGTGACTTTAAAAAGCTGAATGCGATGGCCGACAGCCTTGCAGCTTTATTCCCGACGGATTCTGTTCAGATCGCACAGATGGATAGCCTGAAGGAAATGTCGCGCAGGATCATCCTTGATTTTTCGTTAACGGCAGAAGAGGTTGAAGAAAGAATTGAGGGGCTGATGGGAGCCTATTCCCCTGAAAAGATGAAGGAATGGGAGGAGCGGGGGTGGCTCGAATGGAGGATAATCGACGGAGAGAAACGATATTTCAACCGTGCGGCCTCAAACCTGAAGCTGATCATGGAACATCACCGGAGGATGGAGTCGGATTCTGCCATAATTGTGCCTGATAAAACTGCACTTTTCAGAATGGACCACGCAGGAAAGGTTATTACGTCGGGATGCAACGGAAAACCGGTGCACCCGGTTGGAATCCATATCAGGTACAGCCTGACTGTTGACCCGGATGCCGTCCCTCCGGGAGAAACCATCCGTTGCTGGTTGCCTTTTCCCCATGAATCACATCCCCGGCAGCAGGATGTAAGTCTCATCAGTACCTTTCCTGCCGCTTACTACCTTGCTCCTGACAGCGTCCCCCAACGGTCGCTGTACCTGGAACAACAGGCCATGGAAGGAAAACCTGTCAGATTTGAAATGGAGCTATCCTTTATTTCATATGCGCAATATTTTAACCTGAAGGAAATATCAATATTGCCTTATCAGAAGGAAAGCCCGCTTTACCGGAAATATACCGCAGAAGAGAAGCCACACCTTTTATTTACTGGCGAGGTCAGAAAGCTTTCAGAATCGGTGGTAGAAGGTGAAACCAATCCCGTCGAAATTGTCCGGAAGATTTTTTACTGGATTGATGAGAATATTCCATGGGCAGGGGCTCTCGAATATTCCACCATGCCCGACATTCCGGGGTATGTCATTCACAACCGGCATGGTGATTGCGGGATGCAAACCCTGCTCTTCATGGTTCTGGCCAGGTATAATGGCATTCCCGTGAAATGGCAAAGCGGATGGATGTTGCCGCCGGGGGGAGTGAACCTGCACGACTGGTGTGAGGTCTATTTTGAGGGTCCTGGCTGGGTTCCCCTTGATATGTCGTACGGCAGGCTTCCCTCCGGGGATCCGGAAATCAGTAATTTTTATATATCGGGCATCGATGCGTACCGGATGATTGTGAACGATGCCACCGGCGGGCAGTTTGATCCTCCGAAGAAACATCTGAGAAGCGAAACGGTTGATTTTCAGCGGGGTGAGGTGGAATGGCGGGGCGGAAACCTCTATTTCGACAAATGGTCTTATAAAATGGAAGTGGAATATTTTAACCAAAAATAATTCAGGACAATTTGGACAGGCTTAAATTCATATACCTCATTCTGGCCGGGGTGGTATGCATACCCTCAAACGCGGCCGGGCAAGAGACTGTAAAGAACCAGAACCGGAATATCATTTACACGGGTGTGGTAAATATTGTTCCTGACCGGTTCCAGTTTCCACTCATTGGCTTTGTCAATATCGCAAAAGGGTCGCAAAAAGGGTTGCAAGCCGGTTTTTATAACTGGAACCAATCTTATTTTAAGGGGGCACAGATTAGTTTTATCAATACGGTTGGTGGCGAATTGAACGGAGCACAGATAGGTTTTGTAAATACATGCAGAAAGACATTCAAAGGAGCCCAGATCAGCTTCATAAATACTGCTGCCGATAAATCAAACGGGGCACAGATCGGATTTATCAATACCTCGGTAGATTCGGCGGATGGGATTCAACTGGGTTTTGTCAATACTACAGCCGGTAAGATGAAGGGGGTCCAGATCAGTTTTGTGAATACGGCTGTAAAAGACATGGACGGGGCACAAATTGGATTTGTTAACACAGCCAGAAGATTGACCGGATTTCAGTTGGGGTTTGTGAATTATGCCGATACGCTGACCGATGGCATCCCTTTTGGATTCTTATCATTTGTCAGGAAGGGAGGATACAAGGCAGTTGAGATTTCGGCAACCGAAATGTATCCGGTCAATCTCTCCTTCAAAATAGGAATTGAAAAACTGTATACTTCCTTTATTGCGTCATTTAATGGCAACGACAAGAATGGTTTTGCGATCGGATTGGGGCTGGGTTCCAATTTGCCATTGGGAAATTCATCGTATCTGAACCCTGAAATATGGTCTCAGAGTGCCATTTTCAAAAACAGTTCCCAGTGGTACAGCATGGCGCTAAATTACGGTTATTGCATCACACCCGGGATACATTTGTCGCTGGGCCCGTCGGTGTTATGGTATTACATGGAGCACGGGGATCATTTTAAGAGACCGTTTATGGCGCTGTACCGGCATGAGGTGAATGAGAACAACAAGATCATCGTTGGGGCGAGAGTTGCCCTGAAATATGTTTTTACAGAGTAAAACAGAATATCCCACAGGCAGTGAGGGAGCCGGGCTGCGTTAGGAGTCAGGATTGTTTTAATTTACCGGCTTATCAGAGCAATTCCGGGAAATGAATAAAAAAAGTCTGCCGGACAGAAAGGATGTTGGAAAAGAACCAGGAGGGATGGAAAATGTATAATAATATTGTGAGATTACATAGTTGGAGGCTATAGCTGACAGCGAAGCAAAATTGGCTATTTGCTTAATTTATAAGAGTTGGATTACCTCAAGATATTAAAAAAGTAAAAGGATATTAAAAGTACAGCCCCCAATTACATAGACGGCCGTTGAGCCGTTAGGCCCACCGGGGTGCCTTTTACCCCACTATATATCCCGACGTTTATAGTCGGGATACACACTTTCGCAAAGTCGCGACGCTTTGGCAGGGGGCGCGATGCATCGCGCCCCCGCATTTATTGCCGGTTACGGGAGCGTAGTTCAACATGAGGTTGTTCCCCATAGATGATAGTCGCAATATCCCCGTCGTTTAAAATTGAAAGTCTTGCTGCCTCAACAACCAATTCATTGACAGAACTGTTGGCCGGCGTTGCAATGATCCCTTTTTCATCGGTTTTTTTAATGATTTCCCGCCGTCTCTTCAGGGATTCGGCTTCCGGCAATGAACATACTTCATTTTCAATGAAGTTGGCCATGCCAATTATCGCAGCAACAGATTCAAATCCGTAACCAACGGGTTTCAGCCCATCTCCTTCCCAGGGAACCAGCTGATAAAAATCGGGACTTACATAATTAAAATGGGACCCGGCACAGCCAATACCATCAAGGTAGCAATATTCCACACCCCTGAACTGGTCATTGTGTTTTAACATTCCGGATTTGCCGGGACCTTCAAAGAACATTTCCAGATTTTGTTCATTGCTGCCTGCTCCTTCATCAGGGTATCCCAAACCGTCAATGACCGACAGGATGGCATTGTTTTCATAACAAACCCTTCCATTTGCCCACATGTATCCTTCGTTCCCGTTCGGAAATTTTCCTTTTATCCCTGAAACTGTTACCTCAACAGGTTTCAGTCCGGTAATAAAATAAACAAGGTCGACATAGTGGCACCCAACATATACAAACGGGTCGGTTTTATCGCAGGTGAACCAGTTTTGAAAATTAGAGGAACGATAAAAATAGGGTTCTATCATTTTTGCCTCACCCATTATGAACTCTCCCAAATTCTTTTGTTCATAATTGTTTTTAGCCATCAATGCCCTGCGGTCAAACCGTTTGTGATATTCGACCCCAACAAACAAGCCCTTTTCATAAGCCAGTTTTTCAATCTCAACCGATTGCTCATATTTTAAGACCAACGGTTTCACACATAAAACATGCTGGTCATGGTTTAATGCCTCCATTACTACAGAATAGTGAAGCTGGTCAGGCATGGCAACAACCACCATCTGTCTGGGTTTCATTTCAGCAATCACTTTCCTGTACAAATCAGGAAAATTATTTTCTTCCGGTTCTTCGACCGACGGATGAGCAATGAAATCCTGATCGGGAAATGCCTTCTTTATTTCTTTGCTGTTCTTCAGATATTTCAGAGGGGCTGAGTTGAGTGAACACACTTGGATTGTTCCGACAATACCAGTTCTTTGCAAATGGTAAATGGAAGGAAGAAGCAGGTCATGGGTGATCATACCACCACCTACGATTGTTACATCTGTTTTGTTCATCGTATTTTGATAAGCCATCGTTTATTCCCCCAATATTTCGTCACACGCTTCTTCAAGTACCTGCAGCCCTTCGATCAATGCTTCTTTTGAAATGACAAGCGGAGGTGCGATTTTTACACACTCGCCTGCAATTCCGACGGGGGCAAACATTAAAAGCCCTTTATGGAAGCATTTTTCATTGATTCTTTGTGCCATTTCAGGATCAGGTATTTTCGTCCCTTTCTTTACCACCTGAATACCACCCACCAAACCTCTACCCTGGGCACATCCCAGAACATCGGGATATTTGTCACGGATCTTCTTTATTCCCGGAACTAAAACCTTACCCATTTCATTCGCGTGTTCAACCAGGTTTTCCTTCAGAATGATTTTTATATTTTCAATTGCTGCAACGACAGGAAGAGGGCTTGCCGAATGCGTGGAGGTCATGGACCCCGGAGCATACAGACCCATAATATCTTTTCGCCCTATGACTGCTGAAATTGGAAGAGAAGAGGAAATTCCCTTTCCACAGGCAATTAAATCGGGTTTGATACCATAATGTTCAAATGCAAACATTTTCCCCGATCTTCCGAATCCGGCCTGAACTTCATCGAAGATACTGACAATGTCATGTTCGCGGCAGAATGCTTCCAATTTCCTGGCGTATTCAACAGGGAAGAAATCAGGGCCAACTCCCTGAAACGATTCGGTCATTACTCCGGCAATTTCTTCCGGTTTTACCCCGGCGTCGTCAAGGGTTTTTAGAAAGAGGTCAAAAGAGGTATTTTCATTCTTGTATCCATCGGGGAATGGCACCTGAATAAACGTTTTACCCTCGCCGACAAGCCAGGCCTTCTGTTTATCCATCCCTCCGGCCAACTGAGCCCCCATGGTCCTTCCGTGAAACGAGTTTTTGAAAGAAACAAGAATCCTTTTTTGAGGCCCGTATTTCTGAATAGCATAGGTCTTGGCAAGTTTAATACAGTTTTCGGTCGCTTCACTTCCTGTCGATAAAATAAAAACATGGTAATTCGCCGGATCGGGTGCAACGGCCTGCAGCATTTGGGTTAATTCGGCCCTTTTTTCATGAACAAAAACATAGGTAGCCAACAGCTTTTTTTCAATGACCTGTCGCAGCCCTTCAATAATTTCCTGCCGGCCATGTCCTGCGTTGGTAATCAATACACCGGAGGACCAGTCTATCCATTTGTTCCCCCACCGGTCGTAAACTTGAAAACCTTCTGCCTTATCCCAAACAACAGGAGGTTGCCCCATCATGGAAACAGGTTCTGATTTTGAAAGAGATTCAAAAATCTCCAGAGACTCAGGAACAGGGAGTTTCGTTTTAATTGTCCGGTACTTTGTATTTACTTCCGGAACATCTACGGGTGTTAAACTATATTTTGCCATTTCAGAAATATAAAATGAGTTACTAAAGACGGCAAAATTAGATATTTGACAAATAATAAACAATAGTGTGTGCGCACACATTTATTAACAGAGACGATATCAACGTAAAGTAAATCATACTTCAACCGTCAGATATATAATATTTTAACATGAGGGGAGTTAACTGAAATGATAAGAATGTGTGCCCACACATTTTTTTGTTTTATCGACCCTGAAGTGTTACAACAATCTGTAATACAATGTTTTACGTAAATTGAGAAACGTAAAATAATTTTTAAAAACAGGGAAAAATTTTTTTCTTCCCAGCTGTTTGTTTGCGAATGGAAACATTTGGATAATTTTGTACCTGGAATCTGATCTTTTTTCTTTTGGAAAAATCAAAAAAAATAACGATTCAGGATATCGCCAGGTATGCAAATGTTTCACCTGGCACGGTCGATCGTGTTCTTCATAACCGGGGAAAAGTGTCGCCTGAGAAAAAACAGAAAATAGACGATGCGATTAAGGAATTGAACTATAATCCAAATCTGCTGGCCAGAACCCTGGCTTTAGGGAAACATTTTACGGTTCATACCCTTTTCCCAAAATCATTCAGTTCGCAGGATTATTGGTCTTTACCTGAACAGGGGGTACAACAGGCTGCAGCCGGATATAAAGACTTTGGATTTTATGTCGAATCGTTTTTTTATAGTTTGTTTGATGAAGCTTCATTTGAAGAAGAAGCCGGAAAAATCCTTCAGATGAATCCCGACGGGGTCATCCTGGCCCCTCTTTTTGAGAAAGAAAGTCTTGCATTTGTAAGGGAGCTTGATAATCGAAATATCCCATACATTTTTATTGACGCGAGCCTCCCCGGTCAGAACAATTTAACCTACATCGGCCCGGATACGCACAGAAGCGGATTCATGTCGGGAAAATTACTCCATTCGTTGGCTGGAGTTGACGGCGACATTTTAATCCTTAACATTGTCAAGGGTATGGAGAATTCTACGAATCTGACCAGCATCGAGAAAGGATTCATGGAATATTATGAAAACATTTCTGCCAGACAAAAACCTGCCATATCATCCTTCATCATTCGTTCTACGGAAGAAGAGATTGTTTTCCGGGAAATCACCAAATTTTACATTAAAAATCCACATATCAAGGGAGTATTTGTGACAAATTCAAGGGCATATTTAATTGCCCGTTACCATCTTTATCATGATTTGAACATCCATGTCACAGGATTTGATTTGGTTAAGGAAAACATTGAATATCTGAAAAATGGGAAAATTGATTGTCTAATATCCCAGAGTCCTCTGCAACAAGGGATTAAAGGTGTCAAGACCATGTTTGACCTGTTTATGTACAACATCAAACCACCCAAAATCCAGTATGTCCCGCTGGATATTATTATCAGGGAAAACATCGATTTTTACATGAACTTTTAAGTTCCATGTAAATAGTGCGGTTCATTATCAAACTTCGTTGATCCCAGCCTGGAAATCCATCTTCGAAACCTGCTATTTCATTGTGTAACGATGGCATTTCATTCCACTATAAAACTTCAATAAGATAGTCTTTTTTTTCGGTGAGCACCCCGATGGGTGTGCTTTCCAGATTTTCGTTACGAAGCAGTGTTTCAACAGAGGGGGCTGATCTCTCTTCGACCGCAATCAGCAAGCCGCCGCTTGTTTGGGGATCGCATAACAGCAACCGGGAGTTGTCGTCGGCAAGGTGAACAAGGTGGCCGTAGCTGTCCCAGTTTCTGTGCGTTCCACCGGGGATGCAGTTTTGTGCCAGATATTCGTCAACTTCTGTAAAGCGGGGGACCAGGTCAGCTTCAATCAGGGCTGAGAGGTTGCTGCCGCGGCACATTTCGGCGAGGTGCCCTAGGAGTCCGAATCCCGTGACGTCGGTCATTGCAAGCACCCCGTTCATTTTTCCCAGCTCCTTCCCCACGCTGTTCAGCCTGGTCATTGAGTCGGGAGCGATGCTGAAGTGTCCGGGTTTCAGTTTCCCCTGTTTCTGTGCAGTTGTCAGAATGCCGACACCGAGTGGTTTTGTCAGGTACAACTTACACCCGGCTTTTGCAGTATTATTTCTTTTAATCGATCCGACGTTTACCTGGCCTGTTACGGCAAGTCCGAAGATCGGTTCGGGGGAGTCAATGCTATGTCCTCCCGACAGGGATATCCCTGCTTCGCGGCAGGCAAACCGACCTCCATCGAGTACCATTCCGGCAATAGCAGTATCGATTTTTCCAATCGGCCAGCCCAGGATGGCAATTGCCAGCAATGGCTCCCCTCCCATGGCATACACGTCGCTGATGGCATTGACGGCAGAGATCCTGCCATAAAGAAACGGGTCATCGACGATAGGCATAAAAAAATCGGTGGTACTGATCAGCGCTGTTCCATTTTCCAAGTCGAACACCGCTGCGTCGTCGCAATTTTCGTTTCCGACCAGCACGCGTGGATCATTCAGCCCAAGCTGATTGGTCTTGAGAATGGTTTCCAGCACTTTCGGGGATATCTTACACCCGCACCCGGCTCCATGGCTGTATTGCGTAAGCCTGATATTGTCATTCATATACTTTCAGGATTAATTCCATATTTATACCCGGTTCGGTAACCGGAGAACTGATATGCCGAATCTTTTCGGGATCGTGAAGTTTAAAGCTTTCTCTGTATTTTTTATCGTAATATGTCAGCAAAATGGAGGTAAACTGGAAAAAGTCCTTTTTGTTGAGGCATTCCAGAGCTGTTTTTGTGTGCTGGGACCCCAGTCGTTTTATAAGACGGCAAGTTGCTTCTGCAATCATTTCTGGCGGATATCCGGCATATTCACCGACCAGTTTTTTGATCCGGGCCTCAACCGGAACATTGAGGAAAACGAGAAAACCAGATTGCATCTGGGTGAACAGGCTGGAGGGGATGTTGACGCGCCCGATATTCCGGCTTTCATCTTCCATCCAGATAGGAGCAAGGTGATTCATTTTCCATAATGTATCGAAAAGGTTGTTCTCGAATTGTTCAGTAGTGGGTTGCGGTTCCTGTCCCAGACTGCCGAAAGTCGATCCTTTGTGATTTGCAAGTTGTTCGAGGTCAATTGCCTGATGGCCATTGTCCCGCAGGAGACGGATGATCTCAGTTTTTCCACTGCCTGTGAATCCCCCGATGATATATAGTTGAAGAGGGGTGTCAAAACAGCGGATCACCTGATTTCGGTATGCCTTATAGCCACCTGTTATGACAGAGACATCGCTGAATCCGTGGTCAGCAAGATGGCGGGCGAAGGAGCTGCTCCTCAATCCTCCCCGCCAGCAGTGGACAGTTACCCTGCCATCGGGTGCCACTTTCATTGACCGTGCAATGAATTCTCCAAGCTTGGGCTGAACCATCCTGAATCCCGTTTCCATTGCTTTTTCGGCCGAAACCTTTCTATAGAGCGTACCGATGGTTGCCCTTTCTTCATCGGAAAAAAGGGGAATGTTCACAGCTCCGGGGATGTGTCCTTTTGCATATTCTGCAGGTGAACGGACATCGATCAGCGGACTGCGATCTGCCAGAAAATCGCTGGTGGAAATCTCTTTTATCACGGGGCCAAAGATAGTTCAATTTAATTAATCCTTAATTTCCCAGAAGCTGTTCCTTCTGTTGTATCAAATGGCCTGATAATTGATTATCTTAGCAGCTATTCAGGAGAAAAACTAATATCATTGTTTCTATGAGGATAAGTGCGATGCAGCAGGAAAGGGCCCATTACAGGCCCAAATTGCCAAAATCATTATTGGGAAACTGGTTCCCCGCTGAAGGTGAAAAAACCAAATCCGTGGCTGATCAGGACGAGATCAGGCAACTGTTTCCACATACTTACGGTATGCCGTTGATTACTTTTGAACAGGGAACAGAGGCGGGAAAATATAATCCTGTGAATGTGGGGGTGATCCTTTCCGGAGGGCCGGCCTCCGGAGGTCACAATGTGATTGCAGGGATTCTCGACGGACTGAAAAAAATGAACCCTAAAAGCAAGCTGTTTGGTTTTCTTGGGGGGCCCGGAGGGCTTGTTGACCACCGATACATAGAAATTACTCCCGATTTTCTGGAAGGGTACCGGAATACTGGTGGATTTGATATGATCGGTTCAGGCCGCACAAAACTGGAAGCCCCTTCGCAGTTCGACAAAGGGCTTGAAATCCTGCAAAAGTTGAACATCGGGGCACTGGTAATTATCGGGGGAGATGACAGCAACACCAATGCCTGTATCCTCGCCGAATATTACCTGGCCAACGGTGCCGGGGTTCAGGTGATCGGTTGCCCAAAAACAATCGACGGGGATCTGAAGAATGAAATGATCGAGACCTCCTTTGGTTTTGATACGGCGACAAAAGTCTATTCCGAACTGATCGGCAATATCGCCAGGGATTCCAATTCGTCAAAGAAATACTGGCATTTTATCAAGCTGATGGGGCGGTCGGCGTCACACATCGGACTGGAGTGTGCGTTGCAAACTCAACCGAACATTTGCCTAATTTCGGAAGAGGTGGCAGGAAAAAAGCAAACGCTGGAAGAACTTGTCGATTATATTGCATCGGTTGTTGCCGCCAGGGCCGCAAAGGATGAGAATTTCGGAGTAGCGCTGATCCCGGAAGGACTGATTGAATATATCCCTGAAATGAATATCCTGATCGGTGAGTTAAACGACCTCCTGGTGGAAGGTTCACCGTTCGAGCAGGCTATGAAGTCGACAGCAGATGAAGGGATCAGGCGGCAGATGGTAGCAGAGAAACTATCCCCTGCTTCATCCAGGGTCTTCAATTCACTCCCGTCAGGAATCGCCAACCAGCTGACCCTTGACCGGGATCCTCACGGAAATGTGCAGGTTTCACTGATCCAGACTGAGACTCTCCTTGGTGAGATGGTAAAGAAAAAGCTGGCTTTGATGAAAAAGGAAGGAACATTCAGTGGAAAATTCGGAACCCAATACCATTTCTTCGGATATGAAGGGCGCTGTGCCGCACCTTCCAATTTTGATGCAGATTATTGTTACTCATTGGGTTATACAGCATCAGCCCTGATAGCAACCGGTAAAACGGGGTATATGGCATCGGTGAGGAATCTAACCCGGCCTGCAGAGGAGTGGGGCGCCGGAGGTGTTCCTATCACCATGATGATGAATATGGAAAAGCGTCACGGACAAATGAAGCCTGTGATCCAGAAAGCCCTTGTTGACCTGGAAGGGGCTCCTTTCCGTTTTTTTGCGGAGAACCGTGAAAAATGGGCTTTGGAAACCTCTTTTGTATATCCCGGACCAATACAATACTTTGGTCCTTCGCATGTTTGTGACCAGACTACCAGGACATTACAGCTGGAAAAAGAAAAA
>CAYNBE010000126.1:0-11072 GCA_964395045.1 uncultured Prolixibacteraceae bacterium | reverse complement strand
CGAATTACAGGAAAAAGCAAGGTTGATAGGAATTAACGATTACAGCCTGAAGAAGTTGTGTGCCATCCTGCTTGGATTCAGAATTTCGAAATCACAGCAGTTGTCAAACTGGGAATCCGATCAGTTGACCGAACAACAACTGCTTTATGCCGCCACCGATGCCTGGGTATCTCTGAAAATCCACGAAAAACTGGTGCAAATTGCAAAAGATGGAACCATGCTGTAAAATCGTTCTGAAAAAAAGAAAGGAAGAATCGCTTCTGAGGTTTCATCCGTGGGTTTTTTCAGGTGCGATTCTGAAACTGGAAGGGGGCGTCAGGGAAGGGGATGTGGTCAGGGTATTCTCAAACGAAGGCAGGTTCCTGGGGGCGGGCCATTACCAACCCGGTTCAATAGCGGTACGGCTATTTTCGTTTGACGATGTTTTGCCCGATTTCTTTTTCTGGAAGGAAAAGATCAGGAAAGCCTGGCAGGTGAGAGTGGCAACCGGTTTGATCACTTCGGGCAAAACCAATGTTTTCAGGCTGGTCAATGCCGAAGGTGACGGAATGCCCGGGCTGGTGATAGATTTTTATGCAGGAGTGGCTGTGATGCAAATGCACTCGGTAGGAATGTACCTGATCAGGGAACAGTTGGCCAAAGCACTCCGGGAGATTTTGGGAGACCGCCTCACTGCAGTATACGACAAAAGTGAGAAAACCCTTCCTTTTAAAGCAGCATCAGGTGCGTGCAACGGCTATCTTTGGGGGGATGCCACCGTGCCTCACAAGGTCAGCGAAAACGGACTTTTCTTTGGTGTTGACTGGATTTTAGGTCAGAAAACCGGATTTTTTATCGACCAGAGGGAAAACAGGGCACTGCTCAAAAACCTATCATGTGGCAGAAAAGTTCTGAATATGTTTTGTTATACAGGTGGTTTCTCGGTTTACGCAATGAGAGGCGGTGCTTCCCTCGTTCATTCGGTAGATTCATCGGGAAAGGCAATCGATCTGACAAATGAAAACATCTGTCTCAATTTTTCCGATGATGCACGTCACTCCGCTTTTGTTGCCGATGCTTTTGATTTTTTGAAACAACAAAATGATCCATACGATCTGATCATCCTCGATCCTCCGGCCTTTGCCAAACACCAGGACGTACTTCCACAGGCCCTGAAAGCTTATAAGAGGCTGAATGCAGCTGCATTTAACCGGATTGCGGGAGGGGGGATCCTGTTTACCTTTTCATGCTCCCAGGTTGTGCCGAGGGACAGGTTCCGGGAAGCTGTTTTCAGCGCAGCGGCCATCAGCAAAAGAAAGATTTCAATCCTCTACCAGCTGACTCAACCTGCCGACCACCCCGTCAGTATTTATCATCCCGAGGGCGAATACCTGAAAGGCCTCGTGTTGTATGTTGAATGACTTTTTCATTCGTTTAAAATTATCAAGTTCATTTGGTAAAATTAGTGGAAACACATGTAATTCGCATGTAACATATAATCATCTCAGTTTGTGTATTGTTATACATGCTCATTTCATTTAAGCAGGTATGCAAGAGTCACCCCAAGGTAATTTCCGATGGCATACCCCATCAGCCCGTTGGTGATACCGGTCATGATGACGTCCTTGTTCCGGATGGCCATAGCAACGGCAGGCACAAACGGGGGGGAGAAGGTAAGTCCCGTGATGGTGATGATGGTTGTATCGGTGTCTATTCTGAATATCCGGGAAAGGCCGGCATGGATGATGACCGAACCAAACACACCGATTGCCACAAAGAGAAAAAGGTTCAGGAATCTGATCTGGAACATGGCATGAAGATCGGACATGGAGGCAATAATTAGCGAAAAAACGATCACAAAATACATTCCCAGCTGGAAGGTGTTCCCGATCCGGTTAATCCTGCCGACCAGGGATGCCAGCAATCCAAGGGTGGTCAGCGACAATACGATGACAGTCATTTCCGCATTTTTGTTTACAAGGGTTCCCAGTCCGTAACTGAATGCAACAATGCCAAGTGTGATGACGAAAGCGATACTTAATTCTTTTGCTGATTTCCAGTTGAGCATTCCCAGATAATTATCTACTCCTTCGGCCTCTTTGACTAATTTACAGATGGCTTTGTGTTTTTTTACATCCCTGAAATGAGGCAGAAACCAGTTGAAAACCCTTTGGGCAATTGTCATCAGAAAGAGAAGAAGAATCGCACTCAGCACCATATCATAGGTGTTTGTCAGGATAAAAACATTGGGCGACACCTCGAGTGCCGTTGCGATGGCCACAAGGTTGGGGGTTCCTCCGGTGTAAACGCCGATCAGCATCCCTGCAACTTTCCAACCTTCAGGCAGTTGGTCCTGCAGCAGATAATATCCGATAGCAGTGGCGATCAGGAGCGAAATGATGCCCAATAGAAGCGATTTGATGGCTTCGGGTGCTAGTTTCATCCATTTCTTGATATCGAGTGAAAATAAAAGCAGGGGAATGGCAATCAGGATAACGATCCCTGACATCAGTTTCTGTGAACTGGTGATCTGGTTTACCAGTAAATCGGTCTGGGTGATGGTACCTGCCTGAAAAAGAGCATTCGCTGTTTCGGAAGGAAGAAACAGTTCACCATCGGGGCCGGGAAGCATCTGGTGATATGGTTGGCTGCCCCTGGGGAAGATCCCGACATTCCCGGCCAGGAGCCCAATGGCGTATGCCAGAGCAATTGCTCCGATCCTGTTGATGGTTTTGTTGATATGTGTCAGATAAATAATCAGCAAAGGGGTCAGGAAGTAAAACAACAGCAGTAAAAGGATGATCATTTGATTTCGGTTTAGTGTAATTATTCAATCATACAGCGATCGGATATTCAATATCCATCTGACTCGGGTGGATGGCATTCGGAGGAATTCCACGTCAGAGCTCGAGGTCAATGTCGTGAAGTTCATGCCAGGGAAGTCCGTGTTCGTTCAGGGCAGCCATAAACGGATCGGGATCAAACTCCTCCACATTGAAAACCCCGGGTTCCTTCCAAATATTCTTCAGGTACATCATGGCCCCGATCATGGCAGGTACGCCTGTTGTATAACTCACAGCCTGAGTTCCGGTTTCGGCATAAGCAACCTCATGGCTGCAATTGTTGTATATATAGTATGTTTTTTCCTTACCGTCTTTCATTCCCCTGATACGACATCCGATCGAAGTCCATCCCTTGTAGTTCTTTCCAAGGTCCCCCGGATTTGGCAGAACGGCTTTTAAAAACTGAATGGGGACAATTTCATGACCTTCGTAAATAATGGGATCAATTCCGGCCATCCCGATGTTCTGGATCACCCGAAGGTGGGTGAGATATTCTTCCCCGAAAGTCATCCAGAACCTGGCCCGTTGCAGGGTGGGAAAATTCCTGACGAGCGATTCAAGCTCTTCGTGATAAATTAGGTATGACTCTTTCGGGCCGATTCCGGGATAGTGGAGCGTTTTATGTATCTCATGCGGCATTGTTTCAATCCATTTTCCATTTTCCCAGTATTTTCCGCGCTGGGTCACTTCCCGGATGTTGATTTCAGGATTAAAATTGGTTGCAAATGCTTTGCCGTGTTCACCTGCATTGCAATCAACGATGTCGAGGGTATGAATTTCGTCAAAATGATGTTTTGCTGCATAGGCAGTGAAAACACTGGTAACACCCGGATCAAACCCGCATCCGAGGATAGCAGTGATACCGGCTTCCCGGAAACGTTCCCTGTACGCCCATTGCCATTTGTACTCAAACTTAGCCTCATCACGTGGTTCGTAATTGGCTGTGTCAAGATAGCTGGTTTCGGTTTCAAGGCATGCATCCATGATGGTAAGGTCCTGGTAGGGCAGGGCCACATTGACCACCAGGTCGGGTTGAAAGGTCCGGATCAGCGAAACCAGCTGCGGCACATTGTCAGCATCCACTTTTGCTGTTTTGACCCTGTTTCCGCCAATTTTTGCGGCAATAGCATCGCATTTCGACTTTGTCCGGCTGGCCAGCATCAGATCGGTGAATACTTCCGGCAACGATGCCATTTTATGAGCCACAACGGTGCCTACTCCTCCGGCACCAACGATCAAGACTTTTCCCATTCTTTGATTTTTTTTCTACAAATAAAGCATTTTTCAGGGATATACCGTCAAAGTTGCCCCCTCATATTTGGGCACTGAAGTCTGGTATTCCATGTTCCTGATTCTCGCATGCACAAAAATAGAGGGATTTCGCAACATCCCGGTTCTTCTTTAGTGTACAACCTGAAAGAATAAAAAAACCGCCCCGGCAAAACGGAGCGGTTAGAATTTATTGTGTATTTAATTTATTTCAGTGGTTTGCAGGCTTCGATCAGCTTTTGTGCATTTTGATTGGTCGGATCGACTGCAAGGGCTTTTTTCAAAATTTCTGTGGCTTTTTCAAATTCAGCATTTGCCTTCTCCAGTTCATCCTTGTATGCCTGGTCATCGGTTTTCAGTTTTCCGGCTTTTACTTTCGTATTGGCAGCATTCAGTATCTCAACACCGGCTTTGTAATAATTATTGCCTTCCCCGACATAGATGCCGGCAAGGGCCGACGAAAATTTCTTGTTTTCCGGGAATTTTTCATTGCCGGTTTCAAGCGTTTCTTTAAATGCCTCGTTGTTGTTCATCTTCCTGTAGGTCATTGCCTTCAGCAGGAGAACATCTTCTTGTTTAAATCCCTCTGCAAGTGCTTTGTCGAAATAGGTCAGGGCTTTTTCGTAATTTTCAAGTTTGTAGGCGGTATTGGCCGTGTTTACGAGAAGTGGTCCGGATTTATCTTCGGAAAGTTCAATCGCCTTTTCATAATTGACTAGTGCTTTCTGAAGGTCTTTTATCTTGTTATAGATGGTTCCCTTGTATTCATAACATTTGGCAACATTGGTGCCGGCTTCGATGGCCTTGTCGAAATAAGAGAGTGCAGCTTCGTTTTTCTCAGCTTCCATGGCGGCAAATGCAATGTTGTAATTGATTGACTTGTCAATTTCAACACTCCCCAAGTTTGACATGGCTTTTTCATACATTTCGAAGGCCTGGGCAAACTGGCCTGCTTTCAGGGCATCATTTGCCTTATTGATGAGTTCAGCAGCATCCTGTGCGACAGATGCCAACGAAATGGCAAAGGCAACGATCAGTAAAAGACTTTTTTTCATCATTGAACGCATTTTTCTTGGTTAACTATCTAATTTATTTTTTTCTCAGACTGTCAAAAGTAATGATATGGATACAAATTTTCAAAAATTTTTCACTTTTTTAAATTTTATATCCCGGACATTCTTTAAATCAAAAAAGGTGCCAAAAATTTCATCCCGTTTTTTCCTCTTTTAAGGATTCACCAGTCCGGTATACCTGAAATCCAAAATTGCGTTTACGATATCTGTTTCTGCGCCAGCCTTCGGATGCTTCGTATCCAGTTCGAGACATCGTCTGAATGCATTGAGAGCTGACCCCCAATCCTGCTGTTTCATGCCGATCTTTCCTTTCAGGTAATGGCATCCGGCCAGTTTCTCCATTTCAGGAATGTCGAGGAGGGATGCAGCTTCTGTGACGTTTCCTTTTTCGATCAGCTTTTCTGCTTCGGTCAGCCGGATGTGTTGTGTTTTCAAGTACGGAAATTGGTCGAGCCAGAGTCGGGCAATGGAGGCAGATGTGGTGAAAACCAGTTCATCTGCGCGTCTGATTGCTTCATCGGGAAGGATATTGCTGTTTGAAAGGGAGTAAACTGAATCATAGTTGCCAGTAGCTTCCGGATCGACCATGCCGGCAATGGCGATAACCGGTTTGGCTGCAGCTTTGGCTTTCCGGGCAAGGACCTCGGGTGCTTTCATTCCCAGGCTTTGGCTGTCGATTTTTCCTTCCCCGGTGATGATCCGGTCGGCCCAGGTGATGTGTTCGTCCATGCCGAGAATGGAAAAGATTGTTTCGGCCCCGGGAACCATGCCCGCATTCATGAACGCAACCAGGCCTGAAGCCATTCCCCCGGCTGCCCCCATGCCCGGTATGTCGCGGAGGGATTTGCCGCTTTTTTGTTCCAGCAGATGAATCCAGTTTTCCAAACCGGCTTCAATTTCCTCCGCCATTTTAGCATCGGTACCTTTCTGGGGGCCGAAAACCGCCACAGCACCATTTGGTCCGAGAAGCGGGTTGTTTACATCGGAAAGGATCGTTATCCGGACATCCTCGCAGAGGGAATCCGGAATCAGAATCTTTGAAATCTCATGAAGGGAACGGGCTGTCGCCGGTAACCGTTTCCCGTGGTCCCCGTAGAATTCAAATCCCAGGGCTTCCAGCAACCCGATTCCGCCTTCCATGGTGGCACTGCCTCCGAGGCCAAGAAGAATATGGTTGCATCCCCTTTCCATGGCAGCCAGAATCAGCTCACCTGTCCCGAAGGTGTTGTTCTTCATTGGGTCTTTTTCATCTTTTTCGATTAGTCTCAGTCCCGATGCTTCAGCCATTTCAATGATAGCTGTACGGCCGCTGATGGCAAATTGTGCTTCCGTTTTCCGGCCCGATGGCCCCCTGACCACCATTGTGTATTCCCTGGCACCCAGCGCATGTGCAAGTACCTTTCCGGTGAAATCACCACCGTCGGCCACCGGAACTTCCCGTATATTAAACACCGGCGATACGGACCTGAATCCTTTTGCAACTGAAGATGCAAACCTGAATGCATCCAGGCTGCCTTTCATCGAATTGGGCGCTATCAGTACATTCATGGTTTTATTTTTCAGTTTTCTCCTCTTGAAACCGATGTGATCCCTTTCAGATGTCTGAGCTTGTGCATCAGGAAATCGAGGTGCTCCAGGTTGTGCACCCAGATTTTCAGGATTCCCCTGAATTCACCCCTGTTTGTTTCAATGTTGATCGATCGCATCTGTACGCCGAAATCCTTGGCAATCAGATGGGATATGTCAGATACGACCGACAGGGAATCAGCCCCCGTGATAAAAAGGGTGGTCAGGAATGAGCTCCTGGTGGTTGTCTCCCTCCACTTTGCCCTGATGATCCTGTACGGGAACCGTTCGGACATCTGGGGAGCATTTGGACACGATGCCCTGTGTATCTTAATACCGTCGCGGATGGTCACAAATCCGAAAATTTCATCCCCGTAAACAGGATTGCAGCAGGGGGCCAGTTTGTAATTGACATTTCGGATGTTGTTGTCAATGACCATGTAATCATCGCCTGTTTCTGTCGAAGGCTCCCTGGCCGGTTCCGGTAAAAGCGGTTCCTCTGGCTTTAAGCGTACGGCCTGTTTTTCCTCTTCCCTGACCAGGTTTTTGATCTGAAGGGTGTCGATCTTCCCGATGGAAATATTGTAGTAAAGGTCTGAAGCCAGTTTAAACCCGTAATTTTTCAGAATTCGCCTCATAATTTCCTCGGTCAGCTCAATCTTCCAGTTTTTAAATTTCCGGTAAAGCATCTCTTTCCCGTTGGCGGCTTCCTTTTTACGCTCCTCGTTCAGGGAGGCACGAATCCGGTTTTTTGCCTTGGTGGTAACTGCAAAATCGAGCCAGTCCATTTTCGGGCGTTGGGTTGAGGAAGTCTCCACCGAAACGGTATCCCCGTTTTTCAGTTTGTGCCGTAGAGTGACCTTCCTGTCATTCACCTTTCCTCCCACACACCTGTCCCCGAGTTCTGAATGAATTTCGTAAGCAAAATCAAGGATGGTAGATCCCCCCGGCAGCTTTTTCAAATCGCCCCGGGGTGTGAAAACATAAATCTCGTCTGAATAGACATTTTTTCGGAATTCATCGATAAAGTCGACTACATTGACTTCGGGATTTTCAAGAATGTCGCGGATACCGGTCAGCCACTGGTCAAGTTCCCGGTTTTCGCGACCTCCCTTGTACTTCCAGTGGGCAGCAACGCCTTTTTCGGCCATCTCATCCATTCTCTTCGTCCTGATCTGTACTTCGACCCATTTGTTATGCGGTCCCATCACCGTTGCATGGAGCGATTCATATCCACTCGATTTGGGAATTGTGATCCAGTCGCGCATCCTTTCGGGGTTGGCCTGGTATTCATCGGTAACTACGGAATATACAGACCAGCACTGGGCTTTTTCCTCCTCAGGCTTTGCATCAAGAATCACCCGGATGGCAAACAGATCGTATACTTCATCAAACGAAACCTTTTGTCGCTGCATTTTTGAATAAATCGAGTGTACCGATTTTGTACGGGCTTTCATTTCAAACCGGAATCCCCGGCTCCGGAGTTTCTCTTCGATGGGTTTTACAAATTCGACAAAGAATTTCGAACGTTCGTTCTCGGTTTCTTTCAGTCGGTTCATCACATCGAGGTATGCTTCAGGCTTCAGGTATTTCAGGCAAAGGTCCTGTAGTTCGGAGTTGATCCGGTATAATCCGAGCCGGTGGGCAAAGGGTGCGTAAATATGGTTGGTTTCCTTGGCAATACGGATAATCGACCCGGAGGGAAAGAGGTCAAACTTTCGCATCGTTTGCAGCCTGTCGGCGATTTTGATCAGTATTACCCGCACATCCCCCGCAAGGGCCAGCATCAACATGCGGTAATTTTCGGGATGGAGCTCTGCGGTATCGGTTCCCAGTGCGTTGATCTTGGCCATGCCTTCAAGAATTTGTGTCACCGGGTTACCGAACAAGGCAGTGATCTGTTCCGGAGCAGGTTTTTCCACCAGCCTTTCATACATGACATTGTGGAGGATACCGGCGACAACCGAATCAGACTCCAGTCCGATCTCCTCAGCAATGATTGTGGCAACTTCGAGTGAATGGAGCAGAATCCCTTCTCCCGAGTCAAAATAGCGGTCACCCAGGAAATCCCTGCTAAACCGGTATGCCCGCCCAATATCATCCCTCCCCTTCCGGTCGAAAAGGTCTGAGCATTTTTTCTCCAGGTGCTGAAAAAGTCTGTCGGGGTCCTGTTCCGATTTCATAACTTTCCGGTGGTAAAAAAAAAGCTGTCTTTTGTGACAGCCTTTTTATGATGATCTTTTATCGTTCATTATTCTGCCACAGTCGGATCGACAAAGACCCGCTGGCGCATCTCGCGGTCAAGCATAACAAGTGCGTTTCCATTCCCATTCAGCATCCGAAGGGTTTCCAGAATCTCACCGGCAGCAGCTTCCTCTTCAACCTGCTCGTCAATAAACCACTTCAGAAAACTCTGTGTGGCATAGTCGTGCTCTTCAACGGCAACATCCATGATTTTATGGATGCTTGCGGTTACATATTGTTCGTGCTCCAATGTTTTTTCAAATACTGCCACCACGCTTTCAAAATCGGTATCTACTGGTGCAATGGCCTTGAGAATTACCTGACTGCCGCGCTCTCCCACATACTTGAAAAATTTGTCTCCGTGTGCCAGTTCTTCCTTGTACTGAATGTACATCCAGTTGGCAAATCCCGGCAACCCTTTACTCTGGAACCAGGATGACATGGAAAGGTATAGGTAAGCCGAAAAATATTCGTTATTAATCTGTTGATTGATTGATTTTAAGACTTTTTCTTTTAACATGGCTGTATGATTTAAAATTCTTTGCAAAGATATCATTTCCGGAACAAATAAAAAAGGAGCTGTTTGTGTTTTTTTTATGCAGGAAATATAAGTCGTTTTATCAAACTGAGTTATTCTCATCGTTAAAACCATGTCAGATGTGCCGGACTGTTACAAAAAAATCGGATGATTGAATTCCGGTGAGCGCATTCCCCGTCGGTTCTGCCGCGGGGAGTATCAATTCAGGAAAGAACTAGGTTAACAATTTTCTGCCGATGTACTTTCTCATGAATTTTTTCGTTATTAAAAGAGTATTTTTGGACGATAAACAAAAACAAGCATACCATGAAAGGCAAGTGGTTTATTTATAGCATCATAATAAGTTTTGCATTGGTTTTGTCAATGGTTTCCTGTGATCTTTTTGATGATGACAGCCAGATACCGCATACTCAAAACAATTACCTGATCAGTTACACCCAGGTGGCCTCATATCCCCAGCAGCTTGTCAGGGTGTATCTGGAATCAGTTGCAGGGCGTATCCCGGAAGCAGCCGGTTTGAGCCAGTTGGTTCAGTATGGCTTCTGGGTTTATAAGGTGAATTACAAAACAAAATTTAAAACAGAGGACAAGATAGCGTCGGGGCTTGTCTGTGTGCCGATGAACAATGGAAGTTTCCCCCTCCTCAGTTTCCAGAACGGGACCAATACCCTTCATTCAAAGGCGCCTTCCGTAAATCCGAACGATTCGCTTTATACGTTGATCGAAGCAGTATCATCGATGGGATTTGTCGTGGTGCTTCCTGATTATCTTGGATTTGGGGCTTCAAAGGAAATGTTCCATCCATACCTTGACAAAGCTTCAACCATCTCTTCCATCACCGACATGTATCGGGCAGTCAGGGAAATGGCCTCGCCCAATTATTTAAATTTTACTTTGCTGAAGGATGTCTATCTGATGGGGTATTCGCAGGGTGGCTGGGCAACCATGGCCCTTGCGAAAGAACTGGAAACGAAACTTTCAGCCGAATTCAGCCTGAAAGCCAGTTCATGTGGTGCAGGGCCCTATGACTTGAATTTTGTCAGCAAATCGATACTCAGCCAGCAGGTCTATCCACAGCCCTATTTTATGGCATATATTCTAAACTCCTATATTCAATCGGGTGCAATTAAAAACAGCTTCGGAGACATTCTGAATTCTCCGTTTTCGGCGAGCGGTTATATCCCTGCACTTTTTGACGGGACAAAAAATGCTGCCGCTATCAATTCAAAACTTACCACTCAGGTTAACGATCTTTTCACCCAGGATTTCAGGGCTAATTTTGAAACTGGCGATAAATTTTCATCCCTGAGGGAAGCGTTTACCGAGAACAGTATAACTCCATGGAAAACTACAAAACCGTTGCTGATGGTCCACGGTCAGGCTGATAACCTGGTAACGCCGCTTGTTTCTACGAATATATACGGACAATTTCTTGCTTTGGGAGTACCCACAACAGTTGTAAACCTGGTCCCCCTGCCGGCTCTTGATCATAACACTGCAGTCATTTCATGGGGCATGCTGAGCCTCGACTGGATTTTTAAAAACAAGAAATAATCAGCT
>CAYNBE010000125.1:0-11218 GCA_964395045.1 uncultured Prolixibacteraceae bacterium | reverse complement strand
CTGATAAGTCAAATTTCACGCAGAGGCGCCCAGAACACAATGTCTAAATATTTGATAAAAAAACTTTGCGAACTTTGCGTGACATATTACAAAAGACTTTTCGGAGTGCACTCAATGCAAAAAAAAACCCGGGGCCTTATAGCTCCGGGATGCCTCAGTTCAATATCCACTCTACTTTCCCGATTGTTTCTGTTTCGGCAACATCGAACGATTTTGCGTAATCCAGAACCTTCCTGAGCGATCGTTCAGGTGGTGCATGCAAATCACAACTTTCTTGTTCTGTGGGATCCAGATGAAGATTGGACAATACTGTCTGTGATGAACCATTGATCTCCCGATAAAACTGACTAACAAGAAAAATTAAGGTAGATCCTTTTTTCATAGGCACATTTCCGTTATCATTTACTTTAAAACGGCATGTTGCCCGTTATATTGTGCCGGATCAGATTAAATTCTTGTAAGTGTGAGATTTTTTTCCTTGATCAGCTTACGAAGATTTATCAGGGCATATCTCATCCTGCCCAAAGCTGTATTGATACTCACTCCTGTAAGCTCAGCTATTTCCTTGAAGCTCAAGCCCATATAATGACGCATCCTGATAACCTGCTGCTGGTCTTCGGGCAATTCCTTAATTAGTTCTTTTACTTCAAAAAGAATCTGTTCCATCACCATCTGGTCTTCGATGTTTTCGTCCGATAATTTTTGCGAGTTAAAAACATCGTTTTCACAACTGCTGCTTGGAATAGTACCATTCAGCTTTTCCTTTCTGAAGTGATCAATGATCAGGTTGTGTGATATACGGAGTACCCAGGAAATGAATTTTCCGTTTTCGGTATACCTGCCGTATTTCAGGGAACGGATCACTTTGATGAAGGTATCCTGGAAGATATCTTCAGCGAGGTCCTGGTTTTTCACAATCAGCAGGATATACGAATAAACCCTGTTCTTGTGGCGGTTTATTAAAATTTCAATGGAATGATGATCGCCATTTACATAACGCTGAACGAGCTCGTTGTCGTTCAAAACTTCAGCATTGAACATTTACTTTCTATTTTATTTAACAAAAAGTAAAGTTTGACAATAGGCGATCTTTTAGAATACGTGAAACAATTGTAATTTTGCAGGCGTAAAAATGATACTTTTTACGGAAAATTCCAAATATTTTGAGAAAAAATTATCATAAATCCAGGGAATGACGAGGTTAAATGGTTCCGGGAACATTGAAATCAGGGGAGCAAGGGTCCATAACCTGAAAAATATTACTTTGGAAATTCCCCGGAACAAGCTGATTGTAATTACAGGAGTATCTGGTTCTGGGAAGTCGTCACTGGCTTTTGACACCCTTTTTGCTGAAGGACAGCGCCGGTATGTCGAGAGTCTCTCTTCATACGCCCGCCAGTTTCTGGGAAGAATTGACAAACCGGATGTTGACAGCATCAGGGGGATACCACCAGCAATAGCCATTGAGCAGAAGGTAAACACCCGCAATCCCCGTTCAACTGTGGGGACTTCTACCGAAATTTACGATTACCTGAAGCTCTTATTTGCCCGTGCCGGGCATACCTGGTCTCCGGTCTCCGGCAGGGAGGTCACACGGCATGGTGTCACGGATGTGGTTAATTTTATTTCATCGTTGCCCGAAGAAACCCTGGTCATCATAGCTGCCCCCCTCCTTTTAAGGGAAGGAAGAACCCTGGCCAGGGAGGCTGAACTCCTTTTGCAAAAAGGATTTACGCGCCTTGAAGTGAACGGGGAGTTCGTCAGGATCGACAAATTACTGGCTGAGAAGGAAGAATTCCGGTGTCCCGGGAGTTGCCATATTGTTGTTGACCGGCTGACAGTTGCATACGATGAAGATACCCTCGGCAGGGTGGCTGATTCAGTCCAAACTGCATTTTTTGAGGGTCAGGGTGAATGCATAGTTTCGTATTCAGTCGATGAAGGCTTCCGGGCTGAAAGTTTTTCAAGCCGTTTTGAAGCGGATGGAATTGAATTTGAAGATCCCACGATCCACATGTTTGATTTCAACAATCCCATGGGGGCCTGTCCGCTTTGTGAAGGATACGGCAAAGTCATCGGCATTGATGAAGACCTGGTTGTTCCGAACAAATCCCTTTCGGTGTACCAGGATGCAATTGCATGCTGGAAAGGCGAAAAGATGAAGGAATGGCGTGACAAACTCATCTATTCTGCATCCAGGTTTGATTTTCCGATACACAAACCATATTATGAACTTACTGAAGAACAACGCTCCCTTCTTTGGACCGGGAACCGCTACTTTGAAGGGTTAAACACCTTTTTCTCCCACCTGGAGGAGCAAAGCTACAAAATCCAGTACAGGGTTATGCTTTCGCGTTACAGGGGAAAAACGGTTTGTCCCGAATGCAGGGGAACCAGACTCAGGAAACAGGCAGGATATGTGAAGGTTGCCGGCAGGTCAATCCAGGAACTTGTCATCATGCCGGTAGCAGAACTTCTCGAATTCATCAGGGACATCCGGCTCTCTCCGCACGATACAAAGGTTGCGCGACGGATTCTCACCGAGGTGAAGAGCAGGCTGGAGTATTTGTGTGATGTCGGACTCGGCTACCTGACCCTTAACAGGCTTTCTTCCACCCTTTCCGGCGGAGAATCACAACGGATCAACCTGGCTACTTCTCTTGGCAGCAATCTTGTCGGATCGTTATATATTCTTGATGAACCAAGTATCGGACTTCACCCCCGCGACACAACCCGTCTGATAGCTGTTTTGAAGAAACTGAAACAAATGGGGAATACGGTCGTGGTAGTTGAACACGATGAAGAGATCATGCGTGCCTCTGATCTGATTATTGATATCGGCCCCCTTGCCGGTACTTCCGGTGGTGAAGTTGTTTTCGTGGGTGATCATCAGGCTCTGGAACAGAGCGAAAGCCTGACCGCACGTTACCTGTCGGGAAAAGAGAAGATCAAGGTCCCGGGCTACCGCCGTAAATGGAACAACTATATTGAAATCGCCGGAGCCCGTGAAAATAACCTTAAAAACCTGCATGTCCGCTTTCCTCTGAATGTTATCACAGTGGTGACAGGGGTCAGCGGATCAGGTAAATCATCACTTGTGACAAAAACATTATATCCTGCTCTTGCCAAAATGCTGGGGGGGTACGATGTGGAACGGACCGGGCATCACGATGCTCTCCGTGGTGATATTCATCTGCTTTCGGGAATCGAATTGGTCGACCAGAATCCCATCGGTAAAAGCTCGCGTTCAAACCCGGTCACCTATCTGAAAGCCTATGATGAAATCAGAAAGTTATTTGCAGAACAATCCTATGCCAAACAACTGGGACTGGATCCCTCCCATTTTTCTTTCAACGTCGACGGAGGCCGATGTGAGGAGTGTCAGGGAGAAGGGATCATCAGGGTTGAAATGCAGTTTCTTGCCGATGTTTACCTGGTTTGCGAAAGTTGCGGAGGCAAGCGCTTCAAAGAAGAAATCCTGGATGTTACGTATAAGGGGAAAAACATCGATGACATTCTGAACATGACGGTCAGCCAGGCTATCTCACTTTTTGAACAGGGAAATGATCCTGTCGAAAAAAGGATCATCAGAAGATTGAAACCCCTTCAGGATGTCGGGCTCGGATATATCAGGCTGGGGCAGTCGTCGAGCACTCTCTCCGGGGGAGAAAGCCAACGCGTAAAACTTGCATCATTCCTGGTAAGGGAAAAGGAATCCCCCACCCTCTTTGTATTTGATGAACCGACAACCGGTTTGCATTTTCATGATATCAGGAAATTGCTGGAATCGTTCAATGCTCTTATTGAAAGGGGACATTCCATTGTTATCATCGAACACAATCCGGAAATCATCAAATCGGCCGACTGGGTCATTGACCTGGGGCCTGAAGGGGGAGCCACCGGGCGAATCATAGTGTTTGAAGGCCTCCCGGAGGATCTTGTACGGCAGGGAAATTCGCATACTGGCAGGGCACTGTTGAAAAAACTATAAATCGGGGTACGAACTTTCTATCCTATCACCGGTTACCCGATAAGTCGGAGTCTTTTCCATTCACGTGCCAGGAAGAATGAAACAATTATGGCCGAAACCACATCTGCCACAGGCGAAGCAATCCATATTCCCTTGATTCCCAAGAACGAAGGCAAGATCAGCAAAAGGGGCAGGAGTACCAGGACCTGACGGAGCAATGTCAGGAGCATGGCAGTTTTTGCTTTTCCCACCGATTGAAAATAATTCCCGGTTACGATCTGGAAACCGATGACAGGCATTGCCATAATGAAGGTTCTCAGTCCGGGTACGGCAATCGCTATCAATTCAGGACTGCTTGTATTAAACATCCCGACCAGGTCTTTGGCAAATATCTCAATAAGGACAAACGAAAGCAGTGCAACAAAGGTCGCCGCTGTCAATGCTTTTTTCAAAGCTTCCCTGACCCTGCCGAACATTTTTGCCCCGTAATTAAAGCCGATAATCGGCTGAGAAGCCATGTTGATTGCCACAATGGTCATCACTACCAGAGATGTCACGGAATTGATGATCCCCATGGCACCCACAGCCAGGTTGCTTCCGTAAAAGATCAGCTTGGTGTTGAGGATTCCGTGGACAAAACTCCCGGCCACCTGCATTGCAAACGGGGAAATGCCAATAGCCAGAATATCCTTAAATATAACCCGGTCGGCTTTTATATACTCTTTCCGTAGTTTGACCACTGACCTCCGGCTCCTGAAATGTGCAATCACCCAAATATCAAGTATGATCATGGAAATCACCGTGGCAAGAGCCGATCCTTTCACTCCCCACCCTAATATAAAAATAAATACCGGATTCAGGACGATGTTGATTCCCGCACTTAGCAGCATAGAATACATGGCCACCCTTGCATTTCCTTCGGCCCGGATGATATTGTTCAGCGAAAACCCAACCATCTGGAAAACCACTCCGAACAGGATGATATTCAGGTAGTCGTTTGCGTACCTAAATGTTTCCTGGGTAGCTCCGAACGATCTGAGAAGAGGCTTTTTCAGGATGAAGCCAACGACCGTCAGTACCGCCGAAACAAGGAGCATCATTACAAAACCGGTTCCAAGTATCTTTTCAGCCCGGTCTTTGTTTTTCCTTCCGAGGTTGATCGAAACCATCACTCCTGCCCCGATCCCGATCAGCATTCCGAAGCCCATCATGATCAGCATAATGGGAAAAACCACCGAGACACCCGAGATTGCTTCTGACCCAACCCCCCTGCCAATAAAAATCCGGTCAACGATATTGTACAGAGTTTTGTCTACAACACCCACAAATGCCGGGACAAAGTACCTGAACATCAAAGGCCCGATTCTCGATTCCGCTAACTCTTTCGTCTTATTCACCCTTCCCGATAAAGCCGCAAATATACCCCAAACGCATCAAACCTAAGAAACTATCCTTATTTTTGCAGAAGAATATAACAACATTACCTCCCATCGGACGAAATGACAGAAATTAAAGCACACAAAACCAATCCCGAACTGATTGCAGGACTAACTTCGGGTTCAGAAACACAGATACTGAAAGCCATTGCTGATTTGGGTGAAAAAGGAAATGCCCTTTATCTTCCGTTCCTCCTGGAGCTCCTTTCAAATTCACCCGGAGAGGAGGTCAGCAGAAGCATCCTTGAGCTGCTTGGCAATCTGAAGGACAAAGAAACAATCCCTTATCTTGTTGACGCCATTCGTGATGTCACCGATAAATCACTTCGGAGGGACCTGGTTACCTGTTGCTGGAAAAATGGCCTTGATTTTTCGGAATACCTCTCTTTTTTTACCGATCTGGTCATCGGAAGTGACTTTGAAACTGCATTTGAAGCACTGACGGTTATCGACAACCTTGGCTGGCAACCTCTGGCTAAGCTCAGAGATATGGAAATCATCAAAGTCAGACAGGCGGAACAATCCGCACAGGGTATTCATAAGGAATTACTCAGGGAACTGATTTCCATCCTGTCACAAACCTATCCGGAAAATGAACGTTAAAAAATTTTTAATACCAACTAAAATATGAAACAATTTCTCTATCTGATGCTTGCATCTCTCACATTTGCATCCTGCAAACAGGCCACAACAGTGAAATACCCGGAAACAAAAAAAATATCCGTGACCGACACCATTTTCGGAACACCTGTTGAAGATCAGTACAGATGGCTCGAAGATGATCATTCAGAAGAAACCAGAAAATGGATTGTTGCACAGAATGAAGTTACAAGGGCTTTTCTTGACCGTTTACCGGGACGTGAACAGATCAGGGAAAGGATTACAGCACTTACTGACTATGCCAGGATAACAACTCCTGTCAAAGAGGCTGGGAAATATTTCTTCTTCAAAAATGACGGACTGCAAAACCAGAGTGTGCTGTTTATGTCGGATAGCCTGAACGGAGAACCCCGGGTTTTGCTCGATCCGAACGCATTGTCCGAAGATGGCACCGTGGCTTTATCAGGCACAAAGATTTCTCCCGACGGAAAGTATCTGATTTATAAAACATCCTGTTCCGGCTCTGACTGGAACGAAATTTTTGTGAAGGATATTGAGACCGGGCGTACCCTCCCTGACCACATCCGCTGGGTCAAGTTCTCCGGCATATCATGGTACGACGGAGGTTTTTTTTATAGCTGCTATCCGGCTCCTGAACCGGGAAACGAACGGAAAAAATCGAATGAAAACCAACAGGTCCGGTACCATAAGATTGGAACTGATCCTTCGTGCGACCCTTTGATCCTGAGCGATCCGGAGCATTCCAAACGGAACCTCAGTGTCAGTGTAACTGATGACTACCGGTTTATGATTCTTACTAAAAGCGAGTCAACAAGTGGCAACTCCCTTGAATTCAGGGATATGTCGAAAAAGAACCGAGGTTTTGTACCCTTAATGAAGGATTTTGAATATGATTTTAATGTAATTGACAATCTGGAGAATGAGCTGATTGTCATTACCAATTATAAGGCACCCAGATATCGTATATTAAAAATCGATACCCGTAAACCTAATGAATCGGATTGGACAGAACTGGTTGCTGAAAAAACAGAAGTGCTTACTTCGGCTGACATCGCAGGGGAAAAACTGGTCCTGACTTATATGAAAGATGCCTGTAGCCATCTTGAGGTGTATAACCTGGAAGGGAAATTTGAATATGAAATCAAGTTTCCCGGTATTGGTTCCACTTCTGGCATCTCCGGTAAAAAGGAGGATTCCGAAGCTTTCTATACCTTCACTTCATTCAACACACCCGGAGAAGTTTACCGCTATGATTTCAGTTCAAATGAATCCACTGTATATTTCAGACCTGAGGTGAAATTCAATCCCGGCGATTTTCAGGTTGACCAGGTGTTTTATAGCAGCAAAGACGGGACAAAAATTCCCATGTTCCTGTTTTACAGGAAAGGAATGGTCAGGAATGGCAAAAATCCGGTTTTGCTTTACGGATATGGCGGATTCAACAATTCGCTCACCCCGGCTTTCTCGGTTCAGCGGCTCTTCTTTGCCGAAAACGGTGGGATTGTTGCAGTTGCCAACCTTCGGGGAGGCGGAGAATATGGGGAAGAATGGCACAAAGCTGGTACAAAGCTGAATAAACAAAATGTCTTTGACGATTTTATCGCGGCTGCCGAATACCTGGTCGAACAGAAATACACTTCTCCGGCGAAGCTGGCCATCCAGGGAGGATCAAACGGAGGGCTTCTTGTGGGAGCTGTTGTCAATCAGCGGCCTGAATTGTTCAAAGTAGCCCTGCCTGCAGTCGGGGTTATGGATATGCTCCGGTATCACAAATTCACCATCGGCTGGGCCTGGGCAACCGATTACGGAACCAGTGACGACAGCCCGGAAATGTTCCGGTACCTTTACGGTTATTCACCATACCATAACATCGTCAAAGACGGAAAATATCCGGCTATTCTGGTAACTACAGCAGACCATGACGACCGGGTCGTTCCTGCCCACTCCTTCAAATATATTTCACGTTTACAGGAATGCAACAGGGGGAAACTGCCTGTCCTGATCCGCATAGAAACAAAAGCCGGGCACGGAGCGGGAAAACCAACTTCCAAGGTCATTGATGAATACACCGATATCTGGGCTTTTACCTTTTATCATCTCGGGATAAAACTGCATTAATCTGATTTTCAGCAGGGAATACCTGGAATTGCATTTCCATGTTAAGTTTTTGGATATCGGTAATTCAGAGCTGATCAGTTTGGGATATCTTTGGGACTCAAATTTGATCAAGATGGGACTTACAATCAATCCGGCAGCCAGAGGACTGATTTTCGACCTTGACGGGACCCTTTCCGATTCCCTTCAGGTTCATCTTGCAGTATGGAACAAGCTGGGGGATGAACTGGGATTCACTTTTGACCCGAAAATTGTATTCGAGATGACCGGAATGCCTACCATTGCCTTTGCACAGCGGATTATCAGCGATAACAACCTTGCGCTGGACCCCCACTACCTGGTCAGGAGGAAGCATAGCATCTTCAGTGAATATATACATTTCATCAGGCCGGTTGGTAAGGTGGCCGATATTGTGATGGATCAATTGGGGAAAATGCCTATGGCAATAGGAACCGGTGCCAGCCGGAAAAGCGCCATGCTCCAGTTGAAGCAGCTTGGCTTTGAGACTTATTTTGATGCCATCGTCACCGCCGATGATGTCGTAAGGCATAAACCGGAACCGGAGACTTTTCTGACCTGTGCCCGGCTGATGGGTGTAATTCCCGATGAATGTCAGGTGTTTGAAGACGGAATCCTGGGAATGGAAGCGGCCAGAGCCGCAGGAATGATGGTGACCGATGTCAAACCTTTCATCACCTACCGGGAATGGAACTTTTCATGACTGCACTCCCCTTTTTACGGTTTATCGCACAGGGATAGGTTGTTGAGGTGAATATTAACCACACATCAGAATATCCCGGATAGCTTCAGGATCATAGCAACCAATGCGATGATCAGAAAGTACCTAACATAAACGACTCCTCCCCGGATGGTGAATTTAGCCCCTGCATAGGCCCCGATCATACTACCTGCTCCCAAGAGCAATCCCATTCCCAGATCCACCTGGTTGCTGGTCCAGAATACTATAATGGATATGATGGTGTAAACCAGCACAATCAACACTTTCATGGCATTCCCCTTCACCATATCGAACCCGCATCCAACCACCAGGCCTGCGAGCAGGAGAAATCCGACCCCTACCTGGATAAATCCCCCGTAGAATCCGATCAGAAAGAATATAAACTGATTCATCAGGCCCGGATTTCCGGAACGGAAACCGCTCTGTTTCCTGACCCATGTTTCTGGTTTGAAAATCACCAGCAACAACATGCCTGTCATGATGGCCACAATGAACCATTTCATAAGTTCCTGGCTGATTTCTACTGCAACTAGTGCGCCGGCCAGAGCGCCTGCAACCGAAGGCCAAATCAGCCGGTGTCCCTCGCTGAAGGTGATAATCCTGTTAGAGCGGAAGGTATTTACTCCGGCAATGCTCTGAAGGAGGATGGCCACCCGGTTTGTCCCGTTGGCCACATTGGGGGGAAGTCCTATAAACATCAGAACAGGCAGGGTGAGGGATGATCCTCCCCCGGCTACCGTATTGATAAAACCTGCGGCAATCCCGGTAACCAGAACAATCAATATTTGATACCAAAGCATAAACCTGGAATAGTTCTAATAGTATTGGATAGACAGAGATGAATCACCGTCACGAAAAATGACCCCCGTTTCTGTACTGGATGGCGGCTGACTCATTGCATTATGAATGAGGGATTACCATGCGAAAAGAGGATAATCCTTCATCATGTCATTTACTTTCTCCCTGACCTTCAAAGCGTAGCTTTCGTCATCGGCATGAGCGATCACATCATCGATCATTTCTGTGATAACCGGCATAAACTCTTCTTTCAGTCCGCGGGTTGTCACAGCAGGAGTTCCAAGCCTGATGCCGGATGTCTGAAACGGAGACCTGCTGTCGAAGGGAACCATGTTCTTGTTAATGGTAATATCGGCTGTCCCGAGAATGGTTTCAACCTGCTTGCCATTGATTTCCGGATATTTCGTCCTGAGGTCAATCAGCATGGAATGGTTTTCGGTTCCCCCGGAAACAACTTTATATCCCAAATCCATAAACGACCTGGCCATGGCCGATGCATTTTTCTTCACCTGTTCCTGGTATTCTCTGAAAGATGGATCAAGTGCTTCACCAAAGGAAACTGCCTTGGCGGCAATCACATGTTCAAGCGGTCCCCCCTGCTGCCCGGGAAAAACTGCTGAATCGAGCAGCGACGACATCATTCTGACTTCCCCCTTTTTGGTGGAAATGCCCCATGGATTTTCGAAATCCTTCCCGATCAGGATAATTCCCCCGCGTGGCCCCCTCAGGGTTTTATGGGTCGTCGAAGTGACGATGTGTGCATATTTGAGCGGATTCTTCAGCAGACCGGCAGCAATCAGACCCGCCGGATGTGCCATGTCAATCATCAGGATTGCTCCGCACTTTTCGGCTATCTCCCTCATCCTTGCATAATCCCAGTCACGGCTGTACGCCGAGGCCCCCCCGATGATCAGCTTCGGTTTTTCTTTCATTGCCAGCTCTTCCATCAGGTCATAATCAACAAGCCCTGTTTCTTCCCTGACATGATATGCCACCGGCCGATAAAGGATTCCGGAGGAATTAACCGGTGAACCATGGGAAAGGTGCCCCCCGTGTGCAAGATTCAGTCCCAGAAAGGTATCTCCCGGCTGAAGAACGACACTCAGTACAGCCTGATTGGCCTGTGCACCTGAATGAGGCTGAACATTTGCCCATTCGGCGCCAAACAATTCCCGCACCCTGTCAATGGCAAGCTGCTCGGTCATGTCCACAAATTTGCATCCGCCGTAATATCTTTTTCCGGGGTACCCTTCAGCGTATTTATTGGTCATCACCGATCCCATGGCTTCCAAAACCTGGTTGCTCACAAAGTTTTCGGAAGCGATCAGTTCAATCCCGGTCAGCTGTCGCTCATACTCTTTGTTTATAATTTCGAAAACAACAGTATCTTTTTTCATGCACGCTAATTTTTCAATGTTGATGTGGCCAAAAGTAACATTTTTCACCCGACAGGTAGAGTTCCTTCCCCTGAAAAAAAGATTATTTTTGAAACTGTTTTCAGCTGTTTAAAATATTTTGTTCATTAAATGCATCTTGTTT